>CAZYYP010000042.1:12167-18409 GCA_964651695.1 uncultured Gaiellales bacterium | reverse complement strand
TGGCCGAGTTCTGGACCGACCACGCGACGAACGAGTGGACGGTCGACTGGAGCCGGCGCCCGCTGGCGGCGGTCTTCGACGAGGCCTTCACGGCGATCGGAAGCCGCTCGGCGTCGTTCGACCACGTGCTCGGCCGATCGCGCGGCGCCCCGCGCGTCCCGCTCTTCCCCGGCGCCCACCCGTTCGACGTGCTGCGTATCCCGACGCTCCACGGCGTCGGCTGGTTCGACAACATCTCGCCCCCGCACATGCTCGACTACGAGGCGCTGGTCGCCAACCCGGAGACCGCGCCGTTCCAGTACCTGCACGCGGGGTCCACGGATCACGAGAACTACGCGCTCGAGAACGTGCCGATCCCGGAGTCGGACGATCACGACCGGCACGACGACGCGCTCGAGCGCATGCTGCCGGGCTACATCGGCCCGGCGCTCGACTTCTTCGACGCCTTCCTGAGCGGCCGAAGCGATCCGCGTGAGGTCCCGCGCGTGCGCTGGCACCTCCCCTACACCGGCTGGCAGGAGGCGCCGAGCTGGCCGCCGCCCGGCGCCGCCGAGCTGCGCCTCCACCTGGCCGCTGCCGAGCACGCCGGCGCGAGCGCCGCGGGCGGCTCGCTGGTCGCCCAGCCGCCCGGGCGCAGCGAGGTCGCCTGGGTGCACGACCCCGGCGACCTCGTGCCGTCCACGATCGTCAACCCGTTCGCGCTGCTCTACGAGTATCCGGACGAACGGCCGGTGGAGGCGCGTCCCGACGTGATGACGTTCACCGCGGCGCCGCAGGATGATCCCGTGACGCTCGCGGGCCGCGTCGTCGCGCATCTCGAGATCGGCACCGATGCGCCGTCGATGTTCGTGCACGTGAAGCTCGTGGACGTCCACCCCGACGGCCGCGCCCACGCATTGCTGTTCGGCCAGGCCGTCTTCGACCCGGCGTCGGGCGGACTCGCCGAGGTCTACCTCGGCCACACCGGATACCGCGTCGAATCCGGGCATCGTCTGCGCTTGCACGTTGCCTCGAGCGACTTCCCGGTGTTCCTCCCCCACCCCGGGACCGCCGAGAATCCCTGGGACGCGACGACGACGCGGGCCAACCGCCAGACCCTCGCCGCGGGCGGGTCGACGCCCTCCTACGTGAGCCTGACGGTGATCCCATCGCCGGTGGCCGGCTGATCGAGATTCCCGTCCGCCCCGGCCGGCAGTAGGATCTGGCGATGGGCATGCGGACGTCCGTCGCCGCTTTCGCGACCGCAGGCTGCGCCCTGGCGGCGTGGGCCTGTGCCGGCGCCGCGGTCGCCGCCACCCCGATCAGCCCGAGCGTGCAGGTCGTCTTGAAGCCGGCCCAGATCGGGCCCGGCTACCGCCTCCATCCGCCGTTCAGCGACTGCGTTGCAGACTGCGTCACGCTCGACCTGTGCGGGTTCTCCTTCCCGAGCGAGCAGTTGCGCACGACCCGTCTCCAGACGGTCTACACGCGATCCAGGACCGGCATGCAACTCTCCAACGAAGTCGTGACCTACCGCAAGGGCGGAGCAGTGCAGGCGATGGCCGAGCTCGCCTATGCGATCACCCACTGCCCGAAGAAGGCGGTCAGGAGCACGGTACGAGGGGTGCCGCCGGCGCGCTACGGATTGAAAGTGCTGAAGGACTCCAAGTTGCTTCCCGACACCATCGCCCTCGAGATCCGGATGACCGGCAAGGTCGGCAAGCACGTGGAGCGCTCCACCGTCGTGGCCGTCTACCAGATCGACGGCGACGTGCTCTCGGGCGTCTACTCGGCGGCGCCGAAGCGCTTCACGGCGGCGCAGCAGATCCGCTTCGCGCTGCACGCCGCCGAGGCGAGCGCCGCGAACCTGATGCGGTTCGTCGGCTCGGCGACGTCCTGAGCGCCCAAGACGGGCGCGCCGGGAACTCCGGCGCCGGACCGGACATCGTAGGTCCGTGAATCCCGTGAGCGACGCCGAGCTCTGGCGCAGGGGCTGCAACGGCGACCAGGCGGCGGTGGGCGAGTTGTTCCGCCGCCACGCGCCGGCCATCTTCGCCTTCCTCGTCCGCCGGACGGGAGATCGCGAGCTTGCCGAGGACCTCACGTCGACGGTCTTCCTCGAAGCCTGGAGGAAGCGCCGGGAGGTGCGCCTGAGCGGCGACAGCGCACTGCCCTGGCTGTACGGCGTGGCCGTCAACTGCGCACGCAACGCCGGCCGATCGATGCGCCGCCATCGCGGTGCGCTCGCCCGCCTGACGCTCGAACGGCCGCCCGCGGCCGACGACGCCGCTTCGCGTCAACTCGCAGACGTCCTCTCGCTGCTCGAGCGTCTGCCGGAGGAGCAGCGGGACGTGATCCTGGCCTGCGCCTGGACGGGGCTGTCGTACGAGGAGGCCGCGCTCGCCCTCGGCATCCCGGTGGGCACGGTGCGCTCGCGTCTCTCGCGCGCCCGGGCGCAGCTCGGGGAACTCCGTGCCGTCGCGGGACATCCAGCAGACACCACCCCGCTCGTCGCACCGACCCGTCAGGACGCCGTATGACTCCCGAGTCGCTCCGACCCGATATCGCGCCGCTCGACGAGACGCGCCTCGCGGCGCGTCAGGTTCACTTGGAGCGCGAGGTCGCGCGCGCGACGGGCCGCTCGCGCCGGCGGAACCGGATCATCCGGGGCGGAGTCGTGGCGGTCGCAGGGCTCGCTGTCGTCGTGACGCTCCTGACAGGGCGCGGTGGCGGCCCGGACATCGTGACGAAGGCGCTCGCTGCCGTCTCGCGCGGCCCGTACCTCGGCATCGCAGAGCACCCCGATCACGTCGGCCTGATCACGCTCGTCCACCTCCGGACGCACACACCCGAGCGGGTGTACACCGAATACGAGACCTGGTTCGACACCCGCAAGCACGGCGCTTCCGAAACGGTCGGCGCGTGCGTGCGCTGGATCGGCGGGACGGCGCGCACCGCATGCATCCCGCAGTTCTTCAGCGATGCCGATCCGCTCGCGATCACCGGATCGATCGATCGCTATCGCGCCGCTCTCGCGAGCGGACGCGTGCGCCGAGCGGGCACGGCCACGGTTCGCGGAAAACCCGCATGGTGGTTGAGAGTCACGCCGCCGCGGAACCGGCCCCGCTACGACCACTTCGTCGATTACGTCGCCGTCGATCAGAGGACCGGAAACCCCCTGCGCATTGAGGTGCGCGGTGGCAAGCAGGTCTACGGGACGGACATCGACGTCATCGCCGAGAGTGCCAAGCTCCCCGCGTACATCGTCCCCTCCAAGCATTTCGGCAAGCTGCCGGTGCCGCCGCTCCCGCTCCGGCGGGAGCACGGACGCGGGGGCCACCCCGTCACGCTCGCGCAGGCTGCGAAGCTCATGCCGGGCGCCCTGTGGGCCGGGCGTGCCGTCGCGGGCGAGCCCTTCCGCCGCGCGCGCGTGATCGCGCTCGACGATGGCAAGAAGCAGCTCGAGCTCCTCTACGGCGACGGTTGCCCGGCGCGCTGCCTGCTCATCAAGCAGGGCCCCGTTCCCGGCTGGGCGCCGAACTCCCAGATCTACCGGTCGCTTCCCGTCGAGTCCGTGTTGGTCGGAGGGGGCCGCTACGCCGACGGACGGACGGGCAGTCTCGTATTCCGCCTCGAGGGCACGGATCGAGCGACCGTGCTCGCGGCGGCGCTCGCGCTCGCCCCGCTCACGCCCTGAGCGCGACCGGATGCCGATCGTCTACCAGCGGTCGTGCACGGACGGGCGGATGAGCTCGTCGTAGACCTCCGCGACGGCCGCGCGGTCCTCGGCGCTCAAGGGCGGCAATCCAGCCGCCGCGGCGTTCGCGCGTGCCTGCTCCGGGTTGCGCGCGCCGGGGATCACGACCGACACGCCCGGCTGGTCGAGCACGAAGCGCAACGCCCACTGGGCCATCGTCACGCCGTCGGGGACGAGCGGTGCGAGGCGGCGAACGGCTTCGAGACCCGTCTCGAAGTCGACGCCCGAGAACGTCTCGCCCGCGTCGAAGGCCTCCCCGTGCCGGTTGTAGGAGCGGTGATCGTCGACCGAGAACGTCGTCTCGCTGGTATAGCGGCCCGAGAGCAGGCCGCTGGCGAGCGGCACGCGGGCGATGATCCCGACGCCCGCCTCGAGCGCGGCCGGCAGCACGCGCTCGATCGGCTTCAGCCGGAACGCGTTGAGGATGATCTGCACCGTGGCGACACCCGGGCGGGCGATCGCCGTGAGAGCCTGGTCCGCGGTCTCGACCGATACGCCATAGGCGGCGATCGGGCCCTCCTCGACCAGCGCGTCGAGGGCCGCGAACAGCGCGTCGTCCTCGATCACCGCGGTCGGCGGCGTGTGAAGCTGCACGAGGTCGAGCTGCTCGACGCCGAGGTTCTCGCGCGAGCGGTCGATCCACTCGCGGAAGCGCGCCGGCGTGTACTCGGCGTGATCCAGCGGCACGCGGCGCCCCATCTTCGTGGCGACGAACGGCCGCTCGCCCCGGTGGTCGGCCAGCACGCGGCCGATCAACCGCTCGCTGCGGCCGTCGCCGTAGACGTCTGCCGTGTCGATGAAGGTGACGCCGCAGGCGAGCGCCGTCTCGACGGCGGCGATCCCGTCGCTCTCGGAGACGTCGCCCCAGTCCGCGCCGAGCTGCCAGCCGCCGAAGCCGACGCACGAGACGGCCCGTCGGAGCCGGGGGATCTGCCGCTGTTCCATGGTGGTCAGCCTACCCGCCAGGGCCCCTCGCCATGTTGGCACCCAAGCGCTCGAGGCACCGGTCCAGTGAGGTCGATGGTAACGTCGGAGCTACCTTCGATGAACGCCCTCGACGCCCTCGGAAATCCGGTTCGCCGCGACATCCTGCGCACGCTGCGCACGTCGCCGCTCGCCGTCGGCGAGCTCGCGGCGCGCTTCCCCGTCAGTCGCCCGGCGATCTCGCGGCACCTGCGGGTGCTGGAGGACGCCGGCCTCGTCGAGCATCGCACCCAGGGCGCGAGCAGCGTCTACGCAGTCCGGGTTCAGGGCTTCGCGTCGGTACGGGACTTCCTCGACGAGTTCTGGGAGACCGCGCTCTCCCGCCTCGAGGAGCTCGCGAAGGAATGATCGAGAAGTCGGTGGTTCTGACCTGCGGCCCTGCGCATGCATTCGCGCTGTTCACCGAGCGTGCAAGCGACTGGTGGCCCCGGCCGCTGCGCCACACGAACGATTCGCGCAGCGAGATCCGGATGCTCGCGGGTGGGCGTTTCTGGGAGCGCGCCGCCGACGGCCGCGAGGTCGAGCTCGGCCGCGTGATCGCATGGGAGCCTGCGCGGCGGCTGATCCTCGACTTCTACCCCGGCACCGACACGCTGCATCCGACCGAGGTCGTCGTCAGCTTCACCGCGGAGGGTGACGGCACGCGAGTGGTCGTCGAGCACGGCCCGAAGCCCGTCAGCGCCGAACGCTGGGCGGAGGGCGCGCCGAGCTTCGAGCGCGCCTGGGATCTCGTCTTGGCAGCGCTCGCGGGCGCCGACGCAATGTAACTCTCGTGTTACCATCGTGGTCGCCGTTCGCGTCTGCCGAATGCAGCGCTCAGGCGTCCAGCCATCGACCAGGAGACGACATGACGCCCGCCGGGACCGGCACACGCGATGACCCGTGGATCCTCAAGACGCCGCCGCAGTCTTCCGAGTTCACGGCGTTCCGCGACGCGGCGCTCGACCCGCCCGCGCTCGTCGTGCGCGTCGGCAAGACCGAATTGCGTTACGACCTCCGCTGCATCGACGATCTGCACGCGATGCTGACGTCCGAGGGCGACTGGATGCCGCTCGGTGCCGCCGACGAGCAGAAGCCCGCGGCGGACGGCACCGTCGAGGCCTGGGCCCGCTCGAACGGCAATCCCGTTGGAGGCTGGTACGGACTCAAGAAGGGCCTGCGCGGCCGCTTCGGGGTCTATGTGCCTCCCGTACTCGAGGCGCTCGGCCTCGCCGAGGTGGAGCACAACGCGCGCAACAACCGCATGCGCGCGATCTAGTGGAGTGACCGGCAACGTCTGCCGGGCACTCCACTAGCTCGGCGGCCGGGCAACCAGTGCCGGCGACGTCATCGCGGGTCGGGCCGGTCGGCGTTCCCGTGCCGCGCCACCTGGCCAGGCACGCGATGGTCGCCGTACGCCAGCGCAGAGATCGTCACCCGATCGGCCACTCGCACAGAGTACGGACCGCCGGTGGCCGTAGACCCACACGAATGCGCGACCCTCGATTGCGGTAGGGCCGTACGGGCGGACGATGATACGATA
>CAZYYP010000042.1:0-12067 GCA_964651695.1 uncultured Gaiellales bacterium | reverse complement strand
CGAATGCGCGACCCTCGATTGCGGTAGGGCCGTACGGGCGGACGATGATACGATACGAAGCGTATCGTACTCTTCCCTAGGAGCCGCCATGTCCGTCCTCGCCCCACCCAAGAAGATCCTCACCGTCGAGGACAACGCGATCGTGAGCGCCGACGTGCGCTCGATCCTCGAAGCCGCCGGCTACGACGTCTGCCCCGACGCGCGCGATGGCGTCGAGGCCGTGGAGCGCGTTCGCACCTACTCGCCCGATTTGATCTTGCTCGACCTGATGTTGCCGCGCCTCGACGGCGTCGAGGCGGCCAGCCTGATCCGCGAGGAGTCCGACGCGCCCATCCTGGTGCTCACGGGCTCCGACGATCCGGAGATGCTCGAGCGGGCAGAGGCCGCCGGGACGAGCGGTCTCGTCCACAAGCCGTTCAGCGAGCACGGGCTGCTCGCAGCCGTGCGGGAACGGCTCGGCGAGCACGAGGAGGACGACTATCACCTCCGAAGCCTGATCGAGACGATGCTGCGCGAAGGCGCGACGGAGCGCGAGATCGTGCGCGCCCTCCACGGCGCCGACCGCAGGCACTCGGCCGCCCGCCGCACGCCTCGCCGGAGCGTGCGTCAGGAACTGCGGCGCGTCGTGGCTTTCGTGACGCGGCGTACCGACCCCGCGCTGTAGGCCATCGCGCGCGGGAGCGGAGCGTTCCCTCCCCCTACTGCACCGTGCGACCCGCCCGGCCATCTTCAGGCTCGGGTGAGCGAGGGCTGCCCACGACCGGCAGGTCGTGATGCTTCCCACCCGGCAGGAAGTCGGCCGCGACCGGCTCCGGGCTGGGATGGTGCTTCTTGCAGAGGACGTGCTCGCCGTGCGCCCTCCACTGGATCCGCCAGCAGTGCTTCACGTTGCAGAGGTGCCGCCGGTAGACCTGCCAGGCCACGCTCAGGACGGCCAGGTAGGTCGCCAGGCCGGCGATGCCGGAGATGAAGAGGTAGCCGTCGCCATTGCCGTTGTGCCAGGTCGACGCAACGGATCGGGCGACGCTGTGCACGATGCTCATCGCGCCTGCACCAGCGCCGGCACTGCGGGAACGAACGGGGGGATCGCCACCGACTCAGTCTAGGCCGGGGTCTCCATGGGAGCGTCTTGCCTGCACCGACTACGCGTCTTGCCGCGTGCGCGCGAGACGGTCGAACCTTGCACGCTGCGCGGGAAATCCGTACTCTCGCCGGGTGGCGCGGCTGACCCGTACGTTCCTGCTCGGCGTCTGCGCCGCTCTCTGCGTCGTTTCGACGGCCACGGCGAGCACGTGGCGCGGCCTCCAGCCACTGAACGCGGAGTGGTCGTCGCCGACCGAACCGCCCGTTCCGCTCGCCGTCAACGCGAGTGGACTCGCCGTCGCCGGCTGGGTCGGCCGTGACTCGACGGGCGCCGCGACGAACAGCGGCGGGGTACGGGTGATCGAACGCCAGCCGGGAGCCGCGTGGGGGCCTCCCACGACCCTCAAGGCTCCCGACGGCACGCTCTCGGGAGACATCGAACTCGGGCTCGGCGACGATGGCTTCGGCGTCGCCGCCTGGACCAACGTCAGCGTCACCAACACCGACGCCGTCGCGTACAGCGCGCGTTCGACATCCGGGACTTGGGGATCCCTCGTCTCGCTCGCGCCAGGGTATGATCCGCAGGTCGCGATGCAGCCGGACGGCCAGGCCGTCGTGATCTGGAACGAGACCACCTCGGTGTGGGCGTCCCTGATCGGCGAGAACGGCGTGGCCTCGGCGCCGGCATCCATCTTCGCGCCGACCGGCGGCACGATCGACGCGATCGATCTGACGCGGGCCGGCGGAGTCACGCCGACGGTCGCGTCGATCCTCTGGCACGACGCCACGGGACTGCACGTGACCGTGCGCGGCATCGTCTTCAGCGCCGGTGTTCCCTCGGCCACCCCGTACTACTGCGGCGGCGCCGCCCCCGGCGATTTCAACCCGCCGGCGGCAGCGGTCACGGGTGTCGCCCCCGCCTTCGTCTTCGACTCGGCGACGGTCGTCGCCGACACGGTCGGGGGCATCGTCACGGGCTACGCGACGTCCGCCGATGCAGGTGCCACGACCAAGGTCGTCATCGCCCGCTGTCAGCCCGCGGTCGCGGGCTGGGAGCAGGTCGTCAACACGGGCGGTCAGGAGCCGGCCCCGGCGCTCGCGCTCTCGTCCGCCGGCCGCGCGGTCGCAGCCTGGGGCGCGCCCGGCGGGCTCGCCGTGACGACGGTCAACCTGCGCGACGGCAGCGATTGGACACCGCTCGCCATTCCCGTCACGTTCGCGGCCGACGGTGCCGCCGACACGGCGCAACTGCGGGCGGCGGCGGCGTTCGACACGGCAGGCAACGCGGTCGTCGCCGCCGACTTCCTGCGCGCGGGCCAGCTCGTCTTCACCTCGGCCCACCAACTCGCCGGTGCCGCCACCTGGACGGCGGATTCGCTCGACGCCCAGTCGGCGGACGCGGAGGCGAGCCCCTACGCGCCGGGTCTCGTCTCGCACCGCCGCGGCGGCTTCATCGCGACCTGGAGAAACCCGATCCTCGACCGCTACTCCCGCACCGGTGACCTCGACATCGAGCCGCCGACGGTCGCGGCCAGCGGGCTGTCGGTGCCGGTCACCGCCGGGCAGGCCGTAACTGCAAGCGCAGCCGTGTCCGACAACTGGTCGGGCTTCGTCGCCGGCAGCGTGCGCTGGGACTTCGGCGACGGCACGACCGGGTCGGGCGACAGCGTCACGCACACCTATCTCACGCCGGGATCGAAGACCGTGGTCGTGACCGCGCTCGACGCCGCCGACAACATCGGCCGCACGACCGTGACCGTAAACGTGGCGGCACCGACGATCGCATTCACGGGCGCCAGCCTGGTGCACGCGACCTGGAAGGCGAGCCGGCTCTCGGGCAAGCTCCACCTCGTCTTCGCGCCGCCTCCGGCGGCGACGCTGCGCATCGCGATCACCTCGGCGAACGGCTCGACCACGTACCTCGACAAGGCCGTCGCGCCCGGCGAGGACGTTCCGCTGCCGGCTCGCCTCCTGCCTGGGCACTACCTCGCGCGACTCAGCGGCACGAGCGGCGGAGCGACGATCGTGGCCGCGACCCGCCCGTTCACGGTGCCCGCCCCGAAGGAGGGCGTGATCTCGAACGCCTTCCTGACGCCGCGCAAGAACGGCCAGCCACGCACGGCGGTCGCCGGCTTCCAGAGCAGTCTCTTCGCCTACATCGCCTTCGCGTCGCCGCCGAAGGGCAACGTGCAGGTCAAGTGGTTCGGCCCGAAGGGCGAGCGCTACGCCTCCAGCGGGCCGTACCGCGGCAAGCGGCTCGAGTTCTACTACCGGCTCAAGACCGGCCTCTCGCACGGCACGTGGCGCGTCGTCGTGAGGGCGAAGGGCCACACGGCCACCACGCTGTCGATCAAGCTCAAGTAGCCGCGAGGCAGGAGCAGGCGGGCCACGCTCAGGCGTGGCCCGGGTGCCGCTCGCCCGGCTCGCTCGCATGGATCGTCCGCCACGACGTCCAGGTGATGCGGAGGATGGCGACGGTGATCACGAGGCCGATGATCGGGTCGCCGAGACGGAAGCCGAGCGCCACGACAGCGGCGCTCGCAACGACGCCGAGCGACACGAAACCGTCGATGCGCGCGTGGTTGCCGTCGGCGACGAGCGCCGGGCTCGCAAGCGCGTCCCCGGCACGCAGCCGCACGCGCGCCGCTATCTCGTTGCCCGCGAATCCGACGACGCCGGCGGCACCCAGCACCCAGAGATGCGTCAGATGCTGAGGGTGCAGGAATCGCTCGACCGTCTCGTAGAGGGCGACGCACGCGGAGATGAAGATCGCAGCCACGACCGCCAGTCCCGCGAGCTTCTCGGCTCGGAAGCTGCGCACCAGGAACGCCACGCCGAGCGGCAGCGCCGTGAGGGCGTCGCCGTAGTTGTGGATCAGGTCGGCGAGCAGCGCCACCGACCCCGTGGCGAGGAAGATCACGGTCTGGATGAGCGCCGTGACCCCGAGCACGCCGAGACTCACGGAGACAGCCTTCAAGCCGTCGCGGGAGCGGGTGATCGACGGATCGACGAGGCCATGCGAATGACCGTGGTGGTACAGGTCATCCTCATGGCCATCGTGTCCTCGCCCACCCATGTCGCGGCGGTGCGACATGGGCCGCTCCCCGGTCGTGCTCGATCTAGCGCACCGTCACCGTCAGCCTGAGGACGTTGTCCTCGCCGATCGTCTTGACGCCGGCCATGAAGTCCTCGCCGGGCTTGGTCGTGAACTTGTAGACGCCCGCCTTGGCGAACGTAAGCGTAGAGGACGAACCCATCCGCGCCAGCATCGCGGGCGGGAAGGTGCCCTTGAGACCCATGCCCATGCCGACGCTCACGCGCTTGAACTTCACGGCGGGTCCGCTCGTCTCGATGAGCTTGTGCGACATGACGTCGTTGTTGGTGACCGTGATCGCGCCACCGCGGTGAAGCGTGACGGCCTGTGCGGCCTTGAACGCATCGCCGTTGGCCGACCACGCATGGCAGCCGCGCAGCTGATGACGGATCACGATGGTCGAACCCGCCGTGGCACCGGCGGACGCGACGGCCGTGGCGCCCAGCGAGCCGGCGGCTGCGACGGCCAGCACGGCGAGCCTTGGAAGTGTGATCTTGGTCTGCATGATGTGCTCCTCGGTTTGTTGTCCCCATCCTCCCGGGGCAGCGAGGGGCGATCATCGGCGGCGGCCCGCACCCTGCCTGCGGGCTTTCCGCGCATCGGTCGCGGAGAACCGGAACGTCCGCCGCCGGGCCGCGGGCCGAAAAACGCGAACCGCCCGGGCGGGGCTCCGTGGGGAGCCTCCGCCCGGGCGGGCCGGAGTACCGAGCCGGTGGCTAGCGCTTGACGATGGTGAAGCCGAGCGACCGTGCGGAGGAGTTCACTCCGCCCGCCGTTGCGCTGGCGATGATGCGGTAGCTGCCCTTGGTGAAGGTGCGGCTCCCGATCTTGCCGGTGAAGGTCGCCTTGGTCGTGCCGGCCTTGGCGTTCTTCTTGGTGATCGTGCCCATGGTCAGCCAGGTCGTCTTCTTGCCCTTGGCCGCCAGCTTGCGCTGGATCACGAGGCGGACCGTCGCGGCGCGGTTCAGCTTCCAGCTGATCTGCGAGCGCGACTTGCTCTTCGCGAGACCCTTGCGGGCGGCCGCGAACTTGCGGCTGCTCATCTTGAGGTTGGTCAGCGTGAGAGCAACCTGCTTGGACTTGGTGACCGGCACCGTCGTCGTGACCTTGACCGTCACCGGAGCCGTCAGCGGAGCCGTCACCGGAACCGTGACCGTGATCGGGGGCCCGATGGGCAGGATCGTCTCACCGGCGTTGACGCTCAGCCAGAGCGACTTCGAGCCGGCGTAGACATCGCCCTGCGTGCTGCCCGTGACGGGAACCTGCATGGCGGCCGTCGTGACGATGTGCATGTTGTTGTCGAGGATGTAGCCGGAGACCCGTCCTGCCGCCACATTCGCGGCCCAGGTCTGCTGGCGGGTGAGTTCCGCGCTGATGTCGGTGCTCGACAGCTGCGTGATCGGCGTGTTGTCGGCGTAGAGGCTGTGGTAGTAGCCGAGGATGTTGTCGAGGTAGGGGTAGAGCACGCCGCCCTGCGCCGGATCGGTCTCGGCCAGCCCCGCGTTGTAGTCGGCGAGGTTGCTCTGGTGCGCGTAGTGCGGCCGCGGATCGTCGCCCGTGATGTGGCCGAACACGATCGAGCGCTCGGAGGCCAGGAGCTGATCCCAGGTCACGTCGGTCGCGTTGCAGGTGGTCACGTTCGCGATCGGCACGCAGCCCTTCGTCGAGTTGTAGATCCAGTTGTACTCGTCGAGCTCGGCCGCCTGCGTCGGAGCGTTGTAGTAGACGTTCGTCGGGTAGCGCGGGAAGGTGTTGATCGTCTTCCCACCCGGCGCCGGCAGTGCGAACGCCGAGCCCGCTGCCCACTGCGGCCCGGTGACCGCGGTCGGCACCGTCGGGCTCGTCTCGACCGGGTAGGTCTTCGAGGCGTCCGTCGCGGTGATCGCCACACCGGCGTTCGCGAGCCCCGTCGTGAAGTTGGGGTTCATGGCGTAGGGATCCATCGCGGCGGTGTTGCCGGCCGGGGGCGCCGCGGCCGTGTTCGCCGCAGGGACTGCCACCGTGGCGCCGGTGTCGACGAGCGTGACCGCGGTCTCGGCCGGGTTGGCGGCCGCGCCGTTATCGGTCGGGGTGTCACCGCTCTGGGTCTTCTGCGCGGCGAGCGTCCAGGGCCCCGCCGCCGTCGTGCCGCGGTAGAGCGAGTACGTCGTGCCCTTGCAGATCATCGACACGTTGGCCGTGACCGAGTTCTGGCCGGCGATCAGCGTTGCTGCGACGGGTGCGGGGGTGGGCGTCTGGCCGTGGTTGTTGCTCACCGTCACCGCGTAGAAGTAGGTGCCGACGGGGAGCGTCGCGCCCGTCGTGGTCGAGGCGTCGAGCGTGTCGAAGCTCGGCGGGTCGAGCACACCCGGGTTGCCGGGCTTGGTGTTCGCGAGACCGGAGTGCTCGCCCGAGACGAGCTCGGTGCCATTGACCGGGAGGCCGAGTGCGACGCCGTTCGCGACGTTCTTGGTGATCTCCCAGGTGATGAAGTTGGCGCTCGAGCAGCCCAGGAAGGCGTGGTCGTAGGTGTGGTCGATGAAGCCGAAGCCGCTGCGATAGGGAGCGCCGGCGGCGCCGCTGAAGGAGTCCCAGAGCGGATCGCTGCCGTTCGTCTCGACGAACTGGTCATGGCCGCCGCTGTTGTAGGCGAAGTCGAAGCGGAAGTTGTTCGCCTGCGACCAGGAGAGCGCCTTCGCCAGATCGGTCGGCGTCATGCGGCTCGCTGCGGCCGGGTCGTAGTTGTTGGCGTGCGTCGTGACGTCCCAGGTGTCGTCGCCGAGGAAGAGGTCGTCGACCTGAAGCTCGAAGTAGTTGCGCCAGTAGCCGAGGTACACGCCGCGGGTGACCCAGTTGAGCATGCCGAAGCGCAGCAGCTGGTAGTGCGTCTGCTGGCCGTTGCCGGGGATGCCGTCGACGAGCTGCTCGGTGCCGTTCGGGCGCGTATAGACACCCATGTAGGAGTTGACGCCGTCGGGGGTGTTCACGAGCGAGACGAAGTTCGGACCCGGGGTGCCATAGGCCGCGAAGGACGGGCCGCCGAGCGGGACCGAGCCCTTGAGGTACGGGAAGACGGCCTGGCCGGCCGTCGTCAGGGTGCCGGTGATGCCCGGCGTGGCGGTGGTGACGCCGCCGGCCACGAACGTGGCGCCGTGCGCGGCGTCCGGGTTGGTGTTGTCGGAGATCTCGCGAACCCCGAACGTCGTCTCGAGCTTGTCGAGCGCAGCTCGCTCGGAAGCGCTCAGCGCGATCGCGCTCGACGAGAGGATGATCGCCTGGTACTTCGCGCGGTTGTTCGCGTAGTCGGCGAGCGTCGCATCCGTGAGCGCCGGCGACTGCCCGGTCACGTAGGAGTCGTATGCGACACCGAGCTTGCCGAGCGTGTCCTTCCAGGCGGCGAACACGCTGTCGCTCGCGGCCGGGGAGAGGACGAGGACCTTCAGATCGACTCGCTGGCCCAGGGTTGGTCCCGTGGGCGCTGCGATACTGGTTGCCGGCACCGCGATCAACGCGACGGCGACCATCGCGACAAGTGCGCGGTAGATGCTTCGACGGCGCGTCATGGCCGTGCCTCCTGGTCGTTACGACCGGTCTCTGGCACCGACGGCGATGGCCGTTCGGAGGTCGAGCCCGGCAGGTGTCGAGTGCGCTTTCTCAGCGACTCACTCGGACGAGCGTAAGCCAGTTTTCGCTAGATTCAACCGGGTGGTCCCCCTACCTCCCCGTTCGGGTGGGCGGGCAAAATGCGCGATTCTGCCCGCACTGGGTAGCCACCCGCGCCCAACCGCCCTCCGAGCCTGCCCCACGGCCGTCCGGAACCCAGCCAGGGGCCACCCATCCGTGCTCGCCCGAGTTCGCATCCGGGGCTCCGTCACGGCACCGCAAACGGGCATGGAATATGACGTTGCACCATTGCGATCCCCACTGCCCGGCGACGGCGAGAAGCGCACGAAGGGTGGCGATCACTTGGGGGGCAACGCAGGTCGTTCCCAGAACATTTCTGCGATCGGAGCAACCGCAAGAGCCTGATTTCCGAAGAGAGGGTGGGTGTGGACCCACCCACTGGTGGGGGTAAATCTCCCTCAGCCTGGGTGGGACCTACACCATCGGTCAGTTCCCGTGAAACTCCTTCCGAGGTAGGGGGGCAAGGAGATCGGGCACCCACCCAGGTCGATCGGCGACTCCAGCGATGCGGAATTGCCTGCACAGGCGGACATTCAGGCGGGCCGCAACGTCATCCGCGGCGCGCCGAGCGGGCGGCGGCAACGGGCAGGCCCCGAGAGCCACCGTGGCATCCAAACCGGCTGAGTCACAGCGCGGCTGCGCCCATGCCCTACGCGGAGTGCACGTCCGCAGAACGGGCCGGCGGCGGCGTGTCGGCGGTACGACCGGCGCCGCCCATCGGCCCGGCGAGCTCGAACGTCACGGGGCACCCGCAACGGGCTTCCGCGTTCCGGAAGCCGGTCCCGTCCGCCAGTCCACCTCCTCGGTCGCGACGGCGGATCCGTCAGCGCCGAGGGCAACCAGTTCGACCGTCGCGTCGCGCGAGACCGAGCCCGCCGGCAGCGTGAAGAGCGCCCACGGCCCGTCGGCCGATGACGGCGTCCAGGACGTGCTCCCGACACGGAGCTCGATGCCATCCGCTTTGTCGGCGCGCCGGGCGAGGAGCGCGACCGAGCCGTCGTCCTGCCAGGTCGATTCGAAGGCCATGGTCGATGGGTCGGTGCAGAACGCCGAACCCGCGAACGAGAGCGGGTCGGAGGGTGCCGCCACCGGGTCGGCAGGGGCCGGCGGACGGATGGCACCACACCGCAGCGCCGGCGTCTTCGCAGTCGCGGGAACGATCTTCTCGGCGATCTCGAGCGAGCTGCCGTCGTGCTGGCGAAGGTGTGCGACGACGACCGCTCCTCGCATGTCCACGAAGTTCGAGCCGCGGAAGCGGTCGAACTGCGTGCTGATCCAGTCGGGCGCTGCGAATGTCGCGCCGAGAGCGATCCCGGCCACGGCGAGCGCGGCGACGTAGCGCCCACGCGGGAGTCGCGAAGCGAAGCGCCGCAGCGCCGGAGGGCGAGCGGGGGTGTCTGCCGCCGCGCGCAGGACGCCCTCCCAGTCCGGGTTCGCGCCCGGCCCGCCTGCCAGCGCGACGACGCCCTCGCGCAGGCGCCGATCGAGCGCTGCGTCGTTCATCGCACACCTCCAACCTCGGTTGGTTGCAGCGCTTCCTTCAGCAGCCGCCGTGTCTGCGAGAGCGTCGCGGCCACCGTGCCCTCGGACGTGCCGAGCAACTCGGCGATCTCGCCCTGGCCGAGGTCGGCGAAGTAGCGCAGGAAGACGACGAGACGCCGGCGCGGCGAGAGCGCCATCAAGGCCGCGCGAACCGCCGGATCCCCGGCCGGCGGCAGGTCGCGCGCCGCCATTCCGGCGAGGGCTTCCCACGGCGGGATGTCGGGGCGCGTGAATCGCCCATCCCGCCGGCCCGCATCGACCGCCCGGTTGACGGCGATGCGCCAGACCCACGCCGCCAGGGAGCCACCGCGAAACGACGCCGCATTCGCAACCGCGCCCACGAACGCCGCCTGCACGCATTCCTCGGCCAGGTGCCGATCGCCGACGGCCGCCCCGAGCGCCCCCACGAAGCCGGCGAACCGCTCGCGGTAGAGGAGCTCGAGATCCCGGATCGCAGCCGCCATGGTGAGAGACGATAGGCGCCGCCCAATCGTTTATCGGGCCACGACCCCATGCCCGGATCGGGCCACATGCCGGCGGCGACGCCGGTGAGCTTCACGCGCGCGCGCGTGCGAGGGACTGGTGCCAGTGATCGAGCGAGAGCTCGTAGTCACCCTCGTCGCTGATGTACGACCAGATGAACGCGATCCCCCGCGTGCACGTGAATCCGAACGGGATGTTGCGCCGGCGACGCTGGAACGTGCACGCCCAGCCCGAGAGAACGCGGCGGAAGTGCTGCTCGACGACCGCGCCGCGTTCCGGCACCGGCAGCTGGAAGCGCACATTCGTCAACCAGCCGACGTGCTTGATCGAGGAACCGGCCTCACCGCCCGGCGCGTAGCGGAAGTCGCTCCGCGCGACCTGCTGCGCGCCGCCGACCTGCGGGATTCCGTCGAGGACCTCCGTGTTCGCAGCAACGTAGGCATCCCGGTCACCGACGTGACCGTGCGCGGCGGCCATGCACGCGAGCAGAGCGATCCCCGCAACGGCGAGCACCGGCGCGCCCGTCCGGCAGCGCCGGACGGCCGTCTGCTCTCCACGTGACGGGGTGAGGCGAGCGTGCATCGCGCGCCCAGCCTAATCCGCCGCCGATTCGCCTCCCCGCGAGTCGCCGGACGGTCGACTCCGGCCGATGAGCGGATTGCCCGGAGGACGGCCTCCTACGCCGGTGGCTGCCTGCCGGCAGCCACGCGCGCGCGATCGAGCAGACGCCGGTCGCCGAGGCGCTCCGCGCAGGCGGCGAACGCCGGGGCCGGCCCGCGCCAGCGGAGCTCATCGACGTCGCCGAACAGCGCGGTGTCGGATCGCAGCGTTGCGAGATCCTTGAACAGCAGCGCGAGCTCGCGCTGTTCGCCGAGGATCTCCGCGGGGAACTCCTCGAGGCTGCCGTAGCGGTTCACGAGCCGAGCCGCGGTGACCTTGCCGATACCCGCGATGCCCGGATAGCCATCCGCCGCATCGCCAACCAGCGCGAGCAGGTCGGGGATGCGCTCCGGCTCCACGCCGAACTTCTCGCGCACGCCCTCGGCGTTGCGGACGGTGGTGTTCCGGCGATCCACCTGCACGACACGGTCGCCTCGCACGCACTGCGCGAGGTCCTTGTCGGGCGTCCAGATGCAGACCTGCTGCACCCCGTCGGCGGCGGAGGCGATCCGCGCGGCAGCGGCGAGCGCATCGTCGGCCTCCAGTTCGACCATCGGCCACGCGACGACGCCCATGCCGGCAAGCGCCTCCTCCAGCGGCTCGAACTGCGCGCGCAACGCGGGGTCGACGCCCGCGCCGGTCTTGTAGCCCGGCCAGAGGTCGTTGCGGAAGGACTCGATGACGTGGTCGGTCGCGACGCCGACGTGCGTGCCCCCGGTCTCGAGCAATTGCAGCACGGTGTGGAGCACGCCGGCCGCGGCACCCAGCGGCTGTCCGTCACTCCGGCCGCCGCTCCGGCGGCCGTAGAAGTGGCGGAACAACTCGTAGGTGCCATCGACGAGGTGGACGACCATGCCGCCCGAGGATGGCAGATCGGGCCGACCGCCGGCCGGACGACCGATCAGGCCGTCAGCGGCGGCGCCCGCTCTCGACGCGGCGCACGAGCCCCGCGTCTCTCTGGCGCTCGGCGCCGAAGCGCGCAGTGACGCCGTCGTCGGCCCACTGCGCGGAGAGCCAGCCGGCGAAGCGCCGCAGGCGGTACGCGGGAACCCTGGTCGCGGCCTCGGCGGAGATGCAAGCGGAGGCCACCTCGGGCTGCACGAACGTGCGAGACATGCGAACTCCCTTCGGCTTGCCGGAAAGCACGACGTGCTGCTCGACAGCGAGCGTAGGCCCGCCCCGGTCCCGCTTCCGTGCGCACAGCCACCCCGTAATCGTGACATCCGTCACAGTAGATGCCGCGCCTCCGAGCGCCCGCGGCGGACCGGCGAAGGCCCGCCCCGGCGCCGCGGCGCCGCGAAGGCGGCACCCTCTCCGATCGGGCGGGACGCCCCTCGCCGGAGGTTCATGGCGCGCGTCGGCACGTTACTGCAATCTCCCATGGGATATCGGGCAGACAGGGGAAATCGGGCGAATGCCATCTCACGGGGCACTGCGACGCGGGCGAAGCCCGCGGCGTTCGATCGCGCGGCTGCGGCCGGGCGTGCTGCTGGCCGTGGCTGCGGCGATCGTGGGCGTCGGGGTGTTCTCGGGCGGGGTCGG
>CAZYYP010000041.1:0-18779 GCA_964651695.1 uncultured Gaiellales bacterium | reverse complement strand
CGCTCGTGATGGGCCCGTGCGCCGGCGGCGCCGTCTACTCGCCGGCGATCACCGATTTCGTGCTCATGACGCGCGGCACCTCGCACATGTTCATCACCGGACCCGAGGTGGTGCGCACGGTCACGGGGGAGGAGGTCTCGTTCGAGGATCTCGGCGGCGCCGACACCCATGCCCAGCGCTCGGGCGTCGCGCACCTCGTGGCCGACGGCGAGGACGCGCTCTGCGACGAAGCCCGCTACCTGCTCACCTTCCTGCCCCAGAACAACCTCGAGACCGTCCCGCACGTGCGCACGGACGACCCGCGCGACCGCTGCGCCGCCGAGCTCGACGCGATCATCCCCGACTCGCCGACGCAGCCGTACGACATCAAGGCGGTCATCGGCCACGTGGTCGACGACGGCGACTTCATGGAGATCCACGAGCGCTACGCCGAGAACATCGTGTGCGGCTTCGCGCGGCTCGGCGGGCACGCCGTCGGCATCGTCGGCAACCAGCCGCAGGCACTCGCCGGCGTGCTCGACATCGACTCGTCCGTCAAGGCCGCGCGCTTCGTGCGCACCTGCGATGCGTTCGGGCTCCCGCTCGTGACGTTCGTCGACGTCCCCGGGTTCCTGCCGGGCACGGCGCAGGAGTGGAACGGGATCATCCGCCACGGCGCCAAGCTGCTCTACGCCTACTGCGAGGCGACGTCGCCGAAGCTCGCCGTGATCACGCGCAAGGCCTACGGCGGCGCCTACGACGTGATGAGCTCCAAGCACGTCGGGGCCGACTTCAACTTCGCCTGGCCCACGGCCGAGGTGGCCGTGATGGGCCCCGAGGGCGCGGTCAACATCGTCTTCCGCAGCGAGCTCGCCGAGGCGAGCGACCCGGTCGCCCGCCGCGCCGAGTTGATCGACTCCTACAAGGCGCGCTTCGCGAACCCGTTCACGGCGGCGGAGCGCGGCTACGTGGACGATGTGATCCGGCCCTCGCGCACCCGTCCCGTGCTGATCGACGCACTCGAGACGGCGCTGACCAAGCGTGTCGAGCGCCCCAAGCGACGGCACGGCAACATCCCGCTGTGAGGGGACTCGCGCTGGCCGTGCCGGTCGCGCTGCTCGTGCTCGTGACGGCCGCGCCCGCGGGCGCCGCCGATCTCAAGCCGTGTCCCGGCGCTCCGGGGGCGCGCTGCGGCACGATCGTCGTGCCGGCGTTCCGCAGCGACCCCTCGGCCGGCACGATGCGGATCGCCTTCCGGCGCTATCCGGCCCTCGGCGGCCATGCCTCGCACACGCTGCTCGCGATCGAGGGCGGCCCGGGGTACCCGACCACGGGCTCTGCCGGGTACTACCTCGCGATGCTCGGCCCGGCGCGTCGCACGACGGCGCTCCTGGTCGTGGATCAACGCGGCACCGGCGGCTCGCAGCTGATCGACTGCGCACCGCTCCAGGGCTTCCCCTATGCGCCGTTCGCGCCCGTCGCGCTGCGGCCGTACCGGCGAGCCGTCGCGCGCTGCGGCGCACTCCTCGGCGACCGCAGCGACGCCTACGGCACGGGCGCGGCGGTCGACGACATGGTCGCCGTGCTCGACGCGCTCGGCCTGCGGCGGGTCGACGTGTACGGCGACTCGTACGGCTCCTTCGCGGCCCAGACGCTGGCGCTGCGCCATCCCGGCCGCATCCGCTCGCTGGTGCTCGACGGCACCTATCCGCTCGACTTCGACCCCTGGGCGCGCGATGCCCTCGCGGTGCTGCGCAGCGCGCTGCGCGCGACCTGCGACCGCTCTCCCACCTGCCCGTGGCGCGTGCGCGACACCGATCCGGTCGAGCGCGTGGCGACGCTCGCGCGGCGCCTGGAAGCCCGGCCGCTGATAGCGGAGTCGCGCGATCCGGGCGGTCGGCCGGTGCACGTCCGGCTCGACGATCGCGGTCTCGCCGGGGTGCTCACCGAGGCCGACGGCGAGCTCGCGATCTACCGCGACCTGCCGGCGGCCGCGGAGGCCTACGACGCCGGCGATCCCGCGCCGCTCGCGCGACTGGCGGCGGAGGCCTTCGCCGGTGGCGCGAACGGGCCGGCGCGGTACTACTCGGCGGGACTCGACGCCGCCGTCGAATGCCACGACTACCCGCAGCTCTTCTCCCTCGCGGCATCGCCGCGGACGCGGCTCGCGCAGCTCGCGGCGGGGCTCGCGAAGCTGCCGGCGGATGCCTTCGCGCCGTTCGACCGCTCGACCTGGTTCGGCGCCGACCTCGAGAGCTACGACTGGTGCGTGGGCTGGCCGCGCGCGACGCACGCGCCCGATCCCGGGCGCCCGGCGGGCGCCGCCTACCCGTCGATCCCGACGCTCGTGCTCGACGGCGACCTCGACCAGCGCACCTCGCTGATCGGCGCGCGCCGCGTCGCCGCCCGGTTCCCGGACAGCACGCTCGTCCCGGTTGCGAACCAGGGCCACGTGACGGCGCTCGTCGACTGGTACGGCTGCGCGGCCGGCATCGTGCGGCGCTTCATCGCCACCCGCCGCGCCACGGGCACGGGCTGCGCGGGCGAGAACCCGCCGCTGCACCTCGTCGCGGCCTTCCCGCGCACGTCCCGCGCGGCTCCGCAGGCGACGCCGGCGAGCGGAGACGGGTCGGTCGCTCCGCAGCGGCGCCAGGCCTGGTGCGCGGTGCAGGCCGTTGCCGACGCGATCGCGCGCTATCCGATCCTCCCCGGCTCGACCGGCGTCGGGCTGCGCGGAGGTCACTTCGCCGCGCGCGGCGACTACCTCGGGCACGGGCCGGTCACGTTGCGCCTGCACGGTGTCCGGTTCTGCTCCGATGTGCCGGTCTCGGGCACGGTGACGTGGCACCGGACGAGCGGCCGGGTGCGCGCCGCCATCGCCTACCGGACGGCGCACGCCGCCCTCACGTGGTCGCTCGCGTCGCTCGCCCGCGCCCACCTGCACGGGCAGCTCACGCGCACCGGCGGAGCGCCCGTGGCGCTGCAGCTCACCCTCCCCGCGCCCTAGCGCCCGAGAAGGGGCGCCCGGTTAGGATCCTGCGCGTGACGGTTCACGAACAGGTCGAGCTGATCGAGACCCGCGAGGATCTCGTCGTCTTCATCGAGCAGCTGCGGACGGATCACGAGGATCACCCCGAGGGCTGGGGGAACAGCGACCTCGCGTCCTTTCTCGACGGGCTCGCCGGCTGGACGGACGACATGGCCGGCTACCTCACGAACCGCGGCGTCGACTCCGACGAGATCCCCGTGTGGAGGCTCTTCGGGATGATGCTGCTCGCCGCCGCGGCGTACGAGTAAGCCGCGCGGTGCGCGAGCTCGAGATCACGCCCGAACCGGACGACCCCGCGGTCGCCGCTGCGGTGGCGCGCGCGCTCGACGCGCTCGAGCGGGAGGAGGGCCTGACGGGCGACCCGCCACACGAGCGCTCTGCGTGGGGCGCCGAGGCGCGATGCGAGCTCGTCGACGATGGTCTCGCCTGACGTCCTCCTGGGCGCGGGCCTGTTCGAGACCATGCGGGTCTCGGACGGCCTCGCGCTGCACGGGGAGCGCCACCTCGAGCGCGTCACCAGCTCGGCGCACGCGCTCGGGCTGCCCGCTCCGTCGCGCGCCGCCTTTGCCGCGGCGATCGGCGCGGCCACGGGCGCAGGCGATGTCGTGCGCGTGCAACTCCACGCTCCCGCGGGCGAGCCCGAGCTCGGCGCCGTGCGGCGCACCGCACTCGCCGCCGACCCGTTGCGATTGACGGTCCTGAGCGGCTGGTACGCCCCCGGCTACGTGCTCCGCGAGCACAAGCTCACGAGTCACTTCCACGGCGTCCAGGGCCGCCGCCTCGCTCGCGCGGCGGGCTTCGACGACGCGCTGCTCGTGTCGCACGACGGGCGCGTGGGGGAGGCGACCAACGCCAACGTGGCCTGCTTCGCGGGCGGCGCACTCGTCACGCCTTCGGTCGACGGGCTGCTCCCGGGACTCGGTCGCGGAGCGCTCCTCGATGCGGCACGCGCACTCGGGCTCGTGGTCGAGACGCGCGCCGTCGCGCTCAGCGAGCTGATCGACGCCGACGCCGTGCTCGTCACCTCCTCGCCGCGCGGGATCGCCGAGGCCACCGAGATCGACGGCCACGAGCTGGGGCGGATCGCGCCCGAGCTCCTCGGCCTGCTGCGCGCGAGCGTGGCTGCGTCGGCGCTCGCACACGCGCTGGCGCTACCGTGACGAGGTGAGCCCGACCCTGGCTGCGGGCGCCCGTGTGCTCGCGGACGCCATCCCGGCGCGCGGCATCGAACCCGCGGCGGCGCTGCGCGCGCTGGCCGGGCCGGGCAGTGTCCTGCTCGAGTCGGGCGAGGGCCGCTGGTCGTATCTCGCACCGTGGCCCGCGGCCGTGCTCTCGCGGCGCGATCCCGCCGGGGCGCTCGACGAGGCGCGCGTCCTGCTCGACCGCTTCGCCGCCGACGTGCCCGCCGGTGCGCCGCCGTTCACGGGCGGCCTGATCGGCTCGCTCGGCTACGACCTCGTGCGCGCGCTCGAGGTCATCCCGCAGCTCGCGCGCGACGACCTCGCGCTCCCGGCGATCCAGCTCGCGGCGGTCGACTCGCTCTACGCGTTCGATCGCGCGCGCGACGAGCTGTGGGTCGTGGCCCGCGCCGAGCGGGAGCTGCGCCGCCTGCGCGAGGGCCTCGAGCGGGTGCGGCCGGTGGCCGCGCCCCCGGCTCCCGGCGGCGAGCTGCGCGGCATGCCGTACGCGCACTACCGCGCGCGTGTCGAGCGCGTGCTCGACCACATCGGCCGCGGCGATGTCTACGAGGTCAACTACACCCAGCGCCTCGAGGGAAACTGTGCCAGTTCACTAGATCTCTATGCGAGGCTGTGCGCGGGCGCCCCGGTGCCGTACAACCTCTACCTCGACGCCGGCGGCTGGCAGCTCGTCGGCGCCACGCCCGAGACGTTCCTGCGCGTGTCGGCCGACGGGCGCTGCGAGACGAGGCCGATCAAGGGCACCCGGCCGCGCGCTGACGACCCGGTTGCCGACGCAGCGCTCGCGGCCGACCTCGCGACCCACCCGAAGGATCGCGCCGAGAACGTCATGATCGTCGACCTCGCGCGCAACGACCTCTCGCGCGTCTGCCTCCCGGGGACGGTGCGCGTGCCCTCGCTCTGCGCGGTCGAGTCGCATCCGACCGTGCACCAGCTCGTCTCGACCGTGACCGGGCAGCTGGCCCCCGGCCGCGACGCCCTCGATCTCGTCGCCGCGGCGTTCGCGCCCGGATCGATGACCGGTGCGCCCAAGGTGCGTGCCATGCAGCTGATCGAGCAGCTCGAGCCCGTGCGCCGCGGGCCGTACGCCGGCGCGTTCGGCTGGCTCGCACCCGACGGAGCCTGCGATCTCGCGGTCGTCATCCGCACGGCGGTCGTGACGCGCGGGCGGGCCTACCTGCACGTCGGCGGCGCGATCGTGGCCGACTCCGACCCCGCCGGGGAGTACGAGGAGTCGCTCGTGAAGGCCCGCACGGTGGCCCGTGCGCTCGGTGCGCGCGTGGTGGCGTAACCACCCGGAGGATGTGCACAGCCGATCGGTCTGGTGATCTACGCGGTTGTGAGCATCGGCGATGTCGTTCTCCTCGACGCAGCCTCCATCGCGGAGACCTTCCCGGGCCGCTGGTGGGTGCCTCCGCCCGAGATGCTCGCCGAGGTCGCGCCCGATCGCGCCTACGTGAAGGCCATGGCGCTGGAGCGCGCCGGTGACGGCGGGGCGGACGTCTGGGAGGCGCGCCCGGTCTGGATCGACGTCGAGGAGTGCGACGCGGAGCAGGCGACCGGCACGATCGTCGACTCCGAGTTCGAGCACGACGGCTACACCGAGGGCGAGCGCCTCTCCGTGCCGTGGGAGCACATCTTCGACGTCGTCTTGCTGGACGAGGACGGCGATGCGCGCTTCAACGAGTCGCGGGCCCGCTTCGCGATCGGCAAGCGGGTCCTGATCGGGATCACCGTGCTGACGCCGGACGAGGAGGCGGTCATCGAGCGCCACGCCTTCGCGGGCACCGTGGCGTCCGTCGAGCCCGCGCGGGGGATCGAGCTCACGCTCGACGACCGCTCGAGCTACTGGCTCCCGCCCGACACGAACTCGCTGCGCGAGGCCGCACCCGGCGAGTACCGGCTCCGCGGCACGGGGCAGACCATCGTCGATCCCGATTACACGGCGACCTGGACGATCACGCATTCCGGTGCGGAGGCCTTCCAGCTCCCGAGCGCGGGCTTCGCGCCGCCCGACGACGCGGCGGAGTAGCCGTCCGGATCCGGGTTCAGGCCGTGCGGCCCGGATCGGCCGGCTCGTGCGTCTCGGCGGCGCGCGCGAGCACGAAGTCGCTCTCGACGGAGAACCAGCGCCCCTCGACACCGGCCGGCGCGCCGGGCTCGCCGGCTTCGTGGGCCACGAACTCGCGCAGGAGCGACGGCTTCACGGCGAACACGGCGTCCGATTCGAGATACGGGCTCGTGGCGTCGAAGAGGTGGGTCGCGAGTGTCCGGTAGCCGGGCGCCCGTGCGATCACGTGGATATGGGCGGGGCGCCAGGGGTGCCGGCCCGTGGCCTCGAGCATCGCCCCGACAGGCCCGTCGGACGGGATCGTGTACGGCACGGGCCGCACGGCGAGAAAGGCGTACGACCCGTCCTCGCGGGCGTGGAACCTGCCGCGCAGGTGGTCGTCGGGTGCGCCGGGATTCTGCACGGCATAGAGCTCGTCGTCGCCGTTCTGCCACACGTCGAGTTCCGCGCCCGGGATCGGCCCGCCCTCCGTGTCCAGCAGCCGCCCATGCACCCACGCAGGATCGCCCGCCGCGATCTCCGCCAGGTTCGCGCCGTAGGGGCGCACGGGGGCGCCGGGCACGTAGAACGGCCCGAGCACCGTCGACTCCGTCGCTCCCGGGGGGAGCGGGTTGGCGAGCGCGTCGACGAGCATCGAGAGCCCGAGCGTGTCCGACCAGAGGATGAACTCCTGGCGACGGGCGTCGGTGATGTGACCCGTCGCCGTGAGGACGGCGACCGCTCGCGCCCACTCGGATTCCGTCAGCTGGACATCGGTCGCGAACGCATGCAGGTGCCGCGTGAGCGATTGCAGGATCTCGCGAAGGCGCGCATCCGGACACCCGTCGAAGCTCGCGACGGCGGCGGCGGTGATGGCAGAGGGAGGGGTCTTCGGTGTGCTCAAGATCGCTCGCGCCGGGCAGCGCCAGTCTAGGGCGCGTCTCGGGAGGGCGTGGTGTCTGACCGCGTCGGCCTTCTAGACTCCGCCGCCATGGCCGCGCCCTTTCGCAAGGTGCTCGTCGCGAATCGCGGCGAGATCGCCGTCCGGGTCTTCCGCGCGCTGCGCGAGCTCGGGATCGGCTCGGTCGCCGTGTATTCCGAGGCCGATCGCGGGTCGCTGCACGTGCGGCGCGCCGACGAGGCGCGGCTGATCGGGCCGGGGGCGCCCGCCGAGAGCTACCTCAGCAGCGAGCGCATCATCGCGGCGGCGCGCGCGAGCGGGGCGGAGGCGATCCATCCGGGCTACGGCTTCCTGGCCGAGAACGCGGCGTTCGCCCGTGCCTGCGAGGCGGCCGGGCTGACGTGGATCGGCCCGCCGCCCTCGGCGATCGAGGCGATGGGATCGAAGATCGGCGCACGGCAGCGCATGGCCGCCGCGGGCGTGCCGATCGTCCCCGGCACGACCGAGGAGATCCGCGACGCGGCGAAGGTGATCGAGCTGGGCGACCGTTACGGCTGGCCGATCGCGATCAAGGCCTCGGCGGGCGGTGGCGGACGCGGCATGGAGGTCGTCGCCTCGGCGGCCGAGGCGGCGCGCGCGCTCGAGACCGCGCGGCGCCAGGGCGAGGCCTACTTCGCCGACGCCGCGGTCTACGTGGAGAAGTACGTCGAGGATCCGCGCCACGTCGAGATCCAGGTGCTGGCCGACCGCCACGGGGCGACCATCCACCTCGGCGAGCGCGACTGCACGCTCCAGCGCCGCCACCAGAAGGTGCTCGAAGAGGCACCGTCGCCGGCGGTCTCGCCCGAGTTGCGTGCGCGCATGGGGGCGATGGCGGTCGACGCGGCGCGCGCCGTCGGCTACGTCGGTGCCGGCACGGTGGAGTGCCTGCTCGACCGCCACGGCTCGTTCTTCTTCCTCGAGATGAACACGCGCATCCAGGTCGAGCACCCGGTCACCGAGCTCGTCACGGGATTCGATCTCGTGCGCGCGCAGATCGAGATCGCGGGCGGCGCGGAGCTGCCGATCGCCCAGGCGGACGTCGAGTTGCGTGGCCACGCGTTCGAATGCCGCATCAACGCCGAGGATGCAGGCGCCGGATTCCGGCCCGCGCCCGGGCGCGTCGTGCGCTACGCCGAGCCCGCGGGGCCCGGCGTGCGGGTCGACTCGGGCATCGAGGAGGGCGACGAGGTCGTGGGACTCTATGACCCGCTGATCGCCAAGCTGTGCGTCTGGGACAGCGATCGCGAGCGTGCGCGGCTGCGCATGCTGCGTGCGCTCGACGAGCTGGTCGTGGAAGGCGTCCCGACGCTCGTCCCGCTGCACCGGCTGATCCTCCAGCATCCCTCGTTCATCGCGGGCGAGACCTGTGCGGGCCTGATCGAGGGCGAGCTCGCAGCCGCGCTCGCGCCCGCCGAGCCCGCGCAGCCCGCGCTTCCGGCGGCCGAGCAGCGCCGCTACGCCGTCGAGGTCGACGGCGCGCGCTACGAGGTCTCCGTCGCGCTGCCCGGCGACGAGCTGCTCGCGGCCGAGCGCCGCCGGCGAGCGGAGCGCCGCGCACGGAGCGGGCTCGGCGGCCCGGGCGGCGAGCACGTCGCGAGCCCGATGCAGGGGACGGTCCTGCGCGTCGAGGTCGCCGATGGCGACGCGGTCGAGGCCGGGGTCGTGCTCGTGATCGTCGAGGCGATGAAGATGGAGAACGAGATCCGCGCGCACGCGGCCGGCGTCGTACGCGAGCTCTCGGTCGTCATGGGCGATGCGGTGCGCAGCGGCCAGCCGCTCCTGCGCATCGTCGCGGAGCCGTGAGCGCACCGGTCATCCGCACCGAGCGCCTGCTGCTGCGGGCGTGG
The DNA here is from genome assembly GCA_964651695.1 of uncultured Gaiellales bacterium. Classification (GTDB taxonomy): domain Bacteria; phylum Actinomycetota; class Thermoleophilia; order Gaiellales; family JALYLC01; genus JALYLC01. Next base: position 9,712 of record CAZYYP010000041.1, on the reverse strand, counting down.
CGCCCCGCGGACCGCGAGCCGTTCGCGGCCCTCAATGCCGATCCGCGCGTGATGGAGTTCATGCCCGGGGCGCTGCCGCGCGCGCAGAGCGACGCGCTCGCGCGCCGCTCGGAGCAGCACTTCGACGTCCACGGCTTCGGCCCGTGGGCGGTCGAGGTGCCCGGAGTGGCGCCGTTCGTCGGCTTCGTCGGGCTCGTCGTCCCGGCCTTCGAGGCGCACTTCACGCCCGCGATCGAGATCGGCTGGCGGCTCGCGGCCGAGCACTGGGGGCAGGGGTACGCGACGGAGGCCGCGCGCGCGTGCGCCGAGCACGCCTTCGACGTCGTGGGCGCAGATCAGCTCGTCTCGTTCACGACGCCGCAGAACGCGCGCTCGCAGGCGGTCATGCGGCGGATCGGCATGACGCACGACCCCGCGGACGACTTCGACCACCCGCGTCTCGCGCCGGGCCACCGCCTGCGGCGGCACGTCCTCTACCGGCTCGACCGGTCCGCCATGGCCACTTCACCCTAAACAGGGGTACGCTGGTCGGGTGAGGACACCCCTGCGTGCCCTGTTCGTCGTGCTCGTTGCGCTGCCGGCGTTCGGTGCGGCCCCCGCGCTCGGCGCGTCGACGCGGGCCGAGGTCGTGGTCGAGCTCAAGGGCGCTCCGGTGTCCGCGCGCGTGCCGCTCACGCAGCTGCGCGACCGCCAGGGCCACGTCGACCTGCAACGTCTCGGCCCGCGGCTTGCGCTCGCCGCGGTCGCGCGCGAGCAGCGCGCCGCGGTCGCCCGGCTGAAGAAGGTCGCCCCCGGTCTGCTCGTGCGCGGGCACCTGCGCACCGCGCTCGACGGTCTCGACGTGACGCTGCCACGCAGCGAGCTCTCCCGTCTCGGGACGGTCGCGGGCGTCAAGCGCGTGTGGCCGGCCGTCACCTACCGCCCGGAGGCCCTGCAGATCACCGGGACGTCGCTCCTCGCCCAGGCAGCGGGCATCGAGGGCGTGCCGACCGTCGTCGGCGCGCCCGCGCTCTGGAGCGGTCTCGACGGCGGCGTCGCCGCCTCGGGCGACGGCATCCGGATCGCGATCATCGACGACGGCATCGACATGACCCGGCCCTCGTTCGCCGGCTCGGGCTATCACTACCCGGCCGGGTTCCCCAAGGGCCTGAGCGCATCCACGAACGGCAAGATCATCGCCGCCCGCGCCTTCGCCCCGCCGGGCGGCGGACGCCGCATGCGCACGGCATTCGACCCCGACGGCTCGGAGCACGGGACGCACGTCGCGGGCATCGCCGCCGGCCTCTCGGGCATCACCGGCACCTCGCTCGGCGTGACCATCAGCGGTCTCTCGGGCGTCGCGCCGCACGCCTACCTCGGCTCCTATCGCGTGCTGACCACGCCGACCCCGTCGTTCGGCCTCGACGGCAACGGCCCCGAGATCGCGCGCGCGATCGACAAGGCCGTGTCCGATGGCATGGACGTCCTCAACCTCTCGCTCGGCGAGCCCGAGGTCGCGTCGCAGAACGACCTCGTCGCGCGCGCCATTCACGGCGCTGCGCGCGCGGGAGTCGTGACCGTCGTCGCCGCGGGCAACAGCGGCGACGATCTCGGCGGCGGCTCGGTGTCCTCGCCCGGCTCGGCTCCCGACGCCATCACGGTCGCGGCGACGAGCGTCGGGCGCTTCGTCGGCGTCAAGCTCGGGGTGCTCGGGCCGGGAGTGGTGCCCGGCGACCTCGCCTCCTTCGGCGCCGCGACCGACGCGCCGGATCAGATTCCCGGCGCGTGGAAGGCGGGCGTGCCGCTGAGCATCGCCGGTGTCTGCGGCGGCGGCCGGGCGGGTGCGCTCGCGCTCGTGCAGCTCGGGCCGCAGTGCACGGCGGCGCGCGCCGACGCGGCCATGGCCCCGGGGTCGCTCGGCATCCTCTACGTCCAGCACGCCGCCGGCGACCCGACCTCCGTCGACGACAGCCTGCAGCGGTCGCTCACCGTGTCCGACCTGATCGGGGCGCGTCTCGCCCAGCAGGCGGCAGCCGCCGGCGGCGAGCTCACGATCGCGGTCGGCGATGCACCCGGCGAGCAGGTCTCGGCCAACTCGGGCCTGATCGCATCGTTCTCCTCGCGCGGCCCCGCGCCGTACTCGCTCGCGCTCAAGCCGGACGTGTCGGCGCCGGGCGTCGACATCGTCTCGCCGATCCCGGGCGGCTACGGCACCTGGTCGGGCACGAGCATGGCGTCGCCCGCAGTCGCCGGCGCCGCGGCGCTGCTGCGGCAGCGCCATCCGACGTGGACGCCGGCGCAGATCAAGTCGGCGCTCGTGCTGACGGCGCGACCCGTCTTCAACGACACGGCCCACAAGCACCCGACGAGCGTGCTCGCGGCGGGCGGCGGCATGATCGACGTGCAGGCCGCCGACGCGCCGGGCATCTTCGCGGAGCCATCTGGCGTCTCGTTCGGGCTCCTGCGGCCCGGCACGCGCGAGACGCGCTCGATCGAGCTCAGCGATGCGGGCGGGGGGGCCGGCACCTGGACGGTCAGCGCGCCGAACCTCGAGGCCCCCGCGACGATCGACGTGCCCGCCGGCGGATCGCTCGAGCTCGAGCTCGCGCTGACGCCGCCGCCGCGCAGCTCGATCGGCAACCGCTCGGGCAACGTCGTCCTGACCTCCGGGGCGCACACGGTGCACATCCGCTGGTGGGGCTACGTCGAGCGACCCCGGCTCGCCGCCGTCCCCGCGCGCAAGCTGGCCTCGGGCCGCTGGGTGAGCGGCGATACACGCAGCGGCACGAAGGCCGTCGATCGCTACCGCTGGCCGTCCGGTCCCGCCGGCAGCGGGCTGCCGCGCAGCTATCCCGGGCGCGAGCAGCTGTGGTGGTTCACGGTGCCCGCGGGCGCCCGCAACGCCGGTGTGGTGGCCGATGGGGCGGTCGTGCCCCAGATCCTGCTGGCGCGCGACGAGAACCGCCTCGCGGGCGAGACGGCCCTGCCCTCCAACGGCAACCCGTACCTCGAGACCTACGGCCGCTTCGAGCGCGTGAGCGGCCTGCTCGTGCCCACGCCCGGGCGCTACTACGTCGTCGTCGAGACGCGCCCGGGCCACAAGCCGGGCCCCTACCGGCTGCACCTCTGGATCAACGACCGCACGCCGCCGGCGATCAGCCGCGTGACGACGCACGTGACGGCCGGCGCGGCGGGCACGCTGGAGTTCCGCGTCTCCGACTCCGGCAGCGGCGTCAGTCCCTCGGACGTGTCGGCGAGCGTCGACGGCACGCAGGAGCAGATCACGGTCTCGCCGACCGGTGACGCGCGCGTGCGCGTGAACGACCTCACGGCGGGCAGGCACCGGCTCGTGATCACGGCCTCCGATCTCCAGGAGACCAAGAACTCCGAGAATGCATCGGCGCTCGCGCTCCCGAACACGCGCACGCGCCACGTGACGTTCACCGTCGGCGGGACCGGCTAGCCTCCAGTCGCAGTGGATCTCTACGAATATCAGGGGAAGCAGCTGTTCGCGCGCTTCGGCATCCCCGTCTCCGACGGGCGCGTCGCACTCACGCCCGCCGAGGCGCGCGCAGCGGCCGCCGAGCTCGGGGGGCCCGTCGTCGTCAAGGCGCAGGTGCTGACCGGCGGGCGCGGCAAGGCCGGCGGGATCAAGCTCGCGACCAGCCCCGAGGAGGCCGCCGAGCGCGCCGCCGAGATCCTGGGCCTCGACATCCGCGGCCATGTCGTGCGCACGCTCTGGATCGAGCGGGCCTCCGACATCGAGCGCGAGTACTACTTCTCGATCACGTTCGACCGCGGCGCCAAGCGGCCGCTCTTCATGCTCACGACGAGCGGCGGGGTCGACATCGAGGAGGTCGCCGAGAACGACCCGGATGCGCTCGCGAAGCTGCACATCGACCCGCTCGCCGGCTGGCACCCCTGGATCGCCCGCGAGCTCTGCTTCCGCGCCGCGATCCCGGCCGCCGAGCGCAAGCAGGTCATGGCCATCATCGAGGGCGCCTACCGCGCGTTCCGCGAGTGCGACGCGATGCTGGTCGAGATCAACCCGCTGATCGTCACACCGGACGGCGAGGTGCGCGCGCTCGACTCCAAGTTCACGGTCGACGACAACGCACTCGGCCGCCACCCCGACATCGCCGCGATGCGCGACCTCGCCGCTGCCGACCCGCAGGAGCAGATGGCGCGCGAGAAGGGCCTGACCTACGTCAAGCTCGACGGCGAGGTCGGCATCCTCGGCAACGGCGCAGGGCTCGTCATGTCGACGCTCGACGTCGTCGCGCAGGCCGGCGGCCGGGCCGCGAACTTCCTCGACGTCGGCGGCGGAGCGCAGGCCCAGGAGATCGTGGACGCGCTCGAGGTCATCACCTCCGACGACAAGGTGCGCGCGATCCTCTTCAACATCTTCGGCGGCATCACGCGCTGCGACGAGGTCGCCCAGGGCATCCTCGACGCGCTCGACGGCCGCGACATCGGCGTGCCGATCGTCGTGCGCCTCGACGGCACCTCCGACGAGGAGGGCCGCAAGCTGCTGTCCGACGCCAACCCGCCCGGCGTCTACGTCGAGCGCACCATGCTGGACGCCGCCCGGCGTGCGGTCGAACTCGCCGGAGTGACTGCCTGATGCCGATCCTCGTCACCTCCGAGACGCGCCTCGTCGTGCAGGGCATCACCGGCCGCGAAGGCTCGTTCCACGCCACGCGCAACCGCGACTACGGGACTGCGGTGGTCGCCGGCGTGACGCCCGGCAAGGGCGGGCAGGACGTCAACGGGATCCCGGTCTTCGACACCGTCTCCCAGGCGGTCGAGCAGGAGGGCGCCAACACCTCGATGGTGTTCGTGCCCCCGCCGTTCGCCGCCGACGCGATCTACGAGGCCGTCGACGCCGGCTGCGAGACGGTCGTCTGCATCACGGAGGGCATCCCGGCCCACGACATGATGGACGTCTACGCCTACGTGCGCGCACGCGGCGTCACGCTGCTCGGCCCCAACTGCCCGGGCGCCCTCTCGCCCGAGGTCGCCTCGGTCGGGATCATCCCGACGAAGGTCTTCAAGAAGGGCCCGGTCGGCCTCGTATCGCGCTCCGGCACGCTGACCTACCAGATCGGCAACGAGCTCGCCCAGGCCGGCATCGGCAACTCCACGATCGTCGGGATCGGCGGCGACCCCATCGTCGGCTCGTCGTTCATCGACATCCTGCAGCGCTTCGAGGACGACGCGCAGACCGAGCTCGTCGTGATGGTGGGTGAGATCGGCGGAGCCGAGGAGGAGCGCGCCGCCGAGTTCATCGCCGCCCAGATGAGCAAGCCCGTCGTGGCCTACATCGCCGGCTTCACCGCGCCTCCCGGCAAGACCATGGGGCATGCCGGGGCGATCATCTCGGGCTCGTCGGGGACGGCGCAGGCCAAGAAGGACGCCCTCGAGGCGCGCGGCATCCGCGTCGGCACCAATCCCACCGAGGCCGCCCAGATCGCCGCCGAGCGCGTTCGCGCGACGTGACCGGACGCGCCCGGCGCGCGTGCAGAACCGGATTCCTGCTGGCGCTCTGCGCCATGCCCGCCGCCTTCGCGGCGCCTGCACCGGCGCGTGCCGCCTCCACCGACGCAGAGGTCATCGTGCGCCTCGCGCCCGAGCCGCTCGCGCTGGTGGCCGCCAAGCGGCGGCGGCTGATGGGCCTCGGCAGCGTCGCGCGCCTCGACGCCTCGTCGTTCGGGTCGCGGCTCTACCTCGCGCAGTTGCGCACCGTCCAGGACACCTTCGCGCGCCGTCTCCGGGTGGCCGTGCCCGGCGCCGTCGTCGAGCGCCGCTACGGCGTCGTGCTCGATGCGCTCGCCCTGCGGCTGCCGGTGCGCGCCCTCGCTCGGGTGGAGCGCATCAGCGGCGTCGCCGGCGTGTACCCCGTGGCGGAGTACCACGCCACGGCCGACACGGTGCCCGGGCTCGTGGGCGCCGTGCCGCTCTGGGGCGTCGATCACTCGACTGCCGGCCAGGGCATCAAGATCGGCGTGATCGACGACGGCATCGACCAGACCGCGCCGTTCCTGAGGCCCGCCGGCCTCCACGCTCCGCCGGGCTTCCCGCTCGGGCAGCGGCGCTTCACGAGCGGCCGCGTGATCGTCGCGCGCAGCTTCGCCGGCCGCGACGCGCCGGCCCGCGACCACCTCGCCTTCGATCCCGAGGTCTCCGAGCACGGGACCCACGTCTCGGGCATCATCGCCGGGGCCTCCGGCACGGTTGCGCACCCGGGCCTCGGGATGCCCGTGGTGCGCGGTCTCTCGGGCGTGGCGCCGGGCGCCTGGCTCGGCAACTACCGCGGGCTCGCGCGCGGCGACCACGAGAGCGGCGCGATCGGCTCCACCGTCGAGCTGGCGGCAGCCGTCGACCAGGCCGTGCACGACGGCATGGACGTACTCAACCTCTCGCTCGGCGGCCCGCAGATCGACCCGGGCGCGGACGCGCTCTCGCTGGCGCTCGCGAACGCGGCCCGCGCCGGTGTGCCGTCGGTCGTGGCCGCGGGCAACGATTTCGACACGCGCGGCTACGGCTCCATCTCGTCGCCCGGCACCAGCGCGACGGCGATCACCGTGGCGGCGACGTCGACGACGCGCGTCTTCGGCGTGAGCGGACGGGTGAGCGGTACCGCCGACCCCGCACTCGAGCCGTTCGCGGCGGTGCCCGCGATCGGGCCGCGCGTCACGGTTGCGCTCACCCGGCCCACGCGCCTGGTCGCAGCGGCGGCCTATGGTCTCGACCGCCGCGCGTGCCGGCAGCCCGCGCGGCACCACGCCCTGCGCGCCGTGGTCGTCGTGCTGCGCGGCGGCTGCGGCTTCGGCGCGAAGTCGATCAACGCCCACGAGGCGGGGGCCGTGGGCGTGATCGTCGAGAGCGACCGGCCAGGCCCGCCGTTCCTCGTCGAGGAAGAGACGGACATCCCGCTGCTCATCGTCACCGACGCGGTCGGCGCCGAGTTGCGCGGCTACCTCGCGCAGGCCGGCCGCGCGGCGCGCGTGCGCTTCACCCGCGACCTCGCCGAGGTCCCGACGCCGCCCCGCGTCCTCACGGACTTCTCGTCCGCGGGCCCGACGCCGTTCGATCAGCTCCTGAAGCCCGACATCGCCGCTCCCGGCGAGGCCATTCTCTCGTCGGTTCCGCTCTCCTCGACCGACTATCCGGGTGCGTTCGCCTCGTGGGAGGGCACCTCGATGGCCGCTCCCGCCGTCACGGGCGTCGTCGCGCTGATGATCGAGCGCCATCCCGCGTGGACGCCGGCCGAGATCCGCGAGGCGCTGATCGGCTCCGCCGTGCCCGCATACGCCGACTCCAACGCGACGATCGAGGCCTCGCCGCTGCGTACCGGCGGCGGCTTCCTGGACGCCCCTGGCGCCGTTGCGCCGGGCGTGATCGCCGATCCGCCGGAGCTCGGCTTCGGACTCGAGCGGCCGGGAGCGACGGCGACGGTGCCGGTCAGCGTGACGGACGCCGGTGACGGCGCGGGCACCTGGAACGTGACGATCGATCGCACCGGGAGCTCGCCGGCCGGTGCGATCGCGTCGGCCCCGACGTCGCTGACGGTTCCCGCCCGGGGCTCCGTGCAGCTACCGGTCACGCTCGCGGTCGCCGCCGACGCGACCCAGGGCGATGCGGCGGGCTACGTCGTCCTGACCCAGGGCGTGCGCACGCGCCGCATCCCGTTCTGGGCGCACGTCGAGCGATCGGGGTTCGCGACCGCGACGGCGCGTCTGCTGCATCCGGGGATCGTGCGCGGATCGACGCGCGGTCAGCCCGATCGTGTCGAGCGCTATCGCTACCCGGCCTACACCGGCGCCCTCGGCCTGCCGCTGCGCTGGCGCGGTGGCGAGTCGCTCTACCGCTTCCACCTCTCCAAGCGGGTGATCAACGTGGGCGTGACGGTGGAGCCGATCGACGGCGGCGGGTTGCGGCCGTTCCTGATGCGCGGCCTCGACGAGAACCGCATCGCCGGCGACTCCGGGCTCCCGATCGACGTCGGCCCGTCCCTGACCGACGATCCCGTTCCGTCGGCCGGCCTCTACTGGGCGCCCGCGGGCGACTACGCCGTCGCGATCGACTCGCCCCAGCCGCGCGGCGGCGCGTTCCGCCTGCGCTTCTGGATCAACGACGTGACGCCGCCGGCACTCGGCCGTCTGCGCGTCTCGAACGACGCGCGCACGCTCCGGGTGCCGATCACCGACGCCGGCTCCGGCGTCGATCCGCGCTACCTCGAGTGCGCCCTGATCGAGAAGAATGCCTCCACGGACCGCGCCTGCCGGCCCACCTGGGACGCTCGCACCGGCATCGCGTCGATCCGCGTCGGCCGCCTGCCGGCCGGGCGCTACGCGCTCGCGGTGCGCGCGGGCGACTACGCCGAGTCGCGAGACGCACTGGCGATCACCGTCAGCCCGCAGCACGTGCGGACACGCGTCATCGGCCTGACCGTGGACGCGCGTGGCGCCATCGTCCTCGCGCCCGCCCCGGCCGGCGCGGCCTTCGATGCACGCCGCCAGGTCGACGGGTCCTGACCGCACGAGCGAAACCGCGACGCGGATCGAGCCGGCCCCTCTACGCTGCACGCATGGCCGATCCGATCCCGTTCACGCGAGGCGTCCCGAGCGCCGACATGCTGCCCGTCGACGACATGCGCTCGGCGCTTGCGACGGCGATGGAACGGGAGCCGGTCGTCGCCCTCTCGTACTCGCCCGGCGGCCACAAGGGCCTGCGCGCCTGGATCGGCGCGCGGCACGGCGCACCGGCCGAGCGCGTGATCTGCGCCAACGGCTCGCTCGAGGCGTTCGCATTCGTGACCGGCGTGCTGCTCGGTCGTGCCCCGACCGCCCGCGTGCTCGTCGAGGCGCCGACCTACGACCGCAGCATCCTGATCCTGAAGCGCGCCGGCGCCGACGTCGTAGGCGTCCCTGTCGACGGCGACGGCATCGACACCGATGCCCTGGCGGCCGAGCTCGAGCGCGGCCCCGCGGCGTTCATCTACGTCATCCCGAACTTCCAGAACCCGAGCGGGGCGACGATGTCGCTCGAGCGCCGGCGGCGATTGCTCGAGCTCGCCCGGAAGCACGGCACGGTGGTCGTCGAGGACGACCCCTACGGCCTGCTGCGCTGGGCGGGGGAGAGCCTCCCGACGCTGATCGAGCTCGACGGCGACAACGTCGTCACGCTCTCCTCGTTCACGAAGACCGTGGCGCCCGGGCTCCGCATCGGCTACGCCGTCGCGCCCCAGGAGCTCGCGACGGCCATCGGCGGCTACGCCGAGAACACCTACATCTCGCCCTGCATGATCTCGCAGGCCGGCCTCGCGGCGTACTGCGACGCGGGCTTCTTCGAGCCCGGCGTCGAGCGCGCCAAGCAGGAGCTCAAGCGACGCTGCGACGCGATGGTCGAGGCGGTGCGCGTGCATTTCCCGGCCGAGGTGCAGATGGTCGTGCCCCAGGGCGGCTATTTCCTCTGGCTCGACCTGGGGCCGGGCGCCGACACGACGGCGCTCGCCGCGCGCGCGGCCGAGGCCGGCGTGCCGTTCGTGAAGGGCGCCGATTTCTACGCCGACGGCGGCGGCACGACGTCGCTCCGCCTCGCGTTTTCCGCGGTGCCCGCCGATCGCATCCGCGAGGGCATCGAGCGCCTCGGTGCCGTCATCGCCTCGAGTTAGGGCCCCGGACCGGCCCGGGTAGGATCGGCCGATGGCACTCGACGAGCTTCTCGACGG
>CAZYYP010000040.1:0-19134 GCA_964651695.1 uncultured Gaiellales bacterium | reverse complement strand
GCGATGAGCTCGTAGGTGTTGCGTTTCTCGATCGGTGCCCGCATTGCGCGGCACGCTCCTTGTCTGACAAGCCGACAGTGCTGGCGGGACAGTAAACCAAGCGATTGCCGAATGCAACGCGGGATTTGCGGCCTTGACGACAGGATCGCCCGTCCGTATAGTCGCCGACTGTCTGACGATCAGACTCACTCAGCTGGATCCGAAGGGGGATCACGGTGACCAGAACGCGCATCGGGCTTGCAATCGGAATCGCCGCGGCGCTCGCCGCCACCTCGGCGGCCGGGGCACAGGCCCGCTCGCACCAGACGACGGCATCGAAGCCGCTCGTGATCGGCATCTCGCTCTCGCTGTCGGGAGACTTCTCGGATCCCGGCAAGGCCGCGATGAAGGGCTACCAACTGTGGGCCTCCGAGGCCAACAAGCACGGCGGCGTGCTCGGCCGCAAGGTCGTGCTCAAGATCGTCGACGACACGAGCAGCCCGACACAGGTCGTGACGAACTACCAGACCCTGATCTCGCGCGACAAGGTCGATCTCGTCTTCGGGCCGTTCTCGACCCTCCTCACCGCTCCGGCCGCACGCGTCGCATCGCGCTACCACTACGCGTTCGTCGAGCCGGCAGGCGGCGGTCCGGCGGTCTTCGCCGAGAAGCTCGGCAACGTGTTCTTCGTGCAGCCGGCTCCGACGCTCAACAGCGGCGACGCATTCGTGAAGTACGTCCTCTCGCTGCCCAAGGCCAAGCGGCCGAAGACGGCGGCCTACCCCTCGCTCGACGACCCGTTCTCCTCCCCGATCGCGGATCGCATGCGGAGCCAGTTCGAGAAGGCCGGGATCAAGACCGTCTTCAAGACGATCTACCCGCCCGAGACCACCGATCTGACGCCGATCATCGCGAAGGTGGCAGCCGCGAAGCCCGACATGGTCGTCTCCGGCACGCAGTCGGACGATGCCTATGCGCAGGTCAAGGCCATGATCCAGCTGAAGTTCAATCCGAAGTTCCTGTTCCTCTCGAACGGCGCGAACTCGCCCGTCGAGTTCCCGAGCAAGGTCGGCGCGGGCAACGTCAACGGCATCTTCTCGAGCGGTGACTGGTTCCCCGACTCGAAGTCGGCCGGCAACCCGGCGTTCGTCGCCGCGTACCTCAAGAAGTACGGCGGGAACCGCCTCACGATCGACTCGGGCTCCGCCGAGGCGTTCGCCGTCGGCCAGCTGATCCAGGACGTGGCGGCGAAGACCAAGTCCGTCGACAACGCGACGATCATCAAGACGCTGCACCAGGGCGTCTGGCCGACGATCGAGGGCAACCTCAGCTGGGACGCCAACGGCAGTCCGAAGGGCAACGACAGCCTCGTCGAGTGGGTCGGCGGGAAGCTCCTCCCGGTCTACCCGGCGAACGTCGCACGACACGCGCCGACGATCCCCAAGCCCGCCTGGAAGGGCTAGGCCAGGCCCCGCCCGAGCTCTCGCCCGTGCACCTCTTCGTCCAGGCATGCATCCTGGGTCTACTGACCGGCGGCGTTTACGCGCTCATGGCAAGCGGCCTCACGCTGGCCTTCGGTGTCATGCGCGTCGTAAACGTCGCCCAGGGTGCGCTGATCGTGCTTGGCGCGTATGCCAGCCACAGCCTCTTCACCGGCCCCGGCATCGACCCGTTCGTCTCCATCCTGATCATGACCCCGGTCGCGTTCGCGCTCGGTGTCGGGCTCCAGCTCGCCTTCCTGCGCCCGCTGCGCAGCGATGAGCGCGAGCAGCTCTCGCTGCTCGTCACGTGGGCGGTCGCGCTCGGCATCGAGGGCGTGCTCAGCCTCATCTACAAGACCACCTACCGCTCGACGATCACGAGCTACGCCAACGACTCCTGGAGCATCGGCGGCTACGTCGTGTCGCAGGTCCGCGTCTACGGCTTCCTGACATCCGTCGCGATCCTGACCCTCCTGTACCTGATCCTCGCGCGCACCCGTTTCGGGCGGTCGGTGCGCGCCACGATCCAGAACCCCATGTCGGCCCAGCTGCTCGGGATCGACCCGCAGCGGGTGGCGGCGATCGGCTTCGGGCTGAGCGTCGCGACGGCAACGGCCGCCGGCGCCGTGTACGGGATCGTGTTCTCGTTCAACCCCGGCAGTCACTACGACCTGATCTCGCGCCTGCTCACGATCATCGTCCTCGGCGGGCTCGGAAGTCTGGGGGGCGCGGTCGTGGCGGCGCTCGTGATGGGCGTGAGCGAATCGGTGCTCGCAACCGAGATTTCGCCCACCTGGTCGTCCCTGACGTTCTTCCTCGTGCTGATCGCCGTGCTGATCCTGCGTCCGCAGGGGCTGTTCGGACGCGTCGAACGAGGTGCGCTGTGAGAGGGCGCGTGACCCGCTGGGGAGCGGGCCGCGCGCTCGGGGTCTTCGTGCCGCTCACGCTCGCACCGCTCGTGTTCGGCGAGCACTGGGTCGTCAACATCGGGATCTTCGTGGTGATGTACGCGGCGCTCGCAACGGCCTGGAACCTGATCGGAGGGTTCTCGGGCTACCTCTCGCTGGGGCACGTCGCGTTCTTCGGGCTCGGCGCCTATGCCAACGCCATCGCGTTCCAGCACCTCGGGCTCGCGTCCGGCTACGGCCCGTTCCTGATCCTGCCGGTGATCGGACTCGGGGTCGCGCTCATCTCCATCCCGATCGGCTGGCTCGCGCTCCGCACACGGGCAGCGACGTTCGCGATCGTCACGCTCACGCTCGTGTTCGTCGGCCAGCAGCTCGCGTTCAACCTCCACTCGCTGACCGGCGGGGCACAGGGCGCGTCGATGCCGCTGCCGCCCTTCGCGCTCGCGCACTTCGAGCTGCCGTTCTACCTCGTGATGCTGGGCCTCTTCGCGTTCTCCCTGGGCGTGTGCTGGTGGGTGCGCGCGTCGAACCTCGGGCTGCTGTTGTTCGCGATCCGCGACGACGAGGACCGGGCGCGCGGGCTCGGTGTGCACACCACCGCGGTCAAGGTCGCGACGCTGGCCGCGAGCGCGGGTCTCGTGGCGATGGCGGGGGCGGTCTGGGCCTACTACATCGGCTTCATCTACCCGCAGTTCGCGATCGACCCGCTGATCACGATCGGGATGGTGCTGATGGCGTACCTGGGCGGGAAGGGCACGCTCTGGGGCCCCGCGCTCGGCGCATTCATCCTCGTGCCGACGCAGCAGTACCTGGCCTACCGGCTGGGCGCGAGCGATCTCTACCTCGTCGGCTACTCCGCGGTCTTCCTGGCCGTCATGCTCCTGCTTCCGCGCGGTGTCCTGCCGTCGCTGCGCGACCGGCTGGAGTCACGCGGCGGCCGCCCGGCCGCGCCCGAGGCACGTGAGGCTGCGGCGACACCGTGACGGCCCTGCTCGAGATCGAGGGACTCACGAAGCGCTTCGGCGGCGTCGCGGCCGTCGACGACTGCAGCTTCGCGGTCGAGGAAGGCAGCGTCACCGCGCTGATCGGCCCCAACGGGTCGGGGAAGACGACGGCCTTCAACCTCATCACGGGCTACCTGCAGGCCGACTCCGGCACCGTGGCGTTCGCCGGCCGCACCGTGCGCCGGCCCGACCCGACCCGGCTCGCACGGGCCGGACTCGCCCGTACCTTCCAGCGGGCGCGCGTGTTTCCCGAGCTCACCGTGCTCGAGAACCTCGCCGTGGCGCAGCAGCAGCCGTGGACAGCGCTTCTGCGGCGCGCGCTCGGGTCGGCGGAGCGCGCGCGCGCCGACTCCCTGCTGGAGGAGTTCGGGCTGACGCGCGTCGCGCGCGATCGCGCGGGTTCGCTGTCGTTCGGGCAGCGCAAGCTGGTCGAATTCGCCTCGCTGCTGATGGGCGAGCCGCGCCTCGTCCTGCTCGACGAGCCCGCCGCGGGCGTGAATCCCGTGATGGTCGAGACAATGGAACGCCATATCCGCGACCTCCACGCACGCGGCCTCACGTTCCTCGTCGTCGAGCACGACATGCACCTCGTGATGCGACTCAGCGACACGGTCATCGTCCTCGACCACGGCACTGCGATCGCCACCGGCGCCCCGCTCGAGGTTCAGCGCGATCCCCTCGTGCTCGACGCGTATCTGGGCGTCGCGTGACCGCGATCAGCATCCGCGGACTCGTCGCCGGCTACGGCCAGGACGACATCCTGCGCGGTGTCGACCTGGAGGTCGAGAGCGGCTCGATCGTCTGCGTCATCGGCCCCAACGGCGCCGGCAAGTCGACCGTGCTCAAGGCCATCAGCGGTCTTCTGCGCCCACGGCTGGGAAGCGTGGAGATCGGCGGCACGCCGGTGACCGGCTGCTCCGCGCGCGAGGTGCTCGCACTCGGTGTCGTTCACGTGCCGCAGGAGCGCAGCCTCTTCCCGCTCATGACCGTGTGGGACAACATCCTGATCGGCGGGCACGTCCTGCGCGACGAGCGGCTGGTCCGGCGGCGCGCAGAGGGACTCGCCGAGCGCTTCCCGCTGATTCGCGAGCGCCGCCGCGACCGGGCGGGCCTGCTCTCCGGGGGTCAGCAGAAGCTGATCGAGATCGCCCGCGCGCTCCTGCTCGAGCCGAAGGTCATCCTCATGGACGAGCCGTCGATGGGCCTCGATCCGAAATCACGGCGCACGGTCTTCGAGACGATCCGCACCCTCAACGAGGGCGGGCAGACGGTGCTGCTGGTGGAGCAGAACGCGCGCGCCGGACTCGCGGTCGCCCACCGGGGCGCGGTCATGGACGCCGGCGTCGTGCGGCTTGCGGCCACGAGCTCGGAGTTGCTCACCGATCCCCGTGTTGCAGAGCTGTATCTCGGCGCAGCGCCGAGCGGTGCGACCCCGGCCGCGTAACACCGTCGCTCTCAGAGTGCTCTCAGAGAAGACCCGCAAGATGCAACCGAGGGCGGATCACACTGGAGACTCCATGATCGAAGTTCGCGACCTCTCGAAACGGTACGGCGACAAGCTCGCCGTCGATCAGCTCTCGTTCAGCGTCCGGCCCGGCCTCGTCACGGGCTTCCTCGGCCCCAACGGGGCGGGCAAGTCGACGACCATGCGCCTCATCCTCGGCCTCGACAGGCCGACGACCGGCTCCGCGACGGTCAACGGCAAGGCCTACCGGGACCACAAGGCGCCGTTGCGCGAGGTCGGCGCGATCCTCGAGGCCCGTGCGATCCACACCGGGAGATCGGCCTACAACCACCTGCTCGCCCTGGGTCAGACCCATGGCATCCCGCGCAGCCGCGTCGACGAGGTCATCGCGCTCGTCGGGCTCCAGGATGTTGCGCGCAAGCGGGTGGGGGCGTTCTCGCTCGGGATGGGTCAGCGGCTCGGCATCGCCGCCGCGCTGCTCGGCGACCCCAAGACGCTGATTCTGGACGAGCCGTCGAACGGCCTCGACCCGGAGGGCATCCGGTGGATCCGCACCCTCCTGCGCTCACTCGCAGCCGAGGGCCGGACCGTGCTCGTCTCGTCGCACCTCATGAGCGAGATGAGCATGATGGCCGACTGGCTGATCGTCGTGGGTCGCGGACGACTGATCGCCGATACGACCGTCGAGGGATTCGTCCACCTCGCCTCCGGCGACGCCGTGCGCGTCCGCACCCCCGACATGGCCCGGCTGCGCGCAATCGCAGCGCAGCTCGACAACGTGACCGTGGCCGACGACGAGACCGACGCGAAGCCGGCCGTCACGATCCGCGGCATGTCGTGCGAGGCGGTCGGCGAGCTCGCCGCGGCCCACGGCATCGTCCTGCACGAACTGGCGCCCGAACAGGCATCACTCGAGGAGGCGTTCATGCGCCTGACGGCCGATGCGGTCGAGTACCACGCCACCCCGGCAGCCCACGAAGCAGTTGTGGGGGCCGGCCAGTGAGCGCCGCGACTCCGCATCCTCTGCCGGCAGTGACGGCGTCGCAGACGGGCGTCTCGCTCCCGCGGGTCGTGCGCTCGGAATGGACGAAGCTCTGGTCCCTGCGCTCCACGCGCTGGGCCCTCCTCATCTCGGTCATCGCCATGGCGGGCCTCGGCATCGTGATCTCCGCCGTCCAGATGGCCCACTGGACGCACATGCGCCCGCGCGAGCGCGCGTCGTTCAACCCGGTCGACGTCAGCCTCGGCGGCTGGCACCTGGCGCAGCTCGCAATCGGCGTCCTCGGAGTCCTGCTGATCACGGGCGAGTACTCGACCGGGCAGATCCGCTCCACCTTCGCTGCCGTGCCCCGCCGGTTGCCCGTGCTCTGGGCCAAAGCCGGCGTCTACGCCGCGATCACGTTCGTGCTCATGCTCGCGTCCTCGTTCACGGCGTTCCTGGTCTCGCAGCCGATCCTCCGGCGGCACCACGTCGAGACGACGCTCTCGAGCCCCCACGTTCTGCGTGCGGTCGTCGGGGCTGCGCTCTTCCTGACCGTCACCGGCCTCTTCGGACTCAGCCTGGGCGCGCTCGTGCGCAATACCGCCGGAGGCATCGCGACCTTTGCCGGGCTCATGTTCGTCCTGCCGGGAATCACCGCGATCCTGCCCAACAGCTGGGGCAACAGCATCGACCCCTACCTCCCGTTGAGCGCAGGCACCGACATCCTCGCGATCCACCCCGACTCGACGTCACTTGCGCCGTGGACGGGGTTCCTGCTGTTCCTCGGCTACGCGGCCGTCGCTCTGGCGGCGAGTGCCGTGCTGCTGCTGCGACGGGACGCGTGAGGCCGGGTTCAGGCGCTTCGAGCGTGATCGCGCGACTGCGGTAACCAGCTCTCCACGAAATCTTCACCACCCAGCCAACCTCTCGCACCCGCCCCCGCGTCACAGTGAACGCGAGCGGGGGGCCATCGCGAAGGAAGGTTGCAGTGAAGCGATTCCGGACCATCGTCATGCTCGCGAGCCTCACGGCTGTCGGCGCGGTGGCGTCGACGGCCGGCGGGGCGAGCGCCCACCGGGGCCAGACGACCGCGAGGCACGTGCTCCTCATCTCGGTCGACGGTCTCCACCAGTCCGATCTCGCCTGGTACACGCGCCGGCATCCGCAATCGGCGCTCGCGAAACTCGTCCGCAAGGGTGTCGAGTTCACGCACGCCGAGACGCCGTTCCCCTCCGACTCGTTCCCGGGCATGGTCGGCCAGGTCACGGGCGGCAATCCGAAGACCACGGGCGTCTACTACGACGACACCTGGAACCACGCACTCCTCCCGGCCGGCACGACGAACTGCACGGGCGTGAAGCCGGGCGCCGAGGTGACCTACTTCGAGCAAGCCGACCTCAACCCGCTCGCGCTCGACGCGGGGCAGGGCCTGCCGGGGCTTCCGGACGGCATCTTGCAGATGAGCGGCAATGCGACCTCACTGCTCGATCCCGCCCAGTTGCCCGTGGATCCGACGACGTGCAAGCCGGTCTACCCGCACCAGTACCTGAAGGTGAACACCATCTTCGAGGTCGCGCGTGCCGCGGGAATGCGCACCGCCTGGAGCGACAAGCATCCGGCGTACGAGATCCTCAACGGGCCCTCCGGGACCGGCATCCAGGACCTCTTCACACCCGAGATCAACAGCGCGGCGCCGACGCCGGGATCCGCGAACGACTGGACGACCGACAACGCCCTGACGATGCAGTACGACAGCTACAAGGTGCAGGCGGTCATCAACGAGATCGACGGCTACGACCACAGCCGAACGACGAAGGCCGGCACCCCGGCGATCTTCGGGATGAACTTCCAGACCGTGTCGACGGCCGAGAAGCTGCCCACCTCGGACGGCCTCGGCGGCGGCTACCTCGCCGATGGCGTCACTCCCGGGCCACTGCTCTCCAAGGCGCTGGATTACATCGACGCCCAGGTCGGCACGATGGTCGCCGAGATCGCACAGCGCGGCCTGGCGAAGAGCACCGTGATCATCCTGTCGGCCAAGCACGGGCAGTCGCCGCAGACGCCCTCCGCGCTGACCCGGATCCCCGATGGCCCGATCATCGACGCGCTCAACGCGGCGTGGACGGCAGCCCACCCAGGCGCGGGCGACCTGGTCGCCTTCTCGGTCAATGACGACGGGATGCTGATCTGGCTCAATGACCGGTCGCCCGCTGCGACGTCGTTCGCGAAGGCGTTCCTGCTCAGCCACTCCGGCGTGGGGAACGACATCGACGGCGCGCCCAAGCCCTACACGAGCTCGGGCCTCGCGCACGTCTACGCCGGCGCAGATGCCGCCACGTTCTTCGGTGTCCCGGTGGGCGACTCCCGTGTCCCCGACGTGCTCGGAATCTCGCAGTACGGCGTCGTCTACACCGGAAAGCAGGGCAAGATCGCCGAGCACGGCGGCGACAACCCGCAGGATCGCGATGTCGCACTCGTGGTCAGCGGGCTGCCGCTCGAGCGCGGTCACTGGAAGCACGCGGTGGACTCGCCGGTCGAGACCACGCAGATCGCGCCCACGATCCTGCGACTGCTCGGACTCGATCCGCAGGCTCTGCAGGCCGTGCAGGCCGAGCACACGCAGGCCCTGCCGCTGCGCTGAGGAACCCTCCACGGCCGGCTCGCCCCTCCGGGAGCCGGCCGTGGAACGCGGCACGGCCGGCTGGGCCGGTCACACGAGCAGGAACGCGACGTCCGGGTCGGAGAGATGGGCGCCGAGCGCCCTCGCGAGCAGGAGGACCGCGCACAGGCCGACGACGGCCGCGGTGCGTGCCACGCCGCTGTGCCAGGCCGGCCCGCGGTGCGATGTCCGCGGCGCGCGCAGCTCGATCGCCGCCACGGCCCCACCGGCGGTGGTACGGGAGAAGAGCGCCAGCCCGGCTGCAACGCTCGCGGGGGCAACCGTGGCCCAGTAGCCGGGCGACGTGAGCAGACTGCGGAGAGCGGCCGACGTCGCCGCCGTTGCCGAGAGCCCGGCCGCTTGCATGCGCCGCGCATTGCGCCGCCCGTGCCCCGGCAGTGGATCGAACATGACGACCGGGCGAGAGGCGGCGAACGCCTCGAGACACGTCACGCCGCCGGCGTGCTGGATGACGACATCTGCGACGGGCAGGAAGCCGGCAAGGCCGTCGACGTATCCGAGCACGGTTGCGCGACCGCGCAACTCCTCGCTCAACTGGCGGTGAAGCGGCTCGTTGCGGCCGGTCACGACGATCGCATGGAACCCGGGCAGCGAGGCGACGGTGGCAGCCGCGGCGCGCAGACTCCCCACGCCCCAGGCGCCGCCGGAGATGATCACGACGCGCGTCGCCGGAGCGATGCCCAGATCGCGTCGCACGGCATGCCGATCGGGAGCGGAGCCGTCGCCCGACTGCAGCGGCGGGGCGACGCTCGTCGCGTGCGGCCCGGGAACGACGCTGAGATTGGTGTCGAGGTCGCGGTGACACCACGCGGGGTGCAGATCGAAATCGGTGATCAGCGACGCGCACGCGACCGTGAGCTTGCCGCGGCGACGCAAGCTGGCAAGCGCTGCCGAGACGAGCGGATACGTCGAGACCACGCGATCCGCGCCTCGCGCGTGAATCTCGTCGAGGAGCCGCCGGCCTCCGTAGAGCGCGATCGCGAAACCGACCACCCGGAAGACGAATCGGCTCCTGGTCAGTGCGTACAGCACCCCCCACGACCAGACGGCGTGCCGCAACTGCAGGCGATAGCCGCGTACGACGGCGCTCGTCAGGCGCGGGCCGAGAACCGACAGCCCGTCCGTCATCTCGGCGCGCAGTCCGGCCGAGCGCAACTCGTCGACCAGCGCCCGCCCGGCTGCATCATGACCCTCGCCGACCGGCGCCGAGAGCACCAGGACGCGGCCGTCGCGGGAGCTCCTGCCGGGCGCACCGCGGAGGGCATCCTCGTCCGGGGCGTCGCCGACCGCGTCCGCACGCCACGCCGGCGGGGCGCCGTGAACGCGGCGGCGCCAGCTGCGTGCGCGTGGCACCGGCGTCTTCAGGACTGGCCGCACACGGCAGTGGGACGGGCGAGACTCATGCTGGCGATCGTCCCACCTTGCTCGTGGATGGACGCGAGAAACGGCTGTCGACTCGACGTACCCGCGTGCGACCATACGGCCCCTGCGGCCCGCGCGCGCCGTGGACCGACTCCATGAGGGTACGCGCTCCGCCCCGAGCGCACCATGGATCGCGAGGATGACCTTCGCA
This sequence comes from uncultured Gaiellales bacterium, assembly GCA_964651695.1. GTDB lineage: Bacteria > Actinomycetota > Thermoleophilia > Gaiellales > JALYLC01 > JALYLC01. The sequence continues at coordinate 9,062 of CAZYYP010000040.1, read as the reverse complement.
AAGCACTGCTACGCCGGAGGTCGCAACGGCGCAGCCGGCAGCCATCCGAGACGGGAGCAGGGCGGGCGACGGCGGGTACGTCAGTCTTCGCCGGCGGCCACGGCGGGTTCGCGGCGGCGTCCGCCGTCACCGACAGACGCGCGCGTAGGACCGCCCGCCGACGAACCTCGACCACTCCTCGCGTGTGAGGTTCCGGCCCGCCACCCGGCAAGCCTGTGCTTCCCAGCTGGAGAGTTGCGCGGGCCAGACCCAGCCCTGACTCGAGCGGCTGACGACGACGACGTCGCGCCCGTCCCGGGCGTACTCGGCGCTGAGCCACGTGCCAGGGGCGCCCGGGAAATCCGCGCCGAGCTGCTGGAGGGTGCTCGTCGACCAGAGCTTCGCAACGCCGTCCGAGCCCCCGGAGGTGACGAACGTGTCGCCCCTCGGGTCGAACGAGATGCCGGCGACGGGCGCCGCGGCGACCTGCGTCGGGGCGCCCAGTTGCTTGCCGGTGCGGACATTCCAGATCTGCACGATTCCGGCGTTGGAGCCGGTCGCGAGGATGCCGGCGGGGGCGAAGGCGACGGGGCCCGGGCCGCCCACGTTGCGGATCTCCCTCGCGAGCCTGCCCGTTCTCAGGTCATCGACGAGGACGGCGTCGCTCCAGCCGCTCGCGAGGAAGCGGCCGTCGGGAGAGAAGGTCACGGAGACGCCTTCGGCGGGCCGCTCGCGACGCGCCACGACCCGTCCCGTTGCGGCGTCCCAGCGTACGAGCCGGCCCGCCCCTGCACTGAACGCGCCGCTGAAGGTGCCGATCGCCGCGATCTGCCTGCCGTCGGCAGACCACGCGACGGCGTCCACCGATCCGCCAGGCCCGGCGAGGCGCCGGAGAAGGCGCGGTCGTCCGGAGACGTCCCAGACATCCACCCGGCCGCGCGCCACGCCGTTCAAGCCCGAGCCTGGAAGAGACCAGGCAACCGCAAGCTCACGTCCTCTCGGCGACGACGCGAGCGCGACGACGTTCGCCGCCGGGTTCGAGGCGACGGCGAACGTCCGTTCGACCTTCAGCGTGGCCGCCGACACGATGCTCACGCGAGCGTTCGAACTGGGCGAAACCGCGAACTCTCCGGTCGCCGCCTCGACGGCGAGCGGCGGCGGGAAGGCGAAGGTCGCGGCTCCCGGCGTCGGCCGGCCCAGTGCGAAGAGCTGTCCGAAGCGGCGGCGCCCGCTCAGGTCCCACTCGAAGACCGCGCCGTCGAGGCTCGCGGTGAAGAGCGTCCGGCTGTCGGCGCTGACCGTGACGCCGACGATGCGGCCGGCGTGCCCGAGCAGCGTCTCGACGGGCGCGGGCGCCCCCGGGTGCCAGATGCGGACCTGCCGCTCGTCGTCGACGGTCACGGCCGTCCGTCCATCGGGTGTGAACGACACGGCTTCGATCGAGCTCGACGAGCCGCCCTCGCTGACGGTGACGCGGCCGCTCGCGAGGTTCACGAAGTCGAGGCTTCCGCCCAGCACGGGAATCGCCGCCTCGCGTCCGTCGGCACTGATGGCCGCCACGAGGCCCGCGGATGCGGCGCCGCCCGGCAGCGCGAAGTGGACGACGCGGAGCCGCCGCAGGGTCTCGGCGTCCCAGGTGATCGCCGAGTCGTACGAGAGCGTCACGAACCGGTTCCCGCCCGCGAGCACCGCGGCGAGCAGGCCGCGGGCATCCCGGAGCGGCCGGGACGCCGTCGTCTTTCCGGAGCGGAGATCCCAGCGGTCGACGTAGGCCTGGCCCTCGGTCCCGGTCTTCGTGTCCAGCACCGCGTAGGGCATGAGCGCGGTGTTCCCGTCCGGGGTCACGAGGATCGGATCGACGGGCCCCGTCGCCGCATTCTGGAACGTCTTGTCCGCGACGAGCCGGCGAAGCACCCGCCCCGTGCGCGCATCGACGAGGCCGAACCCCGGCGGGTCGGTGAAGGTGATCGCGTCCTGCCCGCCGGGCGTGTACGCGAACGGATACCCGTCGCCCCCGAGACGCGGCAGCCGGCGGATCAGCGTGTGCGTCGTGACGTCGTAGAGCAGCACCTCCTTCTGGTTGTCGTCCACGGCGAGCGTCCTGCCGTCCGGCGAGAGCGTGAGCGCCAGCGGGCGGTCCGTGATCGGGAGGGTGAAGGTGGCGATGGCCGCCGGGCTCCGCAGGAGCGTCGCGAGCAGGTCGCCGCTCGTCTCCCGCGAGGGGTCGAGATTCACGGCCTCGTGCGCGAGGAGCATCGCGCGGTCGAGCCGCGGCTCGATGATCGCCTCGGCGCCGAGTTGACGGGAGAGCGCCACGCGGGCGTGATCCTGGGCGGACTGCCGCTGGGAGAGCGCGACGATGCCGCCCGCAACGGCTGCGACGAGCAGGCCGGTCGCACCGACGAGCAAGACACGCAGCCTGCGGTTCTGGCGCCGCTGCCGTTCGGCGTCGAGCTCGCCGTGACGGCGGCCCGCGGCGAGGAAGTCGCGCTCGAGCGCGTTCAGCTCGCGGTCGCGCGTCGCCGCCCAGCCGAGCGTGGCGCTGAGCCGCGCCCCGCGGTAGAGCTCGCCGTCGTCGCGCCCCGAGCCCTGCCAGCGCCTGGCGCTCTGGATGAGGTGATCCCGGAGCTCGCGCCCCTGCTCGTCTTCGGCAAGCCACTCCTGGAAGCGGGGCCATTCCCGCAGCAGTGCCTCGTGCGCGACCTCGATGCTGGAGCCGTGCGCCGTCAGCAGCCGGTCGGCGGTGAGCCGCTCGACGACCGAGGCGAGCACCGCGTCGCTCGCGAGATCGAGCTCGGAGGGCGAAACGCTCCGTCTCGCGATCGCGCCCTCGTCGCCGACGGCGACGAGCCGCAGGAACAGACGCCGGCCGGCTTCCCGCTGCTCGTCGTCGAGTTGCCCATAGGAGCCCTCCGCAAGCCGGGCAACCGCGCCCCGCACACCGCCGATGCGCTCGAACGCCGCCAGCCGCAAGCGGTCGTCGTCGCGTTCGTTCCAGAGCTCCACAAGCGCCGTCGAGAGCAGCGGCAGGCCGCCGGCGCCAGCGCCGATCTCCGCGACGATCGCCTCGGTGAGCGCGGACTCGACCCGGACTCCGGCCCGCCGCGCAGGAAGCTCGATGGCGCGCCGCAGCTCGTCGGCGTCCATCGGGCCGACCAGGACCTGGTTCGCGGCCATGAGCCGCGCGAGCTTCGGGTAGGCGCCGCAGTGACCGTAGTAGTCGCCTCGCAGACTGATCACGACGATCGCGCGGTCGGGATCGGCGCTCAGCTCCACGAGGCACTCGATGAATGAACTCCGCTCGCTCTCGTCCGCACAGAGGGTGAACGTCTCCTCGAACTGGTCGACGACCAGGACGACGCGCTCGCCCGTGGGCGGCTCGACGGGCAGCTCCACCTTCGGGTGCTCGCCGGGCCGGATCGCAACGGTCTGCCAGCGCTCGCTTCCCGGCAGCAGCCCCGCGCCCAGCGAGGGCAGGAGCCCGGCCGCGATCACGGACGACTTGCCGCTCCCCGATGCGCCGACGACGGCCAGGAGGCCCGAACCGACGGTGCGCGCCGCAAGCTCCCCCACGAGCCGCTCGCGGCCGAAGAAGACCGCGGCGTCGCCGGCCTGGAACGCCGCCAGCCCCTTGTAGGGGACCCCTCCCCTCGCGAGCGCCGGCGCTTGCGGATCCTCGCGGTACAGCCGTCCGAGCTTGAGGCCGATCACGGTGTTCGCGAATTCCAGATCGGCGCCGCGATGGCGCCGATCCGCCGCGAGAAACTCCGCGGCCGCCGCGAGCCGGCGCGATGCCTCCGCCTGCGCCCACTCGCCGACGAGCTCGTGGACACGGGATGGCACGCCGCGGGACGCCCGGCCGATCGACTCCAGCGGAACGCTGTCGACATCGGCTCCCGCGTACGCGCCGGCGATATTCCGGACGCCGTCCGCGTCGAGTCCCGCGAGCCGGCGATGGCCGTCTCCCGCCGCATCGATCAGCTCGAGCAGGCGCTCCACGGCCGGCCCGTGATCGGCATCGCGGAGCAGGCAGACCACGAGGGTCGCGCTCCGCTCGAGAGGCCCAAGCGCCTGCTCGAGCATGACCGGCGTCGTCTCGGCAGTCGCGTCGAGATCGTCGAGGACGAGGAGCGTCGGCTGGAGCGAGCTGCAGGCGGCTCGCACGGCAGCGGCAGCGTCGGCCGCGGCGGTTCCCCCGGCGCCGGTTGAGGACACCGAGCCCCCGGTGTCGAGCGCGAACGCGGCGAGCTCTGCGGCGAGACGGGTCTTTCCGATTCCGGCCGGGCCGGAGACGACGAGCACGCGGCCAAAGCCACGGAGCGCCTGTCGCCACGTGCCACGGAGCCACGCGAGCTCGTGCTCACGCCCCGCAAGTGGCATGTCGCGTTCGAGCTCGACGGGCAGCGCCTCGTCGGGGCCCGGCATCGCGACGCGTCGGGGCGGCGATTGAGCCAGCGCCTCGATCACATCGATGGGTGCATCGAGCCCCTTCAACTCGGCGCGGCCGCGCGCCCGGAAGCTGATGCCGGACAGCTCACCGGCGAGCTCGGCGAGCTTGCTCGTGACGAGCACCTGACCTCCCGCGGCCTGTGAGCAGAGGCGCGCGGCGGTGTTGAGCGCGGCGCCGCGAAACCCGTCTCCGACGGCAACCGCGTCGCCGGCATCGATGCCGATGCCGACCGGGAGCGCCAGGCCGCCGCCCTGGTGCGGGGGCTCGCTGCAGATCGCGGCGAGCTCGGTCGCAGCGCGCACTGCCTGCGCTGCCGATTCGAACACCGCGAGCGCCTCGTCGCCTCGCAGCTCGACCACGCGGCCGCCGCGCGCTGCGACGGCATCGCGGGCGAGCTCCGCGAAGCTCGTCGCGAGACGCGCAGCCTCGTCGTCTCCCTGCTCGCGCGTGAACCTCGTGTAGCCGCGGACGTCTGCGATGAGGAAGGCGCGCCCGCCAGCGCTCGCGCCGGCAGCGCGACCGGACGCCGAATCCCCGTCCCTCTCGTCGCTCATATGCTCAAGACCCTCGCAGGCGCCCAATCTTCCACTGCCGCCGCGACAGTTGCAAGGGACAGAGGCGTCACCCGGCTCTCGGCCCCCGTCAGCCGAGGGCGGAGATGCCGCTGACGGCAGCGACGACGATCGCAACGCCGACCCACTGGCGGCGCCGGAGCCGCTCCCCGAGCAAGAGCACGCCGGCCAGCGACCCGAACGTCGCGAACTGCGCCGCGAGCACGTCCGCGACCGCGATCGGACCCCGGTTGGCTGCCAGGTAGAAGCAGAGGTAGGCGGCCGTGTCGCCGAGCCCCCACGCCGCGATGCGCCACGGCTCGGCACGCAGCGCCGGCACCACGGCACGCCCCTTGCGCACGGCGAGCGCCGCGCCGACCGCGAGCAGGAGCGTGAATGCGCGCACCAGCAGGAACCCCCACCAGACCCCGAGCTCGTGCGAGACGGGCGAGCCCAGCGCGAGCACGACACCCCAGATCCCCGCGGCGAGGAGCACGAACGCGATGCCGCGCAGGTGCGTGCGGCTGCCATCGCCGCTTCCGGTCCCGACCAGGACGACGCCCCCGACGGCGCTCGCCAGCAGCACGACCATCCACGGATTGAGCCGCTCGCCGCCGGCGACGGCGATGACCGCCGCGACCGCCCCCTCGCACGACAGGATCGGCGTCACCACCGAGACGGGGCAGGTCTGGAACGCCGTGAACGCCGTGAGGTAGGCGGCGACGGTCACCGCGCCGGCGACTGCAGCCAGTACCACGCCACGCTCCGTCAGATGCGGCGCGCCGGTCGCCAGCACCACCGGCGTGACCACGACGAGGCCGATCGCAAGCGACCCGATGAGGACGGACATCTCGCCGACCCGCCGTACGGCCACGGCCAACGGGACGTCCGGGACACCCCAGCAGAATGCTGCGAGAAGACCGAGCACCACGGTCACAGCTGCGAGCCGCCCCGCACGGCTCCGAGGATACGCCGTGCACTCAGACGGGGCGCTTGAGCGGCCGGAGACTGGGGACTTAGGGGTGGGCCCGTCTCAGCTGAGACGGGCCCTTACACTTGTCACGGTCGATAGCGGCCCACAGCTCTCGGCACCAGCGGTGACGGATGCCACCGGGCCCGCGCGGTCACCACATTCCTCGAAAGGGAAGCGGCCATGCTCTGGAGCGTCCTCCTGATCCTCCCGATCGCTCCCCGGCACCGGGCGTCCGCGTGAGCGGCTCCGGCAAGCGCAAGCCGCCCATCCGGCATGACAGTGCGTCGCGGATGCCGCGCGCCCTCTACGAGACGGAACTGCTGCGCCTCCAGGCGGAACTCGTGAAGGTCCAGGAGTGGGCGCGCACCTCAGGAAGCCGTGTCGTGATGATCTTCGAGGGCCGGGACGCCGCCGGCAAGGGCGGCGCGATCAAGCGCATCACCGAATATCTCAATCCGCGCGTCGTGCGCATCGTCGCACTTCCGCGCCCCACCGAGCGCGAGCGCGAGCAGTGGTATTTCCAGCGCTACACCCAGCACCTTCCGGCCGCCGGCGAGCTCGTCCTGTTCGACCGCAGCTGGTACAACCGCGCCGGCGTCGAGCACGTGCTCGGCTTCTGCACGCCCGAGCAACACCGCCGGTTCCTCCATCAGTGCCCGATCTTCGAACGACTCCTGATCGAGGACGGCATCCTGCTCCTCAAGTACTGGTTCTCGGTCAGCGACGAGGAGCAGGAACGCCGCTTCCGCTCGCGACTCGACGACCCCATGCGTCGCTGGAAGCTCTCCACGATGGACCTCGAGTCACGCACGCGCTGGGTGGATTTCTCGCGCGCCAAGGACGAGATGTTCGAGCACACCGACATCGCCGACGCGCCGTGGTACGTGGTCGAAGGCGACGACAAGCGCCGGGCACGTCTCAACTGCATCGCGCACATCCTCTCGATCCTCCCCTACACGGACGTCGCCGGGTCCCGGATCAAGCTGCCCCCGCGGCCACCGGACTCCGGCTACCAGCGCCCGCCGCGCTCCCTTTACCGCTACGTCCCGGACCACTCGGCGACTCTGGGCTCTGAGCCGTGACGGATGTTCACCAGTTCGTGACCCACAGGTACGCGCACTGCTCGTAGCGTGATCTCACCCTGCGGTTCCTCCTTTCCGCGGGGTGCCTCGCACAGCCTGGACCTCGGAGGGAACAGGCACGAGCAGCCTGACGAGGGTCCGTCATCCCGCCGGCGGACTCTCGTCAGGCTCCGCGAGACGTCGCGATAGCCGCCCAGCGGGATCGCGGCGCATCACGAATAGAACTCGGCCTCGACCTGCGGACTCGCGGTGCGGTCGCGCCGGGCGACGCCGCTGTCGATCGCAGCCTGGGCGACGGCCTCGGCGATCACGGTAGCCACCTCGCGGTTGAACACGCTCGGAATCACGTACTCGGCCGAGAGCTCCTCGGGCGTGACCACCGATGCGAGCGCCTCGCCCGCTGCAAGCTTCATCTCCTCGTTGATCTCGCTCGCGCGCACGTCGAGCGCCCCGCGGAAGATCCCGGGGAAGGCGAGCACGTTGTTGATCTGGTTCGGGTAGTCCGAGCGTCCGGTCGCGATCACGGCGACACGGCCGGCCAGGGCTTCGGGCGGGACCTCGGGGGTGGGATTGGCCATCGCGAAGACGATCGCGTCGTCGGCCATCGTGAGCACGGCCTCGACCGAGACGGCGCCCGGACCGGACAGCCCGATGAAGACGTCCGCGCCACGCAGGGCCTCGTCGGCCGTGCCCGCGAAGCCGGTCGGGTTGGTGTGCTCGGCGTACCAGCGCTTGGTCTCGCCGAGCCCCTGCCGGCCGCGGTGGATCGCCCCGCTGCGGTCGACGCCGATGATCTGCTCGACCCCGGCGGCGAGCAGGATCTTCGTGCACGCGATCCCTGCGGCGCCGGCTCCGACCATCACGACCTTGACGTCCTGCGCCCGCTTGCCGACCACGCGCAGCGAGTTCAGGAACGCGGCCAGCACGACGACCGCCGTCCCGTGCTGGTCGTCGTGGAAGACCGGGATGTCGAGCTCCTCGCGCAAGCGGCGCTCGATCTCGAAGCAGCGCGGCGCCGAGATGTCCTCGAGATTGATGCCGCCGAAGCCTGGCGCGATCGCCTTGACGGTGCGCACGATCTCGTCGACGTCGGTCGTGGCGAGGCAGAGCGGGAACGCGTCGATGCCCCCGAACTCCTTGAACAGCATCGCCTTGCCCTCCATCACGGGCATGGCCGCCTCCGGGCCGATGTCGCCGAGCCCCAGCACCGCCGTGCCGTCCGAGACCACGGCGACCGTATTGCGCTTGATCGTGAGCGACCAGGCGCGCTCGGGAGCGGCGGCGATCGCGAGGCAGACGCGGGCCACACCCGGCGTGTAGGCCATCGAGAGATCGTCGCGCGTACGGATCGGCGATTTCGCCGTGACCTCGATCTTCCCGCCGAGGTGCAACAGGAACGTGCGGTCGGAGACGCTCTGCACATCGACCCCCGGCAGCGCCCTGACCGCGTCGACGATCTGCTTGCCGTGGTCGGAATCCCCGGCGTTGACCGTGATGTCGCGCACCGTGCCCTCGGTCCCCGCGCGCACGAGGTCGATCGCGCCGAGATCGCCGCCCGCCTCGCCGATCGCCGCCGCGACCCGCGCGAAGCTCCCGGGCGCGGATGGCACGACGACGCGGATCGTGAGGCTGTACGAGGCCGAAGGAGTGGTCATGCGCGGCAGTCTACGAACCAGCGCTCTTTCAACGGCGTACACTCGCGCCCGTGTCCAGGCGACTCGCCGAATGGCTGGGAGCCGGCAACCGGCCCGAGTACGCGTGGATCGTCTTCGCCGTCCTCAACCTGACGGCAATGGGACTCCTGATCGAGTTCCGCTGGTCGCCGGGCTGGGAGACGGTCCCGTTCCACTTCGTCTACGTGAGCTTCACGATCCTCTACGGGTTCCGCGTCTGGCGGAGCTCGCGGACGGTGCTCGGCATCCTGTTCGTCAGCATCACGACCGGCGGCATGACCCTCCTCGCCATCATCGCGGGCCGCGAGGGCTGGCCGGAGGAGACCGAGGTGCCGCTGATGTCGCTGATGTTCC
>CAZYYP010000039.1:12343-19181 GCA_964651695.1 uncultured Gaiellales bacterium | reverse complement strand
GATCGTCTTCGCTCTCGCCGGAGAACATGATCACCGGCAGCGTGTCGATGCCGTGCCGCTCGCGTACGCGCCGGAGCATCTCCCAGCCGTCGATGCCCGGAAGGTTGACGTCGAGCATGACGAGATCGGGCGGATCCTCGTCGAGCGCCGCGAGGCCCTCCTCGGCCGTCGCCGCCTCGCGCACGACCATGCCGTCGAACTCGAGGTTGACGCGGATGAAGGAGCGCAGCTTGGGGTTGTCGTCGACGACCAGGACGACGGCGTCGCCGCGCGGCCGCGAACCGGCTCCGTTGCGCTGGATGAACGCATCCAGGTCGGAGCGGAGAAAGCGTCGATGGCCGCCGGGCGTATAGAACACCGGCAACCGTCCGCTGTCGGTCCAGACCCTCACCGTGCTCTGCGCGATCCCGAGGTACTTCGCAGCCTGACCGAGCGTCAGCCACGTCGGCTCGGCGGACCGCGCACCCGTGCGCCGGTGCGGGGAGTCGGGGTCTCCCTTCATGTGCCGCAGTGTAGCCCGGATCCGGGGCCCAGGTTGTTGCGGTGACGCATCCGCCCGCGGGAACGGCCCGTTACGGCGTGCCGCGCGTCACGACAGTGACCGTGCGCGCGGCGACCGTGTCGGTCACCGTGATCCGCGCCAGTCCGCGATCAGACGTCTTCAGCTGCGGCCCGGGCGACTCCGTGAGCGCCCGCCCCACGAGGAATCCGCCGGCCGCGGCGCCGCCCACGGCCAGTACGACGAGCACGCTGCGGATGCGCGAACGCCGCTGCTGGCGCACCGCCGCACGCCGGCGGCGCTCGATGCGCACGAGTTCCTCGGTCGGCTCCGACGGTGGCAGCGGCGGCTGCATCGGGGTGCTCACGTCGACGGTGTCCAGTCGCGCGCATTGCGGGCGGCTCGCGCGCAGGCCGCGTCCGCGAACGACGCGTCCTGCGCCCACGCGGCGTCGGGTGCGGTGCGCTGCGCCGCATCGCGCGCCCAGCGGTCGGCATCGGCGTAGAGCGCGACGAGCGACGCGAGCGTGTAGGTCTGTCCCAGGCGGCGTCGCAGCTCGCCTTCGAGCTCCTGCAGCACCTTGCGGGCGATCGGCGCGCGCCGGGGATCGGCGAGCACGCGTTCGACGGCGCGCTCGCCGCTGCGCCAGTCCTCGCGCGCGAGACGCACGCTGAGCTCGCTCACGCCCACGCGCAGCAGCTCTCCGGGACAGGCGGATCCGCGCGCTCGAGCACGAGCCGGCCGAAGGCATACGGCGGCGCGCCGAGCGCGACTGCCGCGTGGGCGTGCAGGCACTTGAGCGGCGCGCCGGGCGCGCCGCCGTCGAGGCTCGTCGCCAGCGCCGCTCCGCGATCGGCCCGCGGCCCGTCCTGGGCGAGTGCCGCGCGCACCGCACGGACGCGCGCATCGGCGCTCGTGCGGCTCCGGCGGAGACCGGGACGCGCCGCGAGCACGGCGCCCAGCTCTGCGATGCCCCCGCTCGACTCGAGGTCGCCCACGGCGCGCACGAGCACACTGCACGAGAGCCAGAAGGTCGTCGGAAACGGCTTCCCTTGCTCGTCGTAGGGGCGCTGAGCGATCACGCTCGGGCCGCCCAGGGCGCAGCGCGCCGCCACCGCGGCGAGGGCACGCGGCGGCCGTCCGAGCTGGTGCTCGATCGCCCCGAGGTCACGTTCCCCCACCGGTTCCACGAGCGGAAGTGTGGCAGCCGGGAGGAGCACCGGCGCAGACGGCGAAGCCGTGCAGATGCCGCCTCGCCCCCGCCCCGCCCGCAGCGCCCGGCTCCACCGCGCGCGGCGCCTCGGAGCCGGCGCGCTCCTGCTGCTGCTCGTCGTGCTCTGCATCGGGCCCGTGCGCTCGTACCTGCACGCGCGCTCGGCCACCCAGCAGCTGCGCACCCAGGTCACGCAGCTCGACCGCGAGCACGCGCGGCTGCAGGCCGATTACCGGAGCGCCTCGCGGACGACCGCGATGATCGCGCAGGCGCGTGCCCAGGGCTATATCCGCCCGGGCGAGCAGCCATTCGCTCTGACTCCCTGACGCTCCGGGTCAGAGCGTCTGGACGAGGATCGTGTTCGTGGCGCCCGGGCGGTTGACGTTCGTGCCGCTCGTGATCACGACGCGATCGCCGGGCCCCGCGATCCCGGAGCGCTGCACCGCGTCGATCGAGCGCAGCCAGAGCGTCTCGACGTCCTTCGTCGGGTCGAGCGCAAGCGGGATGACGGCCCAGTCGAGCATGAGCTGGCGCTGGACGTCCCAGCTCGGCGTGCAGGCCACGATGGGCCGGTGCGGGCGGTGGCGGGAGACCTCGCGCGCCGTCTCGCCCGAGACCGTCGGGACGATGATCGCGGCGGCCTCGATGATCTCGGCCATATCGCAGGCGGCGTGGCCGACGACGTCGGAGATGTAGCGCGCGCCCTGCCGGGTGGCCTCGAACGGGGAGTCGCGGTAGGCGAACTCGGGCTCGACGGCGGCCGCGATCCGCACCATCGTGTCGACCGCCTCGACGGGGTACTTGCCCACGGCCGTCTCGCCGCTCAGCATGATCGCCGAGGTGCCGTCGAGGATGGCGTTGGCGACATCCGAGGCCTCGGCGCGCGTCGGCTCGGGCGCATCGATCATCGACTCGAGCATCTGCGTGGCCGTGATCACCGTCTTGCCCGCCTCACGCCCCATGCGGATCAGGCGCTTCTGCAGCATCGGCACCTCGGCAGCGCCGATCTCGACGCCGAGATCGCCGCGCGCGACCATCAGCGCGTCGGTGACCGCGACGATCGCCTCGAGCTGCTCGATCGCCTCGAGCTTCTCGATCTTGGCGATCACGCGCTGGCGCCCGCCGTGCCCCTGGATGAGCCGCTTGAGATCCTCGACGTCCTCGGCGCGGCGCACGAATGAGAGCGCGACGTAGTCCACGTCCCAGTGGACGGCGTGCTGGATCAGCTCGCGGTCGCGGTCGGTGATCGACGGGATCGGCAGATAGCTGCCGGGGAGGTTCACGCCCTTCTGGGAGCGGATCAGCCCCCCCGTCTCGACGCGGCAGCGGACGCGCTTGCCCATCGCCTCGACGACACGCAGGCGCACGCGCCCGTCGTCGATCATGACCGGCGAGCCGGGGCGCACCACGCGGGCGAAGTCGAGCTCGAAACCGAGCTCGAGATCGTCGCCGGACGCGGCGCCCGCGCTGGCCAGCACGAGGTCGTCTCCGGTCTCGACCGGGATCGGCTCGGGGAGGCGCGAGACGCGGAGCTTCGGCCCCGGCAGGTCGGCGAGGATGGCGAGCGGCCGGTCGAGGCGCGTCTCGACGTTGCGCACGGCGCGCACCAGGAGCTCGAGCTCCTCGGGCACCCCGTGCGAGCAGTTGACGCGCGCCACGTCCATGCCGGCCGCCACGAGCCGCTCGATCATGGACTCCTCGGCCGTTGCGGGGCCGATCGTGCAGACGATCTTGGTGCGACGGGGCTGGATGCTCATGCGCCGCGCCCGGCGAATGCACGCAGACCCGGATAGGTCGCCTGCGAGCCGAGCTGCTCCTCGATGCGCAGGAGCTGGTTGTACTTGGCGACGCGCTCGGAGCGACAGGGCGCCCCGGTCTTGATCTGGCCGGCGTTGGTCGCGACGGCGATGTCGGCGATCGTCGCGTCCTCCGTCTCGCCCGAGCGATGGGAGATCACGGACGCGTAGCCCGCGCGGGCGCCGAGCGCGATCGCGTCGAGCGCCTCGCTGAGCGTGCCGATCTGGTTCACCTTGACGAGGATCGCGTTCGCGACGCCCGCGTCGATGCCCTCGGCGAGCCGCTTGGGGTTCGTGACGAAGATATCGTCACCGACGAGCTGGAGGCGCGAGCCGAGCTGACGTGTGAGCAAGCGCCAGCCGTCCCAGTCGTCTTCGGCCATCCCGTCCTCGAGCGAGATGATCGGATACCGCTCGCAGAGGCCGGTGAGCCACTCCACGAGCTGTTCCGAGTCGAACGTGCGACCCTCGAGGTGGTAAGCGCCGTCGCGGTAGAGCTCGCTCATTGCCGGGTCGAGGGCGATGCCCACGGCGGTGGCGTGCCCGGCGTCGTCCGCCGCGGCGAGGATGAGCTCGATCGCCGCTTCGGCCGACGAGATCTGGGGCGCGAAGCCGCCCTCGTCGCCGACCGCGGTCGAGAGCCCGTCGCGATGCAGCCGGGCCTTGAGCGCGTGGTAGACCTCGGCTCCGATCTGCAACGCCTCGGCGAACGTCTGCGCGCCGTGCGGCACGAGCATGAACTCCTGGGGGTCGAGCGCGTTGTCCGCGTGCACGCCGCCGTTGATGACGTTCATCATCGGCACCGGCAGGACGTGGGCCGAGGGGCCGCCGAGCGAGCGCCACAGCGGCAGGCCGAGAGCGGCGGCGGATGCCTTCGCCACCGCGAGCGACGCGCCGAGCACGCCGTTGGCCCCGACGCGTCCCTTGTCGGGCGTGCCGTCGACCTCGCACAGCAGCTGGTCGACCGCGCGCTGGTTGTGCACGTCGCGGCCGACGAGCGCCGCGGCGAGCTCGCCGTTGACGCTCGCGACCGCACCCGCCACGCCCTTGCCGCCGTAGTCGGTACCGCCGTCGCGCCGCTCGATCGCCTCGTGCGAGCCCGTCGAGGCGCCCGAAGGCACTGCCGCGCGACCGAAGGCGCCGTCGTCGGTCAGGACATCGACCTCGACGGTCGGGTTCCCGCGCGAGTCGAGGATCTGACGCGCGTGCACAGATGCGATCGTTGTCACTGGCTCTTCCTGAGAGACTGCTTGGCCGCTTGATAGTAGTGCTCCTGCCGCTGCGTCCCCACCGACCGGAACGGCACGCCCTCGCCATCGGCGAGTCGTTCGGCCAGCTCGACGCGCTCGCGGAAGCGCGCGCTGGCGGCGCGCAGAGCGAGCTCCGGATCGCAGTTGTTGCGGCGCGCGACGTTGACGCACGCGAACAGGACGTCGCCGATCTCCCCCGCGATTGCGGGCAGCGGCTCGCGCTCGGGCTCGGGTTCCGGACGTCCCGCGACCTCGGCGCGCAGCTCCTCGACCTCGCTCTCGAAGTCGCCGAAGACCGCCGCGAACGTGGCGTAGTCGAAGCCGATCGCGGCTGCGCGCCGCTGGATCTTGCGCGCCTCGAGCAGCGCCGGCAGCGAGCGCGGCACGTCGTGGAAGATGCCCTCGCGCCCCTCGCTCTCGACCTTGACGTCCTCCCAGCGGTTGCGCGCGTCGCCGGCCGTCGCGGCGCTCTCGGCCCCGAACACCCACGGGTGGCGGATGCGCAGCTTCGCGGCCACGCCGAGCGCCACATCGACCCAGGTCCCGGCTCCGGCCTCCTCGCACAGCAGTGCCAGGAACGTCGTCTGGAAGAGCAGGTCGCCGAGCTCGTCGAGCAGCTTCGGCGAGAGCCCCGACTCGCGCACGGCGTCGGCGACCTCGTAGGCCTCCTCGACGGTGTGGGGCACGATGGACGTCGCAGTCTGGGCGCGATCCCAGGGGCACTCGCGGCGCAGCACCTCCGTCAGATCGAGCAGCGCGCCGGCAGCCGCCGCGGCGGCCTGGCGGGCGAGCAGCGGCCGCTCGGGCAGCGTGCGCGCGCCGGGGACGGCCCGTGCCAGGCCGTAGGCGGCGGCGTCGGGCGCGCAGGCCGTGGCGGCGCCATCGTCGAACCGCACGCCGAGCCCCTCGAGCGACGCCCGCAGCGCGTCCGGGAGCCCGTGCGGCAGCACGCCGCCCGCCGCGCGGAGCGCCTCGAGGGCGGCGGCCGGCACAAGCCCGGGCTCGCCCGGGCCGAGCGCGACGATGGACGAGACGCGCGCCGCTGCGCCGTCGATCACGACGAGGTGGTGAGGGCGGGCGCGTAGCCGGGCGCGAACTTGATGTTCTGGCTCAGCTGCGCGACGGCCAGGTTGAAGACGTCGGCGATGTGCTTCTGACGCGCCTTCTCGACCAGCTGGCTCCGGATCTGCGCCGTGAGCGCTGTGTCGAGGGGCTTCGTGCTCGCCGGGATGATCGGCCCCTCGGCCTCGATGAGATGCCACCCGAACTGGCTCTTCGTGGGCTTCGAGACGACGCCGACCGGCTCGGTGAACGCGACGTCGCCGAACGGCTTGACGACGCTCGTACGGCTGATCAGGCCGAGCTCGCCGCCGTTCGCCTTGCTGCTCGTGTCGGTCGAGTACTGCTTGGCCAGCGTGGCGAAGCTCGCGTCCGATGACGAGAGCTGGGCGTACAGCTGATCGGCCAGCGCCTTGGTCTTGACGAGGATGTGGCGGATCTTCCGGCGCGCCGGCTGCGCGTAGGTCGTGGCCTTGTCCTTGTCGTACTGCGCCTTGACCTGTGCATCGGTCACCTTCGGCGAGCCCCCGACCTTCTTGACCGCGGCGGCGGCGAGCAGCTTCGTCTCGATGCGGTGGCGCAGCAGCGTGCGCGTCATGCCGGTCGTCTTGAACTCCGCGGTCACCTTGGCCTGGTCGATGCTGCCGGGGGTCTTCCCCGGGAAGGCGCCCTGGAGCGTCTGCTTGACCGCGTCGTCCACGGCGCTCTGAGACACGGTCACGCCGAGGTCGTGCGCCCATGCGCGCAGCTCGGCGTCGTGCGCGAGCGCCTCGAGCGCGCGCGAGCGCAGCGAGACCCAGTTCTGGGTGCCCGGCTCGGGATAGCTCGAGCCCATGGAGATCTTGGCGATGTTCATCGTCGTGACGAGGTCGGGCACGGTGATGCCGATCCCGTCGACGACGGCGACGTCGTTGTTCGGCACCTGACTCGCCGAGCTGGCGCTGCCGCTGCCGCAGCCCGTGACCAGCACGCCCGCGAGGAGCGCGCAGACGACCCCCGCGGTGGCGCGTCGCATCATCCC
>CAZYYP010000039.1:2017-12243 GCA_964651695.1 uncultured Gaiellales bacterium | reverse complement strand
GTGGTCGCGGCCGCCGCCGTCGTGGCGGTGCTCGAGGTCGCCGTGCTCGTCGTCTTGGGCGGCGCCATGCCGGCCGCGTAGCGCACGTTCTTCTCGATCTTCTTCTGGAAGGTTGTGAACCACGTGTTGGCGACGCTCTGCTTCTTCGAGGTCAGGAGGTTGGTGCGGATGGTCTTCTTGAGTGCCGCATCGAGCGGCTTGACCGACGCCGGGACGGTATCCGCAGTGGCCTCGATCACGTGCCAGCCATAGGAGCTCTGGACCGGCTTGGCGACCTTACCTGTCGGGACGCTGAAGGCGACCTTGTCGAACGACGGGACGGTCTGACCCTGCTCGATGCTGCCGAGCGCGCCGCCCTTGCTCTTCGAGCTGGTATCGATCGTGTACTTCTTCGCGAGCGCCGCGAACTGCGCGTCGCTCGTCGAGAGCTGCTGGTAGATCTTGTCGGCCAGGGCCTTGTTCTTGACGAGGATATGGCGGATCACGCGGCTCGCGGGCGTCGAGTAGTTCTTCTTGTTCTTGACGTAGTAGTCCTTGACCTCGGCGTCCGTGACCTTGACGTTCTTCGTCAGGTCGGTGTAGATCGCCGAGCGCTCGAGCCCGTCGTGGAGGTTCTGTACGACGGTGGCCTGCGTCGTGTGGTTGTCGGCGAGCACCTTCTTCCACTTGGCGTCGTCGACCTTGCCGTTCGTCCCCTTCGCGTACTGCAGCTTGAGCTTCTGCAGGTTGGAGGTCACGTCGGCGTCCTTGACCGTCACGTGCAGCTGCTTGGCCGCGGCGTCGAACTCCGCCTGCTGCACGAGCTGCGCGACGAAGGTCTGCTGCAGTTGCTTGCGCGCGGCCGTGCCCGGCTTGGGGCAGGCCTTCTTGGCGGCCTTGTACTGCTGGCACACCTGCGTCATGAGCGTCGTCAGCTTCGTGCGCGGAACGGTCTGCCCGCCGAGCACGGCGACGGCATCCGCCGGGAACGACGAACTGCCCGCCGTGGAGGGCGAGGACGAACCGCCGCCGCACGCGCTGATCAACAGCGCGACGGAGCAGAGAGCGAAACCGGCGAGCGGCACGCGGAGACGGACGGGCAGATGCATGGGACAGCCTTGTGAGAAATCGCTTGGGCTCAATGGCGCGGGAGCTGCGTCACTCCCCCGTTCGGGTGAGCCACCGCGCCTCATCTATAGCAGCAGCAGCGCCCTTCACCTGCAGCATCGCGCGCCCTGCCCGCCCCCGCAATGTCCGCTCGGGCCTTTTCATCGAGACTTAACGAGCCCCAGATCGCCGATCGAGTCCACGAGTGCGATCACCTGCGCGAGCGGGCGCTCCGGCGCGAGTGGCAGGCCGAGCTCCCCCGACGCCGCGTTGTAGAGCAGGCGGCCGTGGCGCTCGCGCAATTCGCGCAGGTCGGCCGGGCCGAGCGTGAGGCGCGCAATCGAGGCGCGGGCGCCGCGCACGGTGAGCGAATCGGCGCCGAGCGCCGCGATCTTGATGCGCGCCTCCTGCGCCAGGACGAGGTTCTCGACCGGCTCGGGGGGCTCGCCGAAGCGATCCGCGATCTCGATCTCGATGTCGCGGAGCTCATCGACCGTCTCCGAGAGGGCGATGCGGCGGTGGACATCGAGCTTGGCGGCCTCGTAGGCGACGTAACCGGCCGGGACGTAGGCATCGAGCGCCAGGTCGAGTCGCACCGGTCGCATCAGCAGTGCGCCGCGGTTGCCGCTGAGCTCGGCCACGGCTTCGGCGAGCAGGTCGCAGTAGAGCTCGAAGCCGACGGCGGCGACGTGCCCCGACTGCTCGTCGCCGAGCAGGCTGCCGGCGCCGCGCAGCTCGAGGTCGCGCAGCGCCACGCGGTAGCCCGAGCCGAGCTCCGTGTAGTCGGCGAGCGCCGCGAGCCGCGCGCGCGCCTCCTCCGAGAGCTCGCTGCCGTCGGGGTACATGAGGTAGGCGTGCGCGGCGTTCTCGCCGCGGCCGACGCGTCCGCGGATCTGGTACAGCTGCGCCAGGCCGAGCACGTCGGCGCGCTCGATGATCAGCGTGTTGACCTGGGGGATGTCGAGCCCGCTCTCGATGATCGTCGTCGCCACCAGGACGTCGAGGTCGCCGCGCAGGAACTCCACCATCGCCTGCTCGAGCTGCTTGTCGTCCATCTGGCCGTGACCGACGCCGATGCGCGCCTCGGGGACGAGCCGGCGCAGCTTCTCGGCTGCCTCGTAGATCGTCTCGACGCGGTTGTGGAGGTAGAAGACCTGGCCGTCACGGCCGAGCTCGCGCCGCAGTGCGGCGGCCACGAGCGCCTCGTCGTACTCGGTCACGTGCGTGCGGATCGGCTGGCGGCCGCGCGGAGCGGTCGCGATCACCGAGATGTCGCGCAGCCCGGCCAGCGACATGTGGAGCGTGCGCGGGATCGGCGTGGCCGACATCGAGAGCGCGTCCACCTCGAGCCGCAGCTGCCGCAGCAGCTCCTTCTGGCGCACGCCGAAGCGCTGCTCCTCGTCGACGACGATCAGCCCGAGCTGCTTGGGGATGACGTCGCGCGAGAGCAGCCGATGCGTGCCGATGAGGACCTCGATCTTGCCGTCGGCGAACTCGCGCAGCGCCGTCTTGACCTCAGCGGCCTCGCGCATGCGCGAGACGGCCTCGACGCGCACCGGAAAGTCGCGGAAGCGGTCGCGGAACGTCTGCAGATGCTGCTGGACGAGCAGCGTGGTCGGCGCCAGGACGAGCACCTGCCGGCCCGAGATGGCGACCAGGAACGCCGCGCGCATGGCGACCTCGGTCTTGCCGAAGCCGACGTCGCCGCAGATCAGGCGATCCATGGGCTGCTCGCCGGTGAGGTCCTCGTACACCTCGTCGATGGCGCGAGCCTGGTCCTCGGTCTCGGTGTACGCGAAGGCGCGCTCCATGCGCTCGAGCCAGCCCTCCTCGTCGGCGTAGGCCGGCCGCGTGCGCGTCTGGCGCACCGCGTAGAGGCGCAGCAGCTCGCCGGCGAGCTCGTGCACGGCGGCTCTCGCGCGCGAGCGCAGCGTGTGCCACGCCTTGCCGCCGAGCTTGGAGAGCGCGGGGGGGCGCCCGTCGGCCCCGATGTAGCGCGAGAGCTTGGCGAGCTGGTCGTGCGGGACGAAGAGCCGGTCCTCGCCCTTGAACTGCAGATTCACGTAGTCGCGCGTGACCCCGCCCACGGTCTTGGTGTCGAAGCCGAGGAACCTGCCGACGCCGTGCTCGACGTGCACGACGTAGTCGCCCGGCTTGAGATCGGCGGCGCTCGAGAGCGCCCGCCCGAGGCGCCCGGCGACCACCGCGCCGGCCGCGCGCCGCCGGAAGAGCTGCTGGGCCGAGACGACGGCGACCCTCGCTGCCTGCCACACGACGCCGCGCCGCAGCGGCGAGACGACGAAGCTCACGCCGGCGGCGTCCGGCAGCGGCTGCCCGGGGGCGAGCAGGTGCGCCTCGATGCGGCGCAGCGCCGCCTGGGTGCGCTCGGCGTCGCCGCGGTGCGGGAAGGCGACGACGACGCGCAGGCCCGAGCGCACGAGGCCGAGCAGCTCGGCTTCGGCCTCGCTGATGCCGCGCCCCGCCAGCGCGGGGCGCTGCGCCTCGAAGGCCGAGTCGCCGTGCAGGGGATCGAGTGCGGTGACTCCTTCCAGCAGCTCGACGACCGACGGCTCGCTGACGTAGGCGCGCTCGCGCGCAGGGCGCGAGTGGCTCGCCGCCGCCTCGGCCAGACGGTCGCGCACGGCCTCGAGGACGCGATCCGGCTGCCAGGCGCACAGCGCGCCCGAGGCGATCAGCTCGGGCGCCAGCGAGACGAGGTCGCCGGGGATCGGCACGTCCTCCTCGTGTGTCCACTGCTCGACATCGGAGGGCGTGCGATAGGCCTCCCGCGCCGGCTGCAGGTCGCACTGCTGCAGCTCGGCGAGCGAGCGCTGCGTGAAGACGGAGAAGCGCGAGATGCGCTCGATCTCGTCGCCGAACAGCTCGATGCGCACCGGCTCGGCGCCAGTGGTCGGAAAGACGTCGAGGATGTCGCCACGTACGGCCAGCTCGCCGCGCTCACCGACGCGCTCGACCCGGCTGTAGCCCGCACCGACGAGGGCCGCGACGGCCGCGTCGCGCACCAGCTCGCCCCCCCGCTCCACGTGCAGGGCCGCCGCGCGCCGCTCGGGCGGGGGCATGCGCTCGACGAGCGCCGCCGCCGAGATCGCGACGAGGCCGCCGGCGCGCAACAGGCCGAGCCCGCGCGCGCGCTCGCCGACCAGGTGCGGCGCGGGCTCGAGGCCCGAGCCATACGCGACGCCGCGCGAGGGCACGAAGCCGACGTCCGCCGCGGGGGCGTACCAGCCGGCCTCGTCGGCGACCTCCCTTGCGGTCTCGTCGTCGTCGCAGATGATCGCCAGGCCGGCCCGCGCCTCGCCCCGCCGCCGCATCCAGAGCGCCGCCAGGAGCGGCGCGAGCAGTGCTTCGGGTACCCGCGTCTGGGCAGGGAGCGCCGAGTCGAGCGCACGGGCGAGCTGTGCGACGCCGGGCTGTGCAACGACCTCATCCGTGACGGACGCGAGGTCGGCGAGGCTGCGGTCGAGGGTGCGGTCCATGGCTACGTCCGGCACGGGGCCGGCTCCCGGAGGATAGCCTCCGGCGCGTGACCGACTCCCTTCTCGACGAGCTCTGCGCCTGGCTGCGCATCCCCTCCATCTCCTCGGGCGGCGGCGATCCGGCCGACCTCCGGCGCGCCGCCGATTGGGCCTGCGAGCGCGTTGTCGCCGCCGGCGGCGCCTGCGAGGTGCTGTCCGGGTTCGGCAATCCGCTCTGCGTGGGCGAGCTCCGCTCACGACGGGCGGACGCGCCGACCGTCCTGATCTACGGGCATTACGACGTGCAGTCGCCGGACCCGGTCGATCTCTGGACGTCCGACCCGTTCGAGCCGGTCGTGCGCGACGGCCGCCTGTATGCGCGCGGCGCGAGTGACGACAAGGGCAACTTCCTGCCGCTGCTGCACGTGGCCTGCGAGCTCGCGCGCGCGGGCGACCTCCCCGTGCACGTCCGCGTGGTGCTCGAGGGCGAGGAGGAGGTCGGGGGCTCGGACGTGCTGCGCTGGGTCGCCGGCGACGAGCGCGGCGCCGACTGCGCCATCGTCTTCGACGGCGGGATGATCGACGAGGCGCACCCGGCGCTGCACCTCGCGGTCCGTGGCGTCGTGATGGCGCACCTGCGCGTGCGTACAGCCGAGCGCGACCTCCATTCCGGCGTCTACGGCGGGGTCGCCATGAACGCCGCCCATGCGCTCGCGCAGATGCTCGCCCACGTGCTCCCGGACTTCGACGGCCGGCTACGCGAGGAGCTGCGCGCCGGACTCCGGCCTCCGAGCCCCGAGGAGGTCGCCTCGTGGGCGGATCTCCCGGCCGGGGCCAAGGTGCTGGCCGAGGCCGGGGCCACGGAGATCGCCCCCGGCGCCGCCGGCGATCTGTACCGGCGCACCTGGGCGGGCACCGCCCTCGACATCAACGGCATCGAGAGCGGCGACGCCCTGCAGCGGCGCACGATCATCCCCTGCACCGCGAGTGCGCGCCTGAGCGTGCGCGTCGCGCTCGGCCAGAGCGGCGCCGAGATCGCCGCCGCGCTGGAGCGCATCCTGCGCGCCGCAGCGCCCGCCGGCGCCCGGATCGAGCTCGATGTCGACCCCGGCGAGCCGGCCGGCTTCGACGCGGCCGACCCCGTGCTCGCGCTCGCGCGCGAGGCGATCGGCCGCGCGACCGGCATGCACCCGCTCTACGTCCGCAGCGGCGGCTCCATCCCGATCCTCGGGGCGCTCGCACAGCGCGGGATCCCGACGGTGCTCTCGGGCTTCGCGCTCGACGGCGACGGCATCCACGGCCCCGACGAGAGCTACCGCCTCGAGAGCCTCGCCCTCGGCGAGCGCGCGGCGCGCGAGCTCTACGCCTCGCTCGCGACGCTCGCGGCGGGATAGGCGCAGACCGCGTCACGGGTAGGCCGCGAGCGCTGCCTCCATGCCGTCGCGTGCGATCAGCTCGACGCAGTCGGCGGCCGCTCCGATCATGGGTCCGGGATCCTCGTCCGGTTCGAAGGGCGAGAGCACCCAGTCGGCCAGATCGCGCCGGTCGCCCGGTCGCTGGCGCCCGATGCCGCAGCGCACGCGCCCGAAGTCGCGCGTACCGAGCCGCTCGGCGACCGAGCGCAGGCCGTTGTGGCCACCCAGGCCTCCGCCCAGCTTGGCGCGCACCTGGCCGAACGGCATCTCCACGTCGTCGTGGACGCACACCACCTTGTCGGGGCCGAGCCCGTAGGCGCGGGATGCCTTCTGCACCGGGCCGCCCGAGAGGTTCATGAACCCGAGCGGGCGCAGCAGGGCGACGGTCGTGCCGTCGTCGAGCCGTACCTCGCTGAGAGCACCGCCGTGCTTCTCGCGCTCGGCGGGTGCGCCCCAGCGCGCGACCAGCTCGGCCGCGACCAGGTAGCCGGCGTTATGGCGCGTGCGTGCATAGCGCCCGCCGGGATTCCCGAGACCGGCGACGAGCAGATCCACGTGCGTCTGAGGCGTGCGAAACCGGAGCGCGAGCTACTCGGAGTCCGCGTCCGAGGGTTCCTCGTCCGCTTCCTCGCCCGCCTCGGCGCGTGCCTCCGCAGCGTCGGCCGCGGCCTCCGCCTCGGCCTCCGCGGCCTCTTCCTCGGCCGTCGGGCCCTTGGGCTGAGCGACACTCGCGAGCATGGTGTCGGGATCGCCGATGTAGGTCAGGCCCTTGATCTCGGGGAGATCGGAGAGCTTGATCGAGTCGCCGATGCCGAGCTCGGAGATGTCGATCTCGACGTGCTCGGGCAGGTCGCCCGGCAGCGCTTCGATGGTCAGCTCGTGCGCGTTCTGCGCGAGGATGCCGCCGAAGGTCTTGACGCCCTCGGCCTCGCCCACGAAGAGGATCGAGACGGTCGCCTGGATCGTCCGGTCCATGCGCACCTCGAGCAGGTCGAAGTGCGTCAGCGTGTCGCGCAGCGGGTGCAACTGGATGTCCTTGATGAACGCGTGGATCGGGGTGCGTGCGCCCGGCACCTTCACCTCGATGACCGCATGGCGGCCACCGGCCGCAGCGAGCGTCTCGCGCAGGTGGCGACTCTCGACGGCGAACACGAAGGGATCGCGCCCGTTGCCGTAGAGCACGCCCGGGATCTTGCCCGTGCGGCGCACCGCACGTGCCGTCGACGTCCCACCGGTTTCGCGTGCCTCGATCTCGAGCATGACTGCCTTCTCGCGTTGATTCGTGGGGCGGCGCGCGCCGCCCTAGAAAAGCTGGTTCTCGCCCTTGAAGATCGCCGACACCGAGTCGTCGGTGAAGACGTTGTGAATGGTCTCGGCGAGGATCCGCGCGACCGAAAGGACACGCACCTTGTCGGGCTTGGTCGTCGGATCGACGGGAATCGTATCGCAGACGACGACTTGCTCGAGCACCGAGTCCTCGAGGCGCTGCAGCGCGGGCTCCGAGAAGACCGGGTGCGTGGCGCATGCATAGATGGCGCGGGCGCCTGCTTCGTGGATGGCCTGAGCGCCCGCGACGAGCGTTCCCGCCGTGTCGATCATGTCGTCCGAGATCACGCAGATCTTGCCGGCGACGTCGCCGATCACGTTCGTCACGTGGGCCTGGCTGTGCGCCGGGCGCTCCTTCGTGAGCACCGCCAGCTCACCGCCGAGCATCTCGGCAAAGCGCTTCGCCAGCTTGACGCGGCCGGTGTCGGGCGAGATGACGACGATCTCCTCGCGCGGGAGGCCGAGGTCGTGGAAGTACTGCTGGAACATCGGCAGCGCGGTCATGTGATCGACCGGCACGCGGAAGAAGCCCTGGACCTGGCCGGCGTGGAGGTCCATCGTCAGCACGCGGTCGACGCCGGCGGTCTCCAGCATGTCGGCCATGAGGCGGCCCGTGATCGGCTCGCGCGGGGCCGACTTCTTGTCCTGGCGTGCGTACGGGAACCACGGCACGACGGCCGTGATGCGCTTGGCGGACGCGAGACGCGCCGCGTTGATCATGATCAGCAGCTCGACGAGGTTGTCGTTGCACGGCCGCGAGCAGGACTGGATCAGGAAGACGTCGGAGCCGCGCACCGATTCGTTCAGCCGTACGTAGGTCTCGGTGTTGGGGAACGTCTTGAGCGTCGACTCGCCGAGGGCGACGCCGAGCTCGTCCGCGATGCGCTCGGCGAGGTCGATGCTCGAGCGCCCGGCGAACAGCATCATGCGCCGGAACGAGGCGCCGTCGCGCGAGCTCGGGCGCGGAGCTCCGTCGCCGCCGTTGTCGCCGCGAGAGGGCAGGAACTCGCCGGCACCGAAGAGGCTGTCGCTCACGTCTCCTCCTCCTTCCGGCGCGCCGCGACGCGCTCGGCATAGCCGGGCTTCACGGTCTGGCGCGGGCGGGCGATCGCGAGCGCACCGGGCTCCACGTCCTCGGTGATCACGCTGCCGGCGGCCACGTAGGCGCCGTCGCCGATCGTCACGGGCGCGACCAGCGTGGAGTGCACGCTCGTGCTGACGCCCTCGCCGATCGTCGTGCGGTGCTTGTTGCGGCCGTCGTAGTTGGCCGTGATGGTGCTCGCACCGAGATTGCTGCGGGCGCCGATCTCGGCGTCGCCGACGTAGCTCAGGTGGGGCACCTTCGCGTGCGCGCCGAGGCTCGTGTTCTTGAGCTCGACGAAGCGGCCGACCTGCGCGCCCTCGGCCAGCACGCACCCCGGGCGCAGGTAGGCGAACGGCCCGACCTTGCAGCGTTCGCCGATCGTTCCGTCGTCGATGATCACGTGCGGCCCGAGCGCCGTCCCCGTGCCGACCGTCGTCGCGCCGCGCAGCATGACGTTCGGCTCCAGGCGGCAGCCGGGAGCGAGTTGCACGCTCCCGTCCACGTACGTCGTGGCGGGATCCACGATGCGCACGCCCGCGAGCATGTGGTCGCGCAGGATGCGCGCGCGCAGCCGGGCCTCGCGCTCGGCGAGCTCGACCATGGTGTTCACGCCCTCGGCCGTGTCGGGCGCGGGCTCGTGGACGGCGACCGCTGCACGGCCGTCGCCGGCCATCAGCCCGACGACGTCGGTCAGGTACAGCTCGCCCTGCGCGTTGTGTGGCGTGAGCTTCGGCAGCGCCGCCGCCAGGGCGTCGCGCCGGAAGCAGTAGAGCCCGACGTTGAACTCGTCGAGCGCGAGCTCCTCGTCACCGGCATCGCGCGCCTCGACGATGCGGGTCACGCGATCGCCGTCGCGCACCACGCGGCCATAGGCGTGCGGCGGCGCGAGCCGAGCGCTCACGAGCGCGCCCCCGGCCTCGCCGGCACAGGCCTCGATCGCGCGACGCACCGTCTCGGGCTCGATCAGGGGGGTGTCGCCGGATAGCACGACGACGCGCTCGGCATCGGCCGGAACGGCCTCGAGTCCGACCATGACCGCATGCCCGGTGCCGTTGGCGGGCGACTGCACCACGACGCGCACATCCGGGAGCGCGGCGGCGATGCGCTCGGCCGTCTCCGGAGAGGCCACCACGACGACATCGTCGGCGCCCGCCGCACGCGCGGCGCGGGCGACCCAGGCCAGCATCGGCAGACCGCACAGCTCGTGCAGCACCTTCGGCAGTGGTGAGCGCATCCTCGTGCCCATCCCGCCGGCCATGATGATCGTGGAGATGGGAGTCATCAGCTCGGCGCCCGTGGGAGCGCCCGCCCAGTCTACCGGGCATCGTTCCCCGTGACGACGTCAGCCCGCGCGGCGGTCCGCGCAACCCGTTCGATGGGCGTCTGACCCTGGGGGGGGAAGCGTGCAGCAAGGACAGCTCATGAGCACGGCGATGCGCCTGGGCGTGTCGCTCGAGGCACTGGCGGCACTCGCAGCGCACGTGCGCGTGGAGACCGAGGGCGCGCCGGCGGACGACCGCACGCGCGAGCTGCTGCGTGCGATCGCGCGTGCGGTGCTCGAGGGCGACGACGACGCCGCGGGCGCGTCGGAGGCAGCCGCGGTCGTCGGCATGACGCGCACGCTGCTGGCGCAATCGGCAGAGCTCGTGGCGGACCCCGGCCGCACGCCGGGCTGGCTGCACACCGACCCGGATGTCCTGCAGGGCACCGGCAGGATGTCGACCGCGATCGCCGGTGCCATCGCCGCCGCTTCGGCACGTGATCTCGAGGGTCTCGCCCGGCGGCTCGCCGTGCCCGGGGCGGCGTTCCTGGACGCCGGCACCGGCACGGCGTGGCTCG
>CAZYYP010000039.1:0-1917 GCA_964651695.1 uncultured Gaiellales bacterium | reverse complement strand
CTCGCCGTGCCCGGGGCGGCGTTCCTGGACGCCGGCACCGGCACGGCGTGGCTCGCGATCGCGCTCGCGCGGGCCTACCCCGAGGTGCGGGTCGTCGGCATCGACCTCTACGAGTCCGCGCTCGAGCTGGCGCGCGGCAACGTCGCGGCGAGCGGGCTCGGGGGACGGATCGAGCTCCGCTTCCTCGACGTCACGCAGCTCCGGGAGGAGGACGCCTACGACGCAGTCTGGCTGCCCCTGCCGTTCCTGCCGCGCGCGGTCGTCGGCCCGGCGATGACCGCCGCCCGAGGGGCCCTGCGCCCGGGCGGATGGCTGATCGCGGGCACCTACGCCGGCCCGCCGGATCACCTCTCGCAGCTGCTGCTCGAGCTCCGCACCGTGCGCTCCGGCGGACATCCCTGGGAGGCCGGGGAGCTGATCGCCGAGATCGAGCGCCACGGCTTCGCTTCCGCACGCGAGGCCGAGCGCACCTGGAGTGCACCCGTGCGGCTGTTCGCAGGCCGGCGCACCGACTGAGGCGATTCGGCGTTTCGCGCCAAGTGGCACTCGCGGCGAGTGCCACTTGGCGCAACCACCGCAGCGCGCGGGCTCGCCGCCGGAGGACTAGTGCAATCCGGCGGCGACCGTCGTGCCGAAGCCGAGCCAGCACACGAGGCCCGTCGCGACGAGGCCCGTGCGACTCCAGCGCAGCGCCAGGAGGGCGGAGCCGAGCGCGCACGCGACCACGACGACGATCCAGGTGCCGGCGACCGCGCCACCATCGGACATCCGCCGGAGCGTCGGCGCGTAGTAGGCGTCGTACGTGAAGAACCGGGCGACGACCATGCAGGCGGCAGCGAGCGCGAGGACGGGCGTCGCAGGTACCTCCCAGGCGAGCGCGCCGGCGGCCGGCAGCGCGAAGCCGAGCAGCGCGAGCACGAGCAGGGCCGGAGGCACGAGGTATCCCTCCCCCGGCGCCCACTCCCCGGGCTGGTTGCCGATCGCCAGCCAGCCGAGCGCGACCGCCGCCTGGTGGGCGGCGCCGGCGAACACGAGCAACGCGGCGAGCCACGGAAGCACCACGGCGAGCAGCGCGCGGCGAACGGTCACGGCTCGTCCTCGCCGAGCAGGCGGAGGTAGGCATCGGGGGCGGCGAGGAATGACCGGTGGAGCGTCACGGTCTCCGCATCGTCGTAGGAGACGGTCGCGATGCCGTCCTCGGAGAGCTCGTAGATGCGCGCGTGCGGAAACGAGAGCAGGATCGGCGAGTGCGTTGCGATGACGAGCTGGCAGCCGTCCGCCACGAGCTCGTAGAGGCGGCGCAGCATCGCGAGCTGGCTCTGCGGCGAGAGCGCGGCCTCGGGCTCGTCGAGGAGGTAGAGGCCGTTCGGGCCGAAGCGCTCGGTCAGGAGCGCGAGGAACGACTGCCCGTGCGACTGCTCGTGCAGCGAACGCGCGCCGTAGCTGTCGCCGACGCCGAGCGCCTCGACCTCGGTCGCGAGGTTGAAGAACGCCTCGGCGCGCAGGAAGAAGTCCGTCTTCGGTCGCCGCGCGCCGCGCACGAGACGCATCACGTCGCCGAGCGGCGAGTGCGAGGCGCGCGTCTGGAACGTGAAGTTGCGGCCCCCGCCCTCGGGGTTGAGCCCGCACGCGACGGCGATCGCCTCGATCAGCGTCGATTTACCGGCGGCGTTCGGGCCCGCGAGGAAGGTGACGTGCGGATCGAGCTCGAGCTCGCCGAGACTCGCGATCGCCGGAATCGAGAACGGGTACGCGCCCGTGTCGTCGACCGCCGCGCGATCGATGACGAGCGAGCGGAGAAAAGGCTCGGGCTCGGGCACGAGCTGGGGCGCCAGGATTCGAACCTGGGATCACGGGACCAAAGCCCGTTGCCTTACCGCTTGGCCACGCCCCACCGGCTCGCCAGTCTACGAGGCG
>CAZYYP010000038.1:0-19666 GCA_964651695.1 uncultured Gaiellales bacterium | reverse complement strand
CGCCAGTCGCCGATCTCGTCGCGGAAGCGCTCGACGACGATCGTGCGGTCGGACGGCAGGACGCCTGTCGCGACCTCCTGCTCGCGCAGGTACTCGACGAGCGTGTGCGCTGCCCGCTCGTCGCATGCGTGCAGCCCCGTCAGCCGCCGGATCGCGCTCTCGTCGTCGAGTGCCGCCAGCTCGCGCTGGAGGCGGCCGACGGCGCGGCCGAGCTCGACCGGGCGGCCGGCCTGCTCGCCCTTCCAGAACGGCACCTGCGCCGGCTGGCCGGGCGCGGGGGAGACGATCACGCGGTCGCGCTCGATCTGCTCGATGCGCCAGGCCGAGGCGCCGAGCAGGAAGACCTGGCCCTCCCGTGCCTCGTGCACCATCTCCTCGTCGAGCTCGCCGACGCGGCCGCCGCCGTCGACGAGGAAGACGCCGTAGAGGCCGCGGTCGGGGATCGTTCCGGCGTTGGCGATCGCGATGCGCTGGGCGCCCTCGCGCGCGCGCAGCACACCCGTGGTGCGCTCCCACACGATCCGCGGTCGCAGCTCGGCGAACTCGTCGGAGGGATAGCGGCCGGCGAGCAGATCGAGCACATTCTCGAGCTGCTCGCGCGTCAGCTCGCGGTAGGGGTACGCGCGCTTGACGAGCGCGTGCAGGGAGTCGATCTGGAGCTCCTCGACCGACGCCATCGCGACGATCTGCTGGCAGAGCACGTCGAGCGGGATCCGCGGGACCCGCGTGTGCTCGACATCGCCCTCGAGCATGCCGCGCGCGACGGCCGCGGCCTCCACGAGCTCGCCGCGGAAGCGCGGGTAGATGCGCCCGCGCGACGGCGCTCCGACGCTGTGGCCGGCGCGGCCCACGCGCTGCAGCCCGCTTGCGACCGACCCGGGCGAGGAGACCTGCACGACGAGGTCGACGGCGCCCATGTCGATGCCGAGCTCGAGCGAGGAGGTGGCGACGATGCACGGCAGCGTGCCGGCCTTGAGCGCCTCCTCGACCTCGCCGCGCGCCTCGCGCGAGAGCGAGCCGTGGTGTGCGCGGGCGATCTGATCCTCTGCCAGCTCGTTGAGTCGCAGCGCGAGCCGCTCGGCCATCCGCCGGCTGTTGACGAAGACGATCGTCGAGTGGTGCGTCCGCACGAGCTCGAGCAGCTCCGGGTAGAGCGTGGGCCAGAGCGAGTGCGAGCCCGCGTCGTTCGCGCCCTGCACGTAGGCGAGTGGCGCGGCGGGCTCGGCCTCGTCGGGGTCGGCGGGCATCTCGATGCGCAGATCGAGCTCCTTGCGCATGCCCGCGTCGACGATGCGCAGCGTGCGATCGCCGCCGACGAAGCGCGCGATCTCCTCGAGCGGGCGCTGCGTCGCCGAGAGCGCCACGCGCTGCGGATCGCTGTCGCAGAGGTCGGCGAGGCGCTCGAGCGAGAGCGCGAGGTGCGCGCCGCGCTTGGTGGCCGCGACGGCGTGCACCTCGTCGACGATCACCGCCTCGATGCCGGTGAGCATCTCGCGCGCACGCGAGGTGAGCAGCAGGTAGAGGCTCTCGGGCGTCGTGATGAGCACGTCGGGCGGCGTGCGCAGCATGCGCCGGCGCTCGTCGGCCGGCGTGTCCCCGGTGCGCACGGCCACGGCCGGTGCCGGCAGCTCGATGCCCGCGGCCGCGGCGGTCGCGCGGATGCCCGCGAGCGGCGCGCGCAGGTTGCGCTCGACGTCGTAGTTGAGGGCCTTGAGCGGCGAGATGTAGAGCACGCGCAAGCCCTCGCCGGGCTCCGTCATGAGCCGGTCGAGGAACCAGAGGAAGGCGGCGAGCGTCTTGCCCGATCCGGTCGGCGCGCAGAGCAGCACGTGCTCTGCGGCGGCGATCGGCGGCCAGCCCAGCGTCTGCGCGGGAGTGGGGTCGCCGAGGGCGCCCAGAAACCAGCGCCGTGCGTGCGGCGAGAACCCTGCGAGCGCGTCGGCCGTGGCGATGGACATGGCCCCGGCACCATAGGAGCAACGACGCTCGCGGCGGTATCTCAGCGCAGAAGGAGGTCGAACGAGAGCAGGCCGCTGGCCGTGAGGACCAGCGCGGCGGCGAGCGTGATGCGCGCCGCCACGACGGCCTCGATGGCCCCGGCCGGGCGCTCGCGTGCCAGGAGCAGCGCGCACAGCGCGGCCGCGGCCAGCGCGAGACCTCCCGCCAGCGCCGCGACGTCGGGCCACGTGGCCCAGATCAGCATCGGCGCCACCGCGCAGAGGACGATGTACTGGGCCGAGCGGGTCCGCAGGAGCAACCCCGCGACGACCAGCACCGCGAGCCCGGGGAAGAGCGGCCCGGTGTGCGCCGCGACCCCGAGGATCCCGGCGGCGACCGCGAGCGCGATCACGCTGACATCGGCGCGCCTCATGGCCCGACGGTAGACGAGACCCGCCCAAGTGGCACTCGCCGCGAGTGCCACTTGGGCCACTACGACGGCGGCACGGGCGGAACCTCGCCCTCGTGGTAGTCCACTGCATCGGCGACGCGGAAGACCTCCCAGAGGCCGTTCTGGTCGGGTAGGCGCTCACAGGCGGCGATCTTCCCGGAGTCCGGATAGACGACCAGGTCGGGCGTTCCGCTCGTCGAGACGGCGAGGAAGCGGGCGGTCACGTCGCCCCAGTTCGCGAGCTGATGGCCGCCGGCGCGGCCGCGCGGGAAGGCGATCACGTCGCCTGGCTCGAGCGCGCGCCAGTCGCCGTCCGTGCGGAGGCTCGGACGGCCCATGAGGACGACGAGCATCTCCTCCTCGGCGAGGTGGTAGTGGTACGGATAGGCGGCTTCGCCGGGCTCGATCTCCCAGATGCTGGCTCCGAGGCGCTGCGTCTTCAGCTGCCAGCCGACACGCGAGCGCAGAGCCCGGAAGCCGGGATGGTCACGCTGCTGATCGAACTCGGGCTCGAAGATGTTGGGCATGGCACACGCTTCGCGCCTGCGCCCCCCGATCCTTCGCCGCAGCGGGGTGAACTTGTCCGCAGGCCTCGCTGATTCCGCGCAGAGCTTCTAGAGTGCGGGAAATGATGCCTCTCCGCACTGCGATCCTCCGCCGCGCGCTCCCGGGCTGCGCCGTGCTCGCCCTCGTGGCCGTCGTGCTCGCCGGATGCGGCGGCTCCAGCAAGGCGAGCGGCGCCGCGGGCGCCGCCGGAACGGACGGCCGCGCCGCACAGGCCTTCCCGTCGACCACCGTCGCGTTCCTGGATGCCAATATCGACCAGAAGTCGGATGCCTGGAAGCGCCTGCTGGCGCTCGGCGCGCGTTTCCCGAGCTTCCCCAAGCTCGTTGCGAAGTTCGATACGGCCGCCAACAAGGCGACCGGCGACGGCCCGACGGTTCAGCAGGTGCGCTCCTGGCTCGGCAGCGAGGTCGCGATCGGCGTGCTCGACGTGCCGCCCGCCGGCACCGACCCGAGCCTGCTCGGGTTCGCCGAGGTCAGCGATCGCTCGAGCCTCGAAGCCGAGCTCCAGAAGGACAAGACCGTGGCTGCTGCGGGCAAGCACGGAACCTTCGACCTCTTCAAGTCGACCAACGACGCCTCCTATGTCGCGGTCTCGGCCGACACGGCGCTGCTCGGCAGCTCGGAGGCCATCGTCACGGCCGGCATCGACCGGCTCGGTGGCACGGGCGACACGCTCTCCGACTCCGCCGACTTCAAGGACACGCTTGCGAGCCTGCCGAGCGACAACATCGTGGTCGGCTATGCGCCCGGGACGGCGCTCCAGCAGCTCGTCGCGCGCAGCAAGGTGCCGGAGGGCGCGACGCAGGTCGTGACCCCGGCGCAGGTGAGCCAGGTCGCCGCACAGGTCAAGGGCATCCGCAGCCTCGGCTTCTCGCTGGGCGCCACCGACAACGGGCTGCGCATGCGCAGCACCGTGCTCCTGAACGGCAGCGCGACGAACATTCCGAATGCCTACACGCCTGAGCTCCTGAGCCATGTGCCGGCGAACTCGTGGTTCGCGGCATCCTTCGGCGACATCGGCTCGAGCGCGCAATCGGCCGCCGATCAGGCGATCGGCGCGAACCCGGCGGCACAGAAGCAGGTGGCGCAGGTCGAGACCATGCTGGGCATCAAGCTGGCCGACGTCTACGCCCTGTTCTCGGGCGAGAACGCGCTCTACGCCGGTCCGGGCGCGCCGGTCTCGGCCGGTCTCATCCTGCATCCGGCCGATGCCGCCAAGGGCGCGACCACGCTGCGCGCCCTGACGAAGCTGCTGACGACGCAGGGCATCAAGTTCGACGACACTGCCGATGGCCAGTCCGCTCTCATCCAGGGCTTCGCGGCCCGCTGGCGCACCGTCGGCGACGACATCGGCATCGGCACGGACGCGGCAGTGGGAGACGCGGTCAAGAACTCGATCGTCGACAGCGCCACGTTCAAGAACGTGCTCAGCGAGGACGGCGTCGACAGCGGCTCGAAGACGCTCGGCCTGGCCTACGTCGACGTGCCCAGCCTGGTCAACCTCGGAACCGCCTTCGGCGCCTTCAACGGCGCGAGCAACGCGGAGGCGCTGGCCAACCTCAAGCACATCGGCGGCGTGCTCTTCTGGGCCGGTCGCGACGGCGACACCGTGACGAGCGACGTGTTCGTGGAAAGCACCTAGGCGCCGATGGTTGCCGACTGGGTCGTGGTGGAGCTCGAGCCGGCAGGCGCGGCGCGCTCCGGGCTCCCCGCGCGCCTGGCCGTGCCGCGCGAGGTGGCCGAGCGCGCCGACCCGATCGAGCGGGTGCGTGCGGCCGAGTGGGCGAAGGTGTTCGTGGCCGGTCACGCCGACCACGAGCTCGCGCCCACCCTCCTGGCGATGGCGACCGCCGAGCCGTACCGCCGCCTGGGCGAGAAGCTGATCCGCGAGGAGCGCTTCGAGGAGGCCGCGCCCGCGCTTGCGCGCGCGATCGAGCTGACGCCGTTCGACGCCGCGTCGCGCTTCAACCTCGCGGTCGCGCTGCGGCGAGCCGACGAGCCCGAGCTCGCGCTCAGCGCGCTCGAGGAGGCCGAGTGGGCCTACGGCGGCGAGTCCGCCTACCACGTGCTGCTGGGCCGCGTCTGGGAGGCGCTCGACGAGCAGATGCGCGCCGTCCTCGCCTACGAGCGCGCCCTCGAGCTCGCACCGGGCGACGGGTTCGTGCTCGAGCGGCTCGAGCAGCTCGGTGCGCTGATGCGCATTCAGGGCCCCGACGGCGAGGTCTTCTGGCTCACCCCTGGCGACTTCGAGCGCGTCATGCGGCACGAGCTCGCCTCCGCCAGCAACGATCCCGATCAGCTCGTCCTGCTCGGCGACCGGCTGCTCGGCGGCGGCCACGTGGCGCTCGCCGCCTCCGCCGCGGAGCTCGCACTCGCCGGCAGCGAGGACCTGCCCGGGGCCTGGGCGCTCGCCGGGCTGACGCGGCAGGCACTCGGCCGCGACCTGCAGGCCCGCGACGCGCTCGCCCGCGCGGCGGCGCTCGATCCCTCGAACATCGCGGTCGCCCGCGCGCTCGTGCAGCGCGAGGACGATCCCGACGGCGACCTGCCGCGCGCGCACGCCGAGGTGCAGCGCCGGCCGGGCTCGGCGGCGGCCTGGATCATCCTCGGCGACTACCTGGCGGCGGCCGCCCAGCCGAACGAGGCGCTCGGGGCCTACGCCCACGCGCTCGACCTGGATCCGGCGCTCGCGGGCGCCGAGCACGCGCGCGAAGCGCTGCGCGTCCTCGGCTGACCGCCGCCGTCGCTATGCTGCCGCTCACGTGACCTCGTCCGGTCGATCACGTTCGAGCAGGCGCCGGGAGCGGCGGGTACCGCTGCTCCGCACCCCTGGTAGGCAGATGCTGAGCGCCGCCCCTTCGGCCGGCGGGCCGTCGCATGTCCGGGCCGCGCCCCGATGAGCGCCGTCACCGCGCTCGAGCTCGTCCTGATCGTGTTCTGCGTGCTCTGGAACGCGTTCTTCGTCGCCGCCGAGTACGCGTTCGTCTCGGTGCGCCACACGCGGCTCGACGAGCTCGTCAGCGAGGGCAGCCGCCGGGCGCGCACGGTGCGCAAGATCGTCAGCGACCCGTCGCACTTCATCTCGGCGATGCAGCTCGGCATCACGCTGTCGTCGCTCGCGCTCGGCGCGCTCGGCGAGCCCGCGGTCGCACGTGTGATCGAGAGCGCCGTCGGCGGCGTGTCGGGCGGTGTTGCGACCGCCGCCTCCGTCATCGTCGCCTTCCTGGCGATCTCGATCCTGCACGTCGTGATCGGCGAGATCGTCCCCAAGTCCTACACGCTGCCGCGCGCCGAGCCCGTGGCGCTCGCCGTGGCCGTGCCGATCCGCGTCTTCTTCTTCGCGTTCAGCTGGTTCATCACGTTCCTCGACTGGCTCGCCCAGCTCGTCATGCGCATGCTCGGCATCAAGACGACGGACGAGATGGAGGGGGCGCACAGCGAGGTCGAGCTGCGCATGCTCCTGCGCCAGGGCGAGCGCAGCGGCGTGCTCGAGGCCGACGAGCAGGAGATGATCGACAAGGTCTTCGACTTCTCCGACACACCCGTCGAGGACGTCATGGTGCCACGCCCCGACATCGTCGCCCTGCCCGTCGCGCTCACGCCGACCGCGGCGATGGAGCAGGTGCTGCAGCACCCGTACACGCGCTACCCGGTCTACGACGAGGAGTTCGACAACGTGCTCGGTGTGCTCCACGTGCGCCGGCTGTTCGTCGCGCTGCAGAACGGCGGCGGGCTGGCCCCGGACCTGCGCTCGCTGCTCTACCCGGCGCACATCGTGCCCGAGACGAAGCGCCTCGTGCACCTGCTCGCGGAGATCCGCCGTCAGAAGGGCCACATGGCGATCGTCATCGACGAGTACGGCTCGGTCGCCGGCCTCGTCACGCTCGAGGATCTGCTCGAGGAGATCGTCGGCGAGATCGACGACGAGTTCGATCCCGAGGATTCGCCGATCGTGCGCCTGGGGCCCGATCGCTACCGCGTCGAGGGCAGTCTCCCGGTCGAGGAGTTCAACGAGCGCTTCGAGCGCTCGCTCTCCGACGATGACTACCACACGGTTGGCGGCATCGTCTTCGGCGAGCTCGGGCGCGCGCCCGCGGTGGGCGACACCGTCGAGATCGGTTACGTCAGGTTCGACGTCGCGGCCGTCGAGGGCACCCGCATCCTGCATGCCGACGCGACGCTGCTGGCGCGGCCGGAACGTGACGACGAGGACGAGGAGGGCGACGACTCGTGAGCTACCGCGTCACGCGTGGCGGCATGGGCGGCAACGACCTGCTCGAGCAGGCGCCGCTGACGGTCGCGCTGATCGCGATCAACGTCGTCGTCTACTTCCTGCAGACGCGCGGCCACAACACCGTCGTCGTCATGAACAGCGGCACGAGCGCGGGCGCTCAGCCGGTGCAGGGCTCGGTCGACGGCCACTTCGGCCTCTGGGGGCCGATGGTGTCCTCGGGGGAGTGGTGGCGCCTGATCACGAGCGGGTTCCTGCACGCGAGCGTGCTGCACATCGGCTCCAACATGCTGGCGCTCTTCTTCATCGGCCGCGGCCTCGAGCCGGCGCTCGGGGCGCTGCGGCTCGGCCTCATCTACTTCGTGGCGCTCGCCGCCGGCTCGCTCGGCGTGATGATCCTCGAGCCCGGCGCGCTCTCGATCGGCGCCTCGGGCGCGATCTTCGGTCTCATGGGCGCCTACGTCGTCTTCGCGCGCGACCGCGGCATCAGCGTCATGCAGAGCGGCATCGGGCCCGTGATCCTGCTCAACCTCGCGATCACGTTCACGATCCCGGGGATCTCGAAGGGCGCTCACATCGGCGGGCTCATCGGAGGCGCGGCGATCGGATGGGTCGTCGTCGAGTTCGCCAAGCGCCGTCAGTTCAACCGCAACCCCGCGCCGATCGTCGCGGTGTGCGTGACGGCGTTCCTCGCCCTGCTCGTGATCGCGTACGCGCTCGCGCGCTCCAAGTACCCGATGACCTGACCGCCGTGGACGCGTTCTCGACGCTGGCCCGGCGGGTCACCGACGAGATCGAGGAGCGCGGGTCGCGCTTCCTCGCGATCGCGGAGCCCGTCGCCGACCGGCCGGCCGCGGAGGCGTTCCTCGCGCGTGAAGCACGGGCCCACCGCAACCCGACGCATGTCGTCCCGGCCTTCCGCCTGCGCGACGGCACGTCCTTCTCGAGCGATGCCGGAGAGCCCGCGGGCAGTGCGGGCGCGCCGCTCCTGGCCGCACTCGGCGGAGCCGGCCTGCAGGACGTCGCCGCGGTCGTCGTGCGCTGGTACGGCGGGACCAACCTCGGAGTCGGCGGCCTCGTGCGCGCCTACGGCGGCGCGCTGGCGAAGGCGCTCGCAGGCGCCGAAGTCGTGCGCTGCGAGCGGGCGGCCGAGGTGCGCCTGCACTACACCCACGACCAGACGGCCGCCGTCATGCGCTGCGTGGCCACCAACGGCGGGCGCGACGCAATCCACGACTACGGCGAGTCCGGCGCCGACCTCCGCTGCCTCGTGCCGCTCGGGCGTGTCGACGCGCTTGCGCGCTGTCTCCGCGATGCGACGCGCGGGGCGGTAGCACTGGAGCGTACGGGCGAGGCGGTGCTCCGCAGCGGAGCCCGGCGACCCGGTTAACCGCTGAGGGGCTGGCGTGCGGCTCAGACGATCGCGAGCGGGAGCGCTTCGGGCGCCTGGCCCTCGCCCAGGCGCCAGGCGCGGATGTCGGGCGGGTCGCTCGCGAGCGAGACGATGATGTACGCGGCCTCGGGCCACGTCGCGAGCTCCATGTCGGTGCGCGACGGCGTGGCCTGCGACAGGGTGTGCGAGTGGTAGATCGCGGCGACGTCGTCGCCGGCGTCATCGATCTCGAGGGCGATGCGCAGGAGGTCGCCAGCGTCCACGCTGTAGCGGTACGGGCTCGCGTCGGCGTTGAGCGCCGGGTGGAACGTGCGCAGCTCGCCGTCGAGCGTGCCCCCGAAGATGCCGCAGGCCTCGTTCGGCAGCTCCGAGCGTGCGTGCGCGATCATCTCGTCGGCCAGCGCTCGCGAGAGCGAGACCGCTACCACCAGATGCCCTGCTCCATGCGCTCGGCGAGCTCGTCCTCGGGAGTGTCCCAGAGGCCGGCGGAGAGGTACTTCCAGCCGCCGTCGGCGAGCACCATGACGATGTTCGCGGGGCCTTCGAGCTCGTTGGCGATGCGCATCGCGGCGTGCAGGACGCCGCCGGAGGAGACGCCGGCGAAGAGGCCCTCCTCATGGGCCAGCGCGCGCAGGCCGCGCACCGACTGCTCGTTGGACACGAGCAGCTTGCGATCGAGCAGCGAGAGGTCCAGGATCTCCGGCGTGTAGCCATCCTCGAGCGAGCGCAGGCCGTCGATGCCCTCGCCGGGCAGCGGCTCGGCTGCGACCACCATCAGGTCGGGACGGTCGCGCCGGAGGCGCCGCGAGCACCCCATCAACGTCCCGCCGGTGCCGAGGCCCGCGACGAAGATGTCGACCTCGGGGCACGCGGCGAGGATCTCCTCGGCAGTGCCGCGCTCGTGCGCGAGGGGATTCGCCGGGTTGCCGTACTGGAACGGCATGAAGAGCGACGGATCGGCGTCCGCGAGCTCGCGCGCCAGCATGACCGCGCCGTTCGAGCCGAGCTCGGCCGGCGAGTAGATGACCTCCGCGCCGAAGAGGCGCAGGAGCTGCTCGCGCTCGGGCGTCGAGCCCGCGGGCATCACGATCGACACCTCGAGCCCGCGCAGCCGGCCCTGCATCGCGAGCGCGATGCCGGTGTTGCCGCTCGAGGGCTCGAGGATACGGCGGCCCGGCCAGAGCTCGCCGGCCTCGTCGGCGGCGTCGAGCATCGAGCAGGCCACGCGGTCCTTGACCGATCCCGTGGGGTTGAACCATTCGAGCTTCGCGAACAGGTTCACGCCCGGCGCGGGCGAGAGGTTCTTCAGCTCGACGAGGGGGGTGCCGCCGACCGTCCGGCAGGGCGCCGAGGACGGGCGCGTGGGGGCGAGCACGTGCTCAGCCCCCGGATCCGCCGGCCATCGCGGGGAGCACGATCACGCTGGCATCCGCGGCGAGCGGCGTGTCGAGCCCGCCGTGGACGCGCACGTCCTCACCCTCGACGTAGACGTTCACGAAGGCGTTGATCTCACCCGCGTCGTCGAGCAGGCGCGAGCGCAGCGCCGGGTGCCGGCCGGTCAGGTCGTCGAGCGCCGCGCGCAGGCTGTCCCCGCCGGCCTCGACGGTGCGTGCACCGCCGGCCATGGGGCGGAGGACAGGGGGAAGACGGAAGCTGGCCATGTCAGGTCGCCGCCCGCGCAGGCGGGAGGCAGAACTCCTCGTAGTCGATGTACTCGATCGGCCCGGCGTCGGCGCCGCAGACGGGGCAGTCCGGGTCACGGCGCAGGCGCACCTCGTGGAAGCTCGTGTCGAGCGCGTCGAACAGGATCAGACGGCCGACCGGAGCTTCGCCGATGTCGAGCAGGAGCTTCAGCGCCTCGTTGGTCTGCAGCGAGCCCATGATGCCCGGCAGGACGCCGAGCACGCCGCCCTCGGAGCAGGACGGGGCGAGCTCGGGCGGCGGGGGCTGCGGGAAGAGGCAGCGGTAGCACGGGCCCTCGTACGGCTTGAACACCGTGAGCTGGCCCTCGAAGCGGAAGATCGAGGCGTGCACCACCGGGATCCGGTGGCGCAGGCTGGCATCGTTGAGGAGGTAGCGCGTCGGGAAGTTGTCGGTGCCGTCGACGATCACGTCGACGCCCTCGAGCAGCCGGTCGATGTTCTCGGACGTGAGGCGCTCGCGGTAGCTCACGACCTTGACGTCCGGGTTGAGCTCCTCGATGCGGAGGCGCGCCGACTCGGTCTTGGGCATGCCGAGCGTTGCGGTCGAGTGCAGGATCTGGCGCTGGAGGTTCGACTCGTCGACGACGTCGGCATCCACGATCGCGATCGTGCCGACGCCGGCCGCGGCGAGGTACAGGCCGGCGGGCGAGCCGAGGCCGCCCGCCCCGACGAGCAGCACAGTGGAGTCGAGCAGGCGCAACTGACCGGCCTCACCGATTTCGGGGATCAGCGTGTGGCGCGCGTAGCGCAAGCGCTGTGCCTCGCTGAGCACGCGCGGGGTGCTCCAGGGGAAGCCGCTCTGCTTCCAGCCGCCGAAACCCCCGGCGAGCGATGCCACGTCCTCGTAGCCGAGCTCCTCGAGCGAGCGCGCGGCAAAGGCCGAGCGCGCGCCCGACTGGCAGCTGATGACGATCGGCGTCGCCAGATCCGGCACGATCGCGCCGATCCGTGACTCGAGGTTGCCGCGGGGGATATGTACCGCGCCGTCGATCGCGCCCTGGTCGAACTCGTCCGGCTCGCGGACGTCGACGAGCACGGGCGGCTCGTCCGAGGACAGTCGCGCAGCCGCGTCTGCGGCGCTGATCTCGTGGATCTGCGACTTCACCTCTGCAAGAAGATCCTGGTAGCTGGCCACGTTCCGGGGAACGCTACGTGCATCCCAGCTATTCCGTCGCGCCTACCCTGCGCGCGTGACCGCGCGGATCGACCCCAAGCGCGCCCTCCCGGTCGCGGTGGCGGGTGCATTCGTCGTTGCCATCGCCGTGATCGGTGCGCTGGCGCTGCGCAGCCCGGCCCCGGCCGCGCCGCCCCGCCTCTCGAAGCCGCTCGCGGGCGCGCCTCCGCTCGTGCTCGACCTGCCGGCGAAGCCGGAGGGCGGGGAGCAGGCGCTCGCCGCGGTGGTCGCCGACCTGGGTGCGGGGCGGCGCTCGCAGGCTGCGACCGCGCTGAATCGCGCGCGCGACCTGCTCGGCGCCGGCGATCTGCGCGTGCAGGTCGCCGGCGCCATCCTGCGCTACCGGCCGGGCGAGGAGAACACGGCGATCGGCGTGCTGCGCGCGCTCGTCTCGAACGACGATCGCGCCCCCGTGCCGGCCCTTCACCTGGGACTTGCCCTGCTCTGGTCGGGCCAGCGCGCCGAGGCGACGGCCGAGCTGGAGGAGACGCGCACGCTCGACCCGGACGGCCTCTACGGACGCACCGCGGACGATGTCCTGCATCCGAGCTACCGCAAGGGCGAGCCGCTCTGGGTCAGCTCGCAGCCGATCAGCGGGACGCCCGCCCGGTTGCGCTCCCAGGCCGTCGCACATCCTCACTCGCAGCGCGCCCAGCTCGCCTACGCCTACGCCCTGCAGTTCTCCTCGCGCACCCGCGCGCACCTGATCGCGGAGCGCGCGCTCGCGCTCGACGCGAGCAGCATCGACGCCCAGGTGGCGGTGATCGTGCTCGGGTTCGACAAGGACGACCCCGCCCAGGCCGTCGGCCGTCTCGGCCAGCTGCTGCGCACCAGCCCGGGGGAGCCGAGCCCGCGCTTCCACTTCGGCGAGCTGCTCTCGTGGATCGGCCAGGACGCGCAGGCCAAGAAGGAGTACCAGCAGGCAGCGCAACTCGACCCGAACGGGCTGATCGGCCGCGTCGCGCGCAGCGTGCTCGCGACGTCGAAATGAGCACGCCCGCCCCGACCGCGGGCGAATTCCGGCGAATCGCGGGATACCGGGAAGGAGATCCCGCCGCCAGCGCGAACCGGCGGGGATGAGCACTCTCACCTCGCCCGTGGATTTGGATGAGCGCGTTCTGGCGGCGCTCGATGACGACGAGCCCTTCGACGTCGCGACACTCGCGCTGAGTCCGGTCGACGAGCTCGAGGACGAGGACGGCGAGGCCAAGGCCTACGCCGACGCCGAAGCCGATGCCGACGAGGAAGAGGAACCCGCCGTGCACGCGGTGGACGTCCTCTCGAGCGACTCGCTGCAGCGCTTCCTGCGCGACATCGGTCGTACGAAGCTGCTCACCGCGGCGCAGGAGATCGAGCTCGCCAAGCGCGTCGAGCGCGGCGACCTGCGCGCGAAGCGCCACATGATCGAGGCCAATATCCGCCTCGTCGTCTCGATTGCCAAGCACTACCGCGAGCAGGGCCTGCCGTTCCTCGACCTCATCCAGGAGGGCACGATCGGGCTCGTGCGCGCGGTCGAGAAGTTCGACTACCGCCGCGGCTACAAGTTCTCGACCTACGCGACGTGGTGGATCCGTCAGGCCGTCGCGCGTTCGCTCGCCGACAAGGGGCGCACCATCCGCATGCCCGTGCACGTCGTCGAGAAGCTGAACCGCATCGGACGCGTCGAGCGCAAGCTGCGCACCGAACTGGCCCGTGACCCGTCGCTCGCCGAGATCGCCGAGCGCGTCGAGTTGCCCGTCGAGGAGGTCGAGCAGATCATGCGCGCGGCCCAGACGCCGATCTCGCTCGAGAAGCCGGTCGGCGACGAGGACGACTCGCAACTCGGGCACTTCATCGCCGACGTCACGACGCCGACCGCCGAGGACGAGGCGACGCGCAAGATGCGCCTCGAGACGCTCGGCGAGATCCTCGGCGTGCTGAGCTTCCGCGAACGCCGTGTGCTCGAGATGCGCTTCGGCATGAGCGGGTTCGAGCCGTGCACGCTCGACGAGGTGGGCTCCGCCTTCCACGTCACGCGCGAGCGCATCCGGCAGATCGAGAACCAGGCGCTCAAGAAGCTCTCCTGCCTCTCCGAGGCGCAGCGGCTCCGCGAGCTCGTGTAGTCGCTACCCTGGCGCCGTGCGCCAGGAGCACACATTGCTCGCGGACGGCCGGCCCGCCGGACACGCCCGTTGCGACTCGCGCGTGAGCGGCGGGGGCGTGGCCTTCGCCTTCGACGGCGCGGTCGGCGTGCCGAGGCCCGACCACACGGTCTCCGGCGAGGCGTCGGTCGATGCCGCGGGCCGCTGGTCGCGCATGCGGCTCGAGTTCGACGGCCAGGCGGTCGCGGTCGACGTCCCCCCGGATGCGCTGCTCGACGTCGAGGGCGCACCCGCGCTCGTCGGCGCAACCGCCCAGCGGCTTGTGCGCGACGGCCTGCGGCCGGGGCAGTCGCGCAACATCGAGGTCGTGCGCGTGCGCTCCGACCGCAGCGTGCAGCGGCTCGCGGGCCGCTGTCTCTGGGTCGGAGGACGCGACTGGCGCGTCTTCCTGCCGCTCGAGTCCACGGGATTCTCCGTCCGCCCGGACGGCGCCGTCTCAGGCGTCGAAGCGGCCGCCCTGCTCGTCGAGTGAGTACCGTGCCGCGCGGCTCGCTGCGCGAACTGTTCGGCCCCTCGACGCGCGCGCTCGTGCTGGCGGGCCTCGGTGCGAGCTTCCTGGCCTCGTTCGACCTCCTGATCGTCGTCTCGGCGCTGCCGAGCGCCGCGCGCGACGTCGGCGACATCGGCAACTACGCCCTCGCCGCCGGCGCGTACTCGGTTGCAAGCGTGGTCGGCATGCCGCTGGCCGGGATCGTCAACGACCGCATCGGCCCGCTGCGCACGCTGCTGGCCGGCTCCGGCGTGTTCTTCGTCGGCACGGTCGTCGGCGGCACCGCGACGAGCATGGATCAGATCGCGGCCGGCCGCCTGCTGCAGGGCTTCGGCGGCGGCTTCCTGCTCTCGGTGCCGCTCGTGCTCTGGACGGCCTACCTGCCGCGGCATCTCGAGCGCTACGGCTTTGCCGTCAACGCCGCGGTGTGGGCCATATCGGCGGTCATCGGGCCGCCCACGGGGGCGCTGCTCGTGGCGCTCGTCAACTGGCGTGCCGTCTTCTGGATCAACCTCCCGCTGCTCGCGCTGACCCTCGTCTTCGCGCTGCGCGGGTTCAAGGGCAGGGCGTTCACGCCACACCCGCAGGCACGGGCCAACATCCTCGGGCCGTGCCTGCTCGGTGGCTTCGCGCTCGGCCTTCTGCTGCCGTTGCCGTGGCCGCTGATCTCGCTTCCGCTCGCGCTGGCGTTCCTCTACGTGGAGACGCACACCGACCGGCCGCTGATCCCCCGCCACCGCTCGGGGTACGCGACCTGCCTGATCGCGCTCTCGGCGGGCGTCGCATTCACCGGGGGGACGACCGTGATCACGCTCGCCTTGCAGGCCGGGTCCGGCTGGTCGGTCTTCTGGGCATCGTTCCCGCTGCTTGCGTCGAGCCTGACGTGGACGCTCGGCACGGGTCTCGTGACGCACCTCGACTGGCCGTTGCGCCGCATCGTCACGGTCGGCACGGTCGTCGTCGCGGCAGGCACGCTGGCCATGGCCATTCCCGTGTCCGGCGGGCTCGCCATCGCGATCGGCTTCACGATCTCGGGCTTCGGGATGGGCTTCGCGAGCCCCGCGCTGTTCCCCGCGGCGCTCTCCGACGACAAGGGCCGCGAGGGCCGCGACACCAGTGCCGTCACGACCGCGCGTCAGCTCGGCGCGGGCATCGGGGCCGCGCTCGCGGGGTTCGTCCTCCTCGAGACCGTTCCGCGTGCCGTCCTGAAGGCGGCCGAGAACGGCGATGCGCCGTTGCCGCAGCTGCACGACGCGGCGGGACTCGCATTCGGCCTGCTGGGCCTCGTGGTGCTGGTCTCGCTGCCCGCGACGCGGGGGATACGCGTGGCGCCGCGGCGTGCACGCGCCGCCGGGGAGGAATCCCCTGCCGGCGTCACGTAGGGGCGGTCACCATGGCGGTCGCCCGTGCACCCAGCGCCCGCCGACCATCGTGGCGACGACGCCGATGCCGGCGATCTCGCCGGGCGGGCACGTGACCGGATCGCGCTCGAGCACCACCAGGTCGGCGGCGTAGCCGGGAAGCAGCCGGCCGAGCCGGCGCTCGGCGTGGCGCGCGCGGGCTGCACCGCTCCAGAAGCCGTCGAGCGCGCTCTCGATCGAGAGCGCCTCTCCGGCCGGCCAGTCGCGGGTGACGGCGGCCGCGACGCCGGCCAGCGGGTCGAGCGGCTCGATCGGCGCATCGGAGCCGAAGCAGAGC
Source organism: uncultured Gaiellales bacterium (assembly GCA_964651695.1). Lineage (GTDB taxonomy): Bacteria > Actinomycetota > Thermoleophilia > Gaiellales > JALYLC01 > JALYLC01. The sequence goes on along the minus strand of CAZYYP010000038.1, from coordinate 3,880 downwards.
GGCGCCCCGCCGGCGGCCAGCGACCCGAGCGCATAGGCGCCCGTGCACCGATCCTCCCAGACCGCCTGCGCGAGCGTACGGTCGGAGGGAGCGTGCGAGGGCTGCATCGAGGCCGTCACCCCGAGCTCGCCGAAGCGCCGGAGGTCGTCGGGGTGCAGCAGTTGCGCGTGCTCGATGCGCGGCCGGAGCCCGCGCGGCGCCCAGCGGCCGCGGGTCGCCTCGAGCGCATCCAGGACGGCCCGGTTGGCGGCGTCGCCGATCGCATGCACGGCGAGATCGAGCCCGGCGTCGGCGCAGCGGCCCGAGATGTGGCAGAGCTCCTCGGCGCTCAGGAGCGCCTCGCCGCGGCCGGCGTCGGCAAACGGCTCGAGCATCGATGCCGTGCGCGAGCCGAGCGTGCCGTCGGCGAACGCCTTGATGGGCCCGATGCGCAGCCATTCGTCGCCGAGGCCGCTGCGCAGCCCGAGCGCGATGACCTCGTCCAGCCGCTCGGCCGGCAGCGAGGCCCACACGCGCAGGGTGAGGCGGCGTTCGGCATTGACGCGCTGGAAGGCGGCGAGGCCGTGCTCGCGCTGGAAGTCGTGGATGCCCGTCACCCCGCGCGCATGCGCCTCGCGCAGCCCGTGCGCCACGGCCGCGTCGAGCTCGAGCTCGCGGGGCATCGGGACGGCCGCGGCGGCATCCCATGCCGCCGTCTCGCGCAGCACGCCCGTCGGCTCGCCCGCCGCGTCGCGCTCGACGACCGGTGCGTCTCCGACAGGCACCCGCGCGAGGGCCGCCGACGACAGCCACGCGGTGTGGCGATCGTGTGCCCACAGCAGCACGGCGCGGTCGCCGCAGGCGCTGTCCAGCGCGTGGCGGTACGGCGGCGGATCGCCCGCGGGCCAGCGCTCGGGACGCCAGCCGGCACCGACCAGCCAGCCGTCGGCGCTGCCGGGCGCGCTCGCTGCGGCCGCGAGCACCTCGGCGTGCGAACGCGTCTCCGACAGATCGAGCCGGCCGAGCGCGAGCGACCACTCGAGGAAGTGCACGTGGGCGTCGGTGAATCCGGGCACGACGCAGCGCCCGTCGAGGTCGATGCGCTCGTTGGAGACGAGCGAGCGATCGCCCTCGCGCACGTCCACGCCACCGCCGATGCGGTCGCCGGCGATCGCGAGGGCGCGTGCGAGCGGGAGTCGCGGATCGCCCGTGCGGACGCTGCCGGAGTGGAGGATCACGCGGCTGAGGGTATCGTCCCCTTCCGTGCTGCCGCCTCCACCGCCGGCCGATGAGATCGATCGCCGTATCGCGGCGTTCCAGGTGGGCCTGCGGCGGGACGGCCTCGACGCTGCATTGCTCGTGCAGTCGGCCGATCTCGTCTACCTCTCGGGGACGGCGCAGAACGCCCATCTGATCGTGCCGGCCGAGGGCGAGCCGCTGCTGCTCGTGCGGCGCGATCTCGAGCGCGCCCGCGCCGAGAGCGCGCTGAGGCGCATCGAGCCGTTCGCCTCGCTGCGCGGCCTGCCGGCGGCACTCGCGTCGCTCGGTCTCCCGGAGCAGCTGCGGCTCGGGCTCGAGCTCGACGTGCTCCCCGCCGCCTCCTTCCTGCGCTACTTCGAGCTCCTGCCCGGCGCCGAGCTCGACGACTGCATGCCGGCCCTGTGGTCGGCGCGCTCGCGCAAGAGCGAGTGGGAGCTTGCGCGCATCCGCGCGGCCTGCGAGCAGACGCGGCGCGCGCTCGAGTTCGCGCCGCAGCTGCTCCTCCCGGGACGCCTCGAGTGCGACATCCTCGGCGACCTCGGTCAGCACATGCGCCTCGACGGCCACGAGGCGACGATCCGCTTCCGCGGCATCAACAGCGAGTTCTTCTTCGGCCAGGTACTGGCGGGGGAGAGCGGGGCGGTACCCGGGCCGACCGATACGCCGCTGCACGGCCCCGGTCTCTCGACCGCGCAGGGCCGGGGACCGGGGCGTAGGCGCCTGCGCGATGGCGACGCGGTCGTGATCGACATCTCCGGCCTGTCGGAGGGCTACGTCTCGGACCAGACCCGCACGTTCTTCGTGGGCTATGCGGATCCCGTGCTGCTGTCGGCCTACGAGACCTGCCGCCGCATCCTCGCCGAGTGCACGGCGCTCCTGCGGCCGGGCACGCCCGGCAGCGCCGTCTACGAGCGCGCCCTCGAGGTGGCGACCGAGGCCGGTCACGCCGAGCACTTCATGGGCGCGGGCGACGGGCGCGTGCGCTTCGTGGGGCACTGCATCGGCCTCGAGCTGAACGAACCGCCGTACCTGGCGCACGGCTACGGCGCGCCACTCGAGCAGGGCAACGTCGTCGCGATCGAGCCCAAGCTGGCGTTCACCGGGCTCGGCGCCGTCGGCGTGGAAAACAGCTACCTGATCGGCCCCGACGGTCCCGTCCAGCTCACGGGCGCCACCGAGGAGCCCGTGATCGTGTGATCGACGCGGACCTCTACCGCCGCCTGTTCGCCGAGCTCGCCGCGATCGGGCACGAGCCGGGCGGCTGGAACCGCATGGCCTGGGGGCCGGGGGAGGACGCTGCGCGCGACTGGTTCCGCTCGACCGCCGCGTCGCTCGGGCTCGAGATCGTGCAGGACCCGGCCGCGAACCTGTGGGCGGTCGAGCCCGGCGCGGCCGGCGGGCCGTTCGACGCCGTGGGGTCGCATGTCGACTCGGTCGCGGACGGCGGGGCGTTCGACGGCGCGCTCGGCGTGGTCGCGGGGTTCGTCGCCGTCGAGGCGGCGCGCAGGGACGGCGGCGCTCCGCGCCCGCTGGCGGTCGGGGCCATGGTCGACGAGGAGGGGCCGCGCTTCGGCGCGGCGATCTTCGGCTCGCGCGCGCTCGCGGGCGAACTCGACGCCGAGGAGGTGCTTGCGCGCACCGACCCCGACGGCAACGTGCTGCGCGACCTCGCGGCGCTCCGTGGCGTGACCGCGGCGACCGTCCGCGAGGCCCCGGCTTTTCTCCGGCGCGTGGGCTCGTGGATCGAGGTGCACGTCGAGCAGGGCCGGCGCCTCGTCGACGTGCCGGCGGCGCTCGGTGTCGCGACTTCGCTCGCCGCGCGCGAGCGCTGGCGCTGCACGCTGTACGGCGAGTCCGACCACGCCGGCACGGCCGCCATGGCCGGGCGGCGCGATGCGCTCGTGCCCGCGGCCCGCGCAGTCCTGGCAGCGCACGACCTCGCCTCCGCCGAACCCGGGGCCGTCGCGACGGTCGGGCGCATCAGCGCGCTGCCGGGATCCACCAACCAGGTGCCGGGCGAGGCGCACCTGAGCCTCGACGTGCGCGCACCGGCGCAGGCTCCGCTCGAGCGCGTGCGCGACGGCGTGCTGGCTGCCTCCCGCGCCGACGGCGTGGTGAGCGAGTGGCGGCTCGAGAGCGCAGATCCCGGCTGCGTGTTCGACGGAGCGCTGCGCGAGGCACTGCACGCCGCCGCACGGGCTGAGGGCGCCCAGGCGATCGACCTCGCGGCGTACGCCGGGCACGACGCGGGCGTCCTCGCCCGCCATCTGCCGGCCGCGATGCTGTTCGTCCGCAACCCGACGGGCATCTCGCACAACCCGGCCGAGAGCGCGTCCGAGGCCGACTGCCTGGCAGCGTGCGCGGTGCTCGCGCGCGTGCTCGTCCGCAGTCGCTGACCCTTCCGAAGCTCTGACTGAATGAGCGCGGTGTCGGGAATGGGTGGATCGTCCTGCGGTCTGGCGGTCATGCGCTGCGCGGATGACCGCCAGACCTGCGGCGACCCGGATCCCGCTCGGGAACGCCGCGCCCTGCCGAGGATCGGTCGGCGAGCGGGCTCCCGGGCCTTCGCCGGGCCGCCGCCCGGCTCTTGAACAGGCGTCCCGCCTGCCCTGCGAGCCGGCCGGCACCCCCGCTCGCTCCA
>CAZYYP010000037.1:0-19839 GCA_964651695.1 uncultured Gaiellales bacterium | reverse complement strand
TCCCGGTCTCCTTCTTGAAGAGCGGGATGATCTTCTGCTTGAACGGCACGAGCGCGGGGTCCACGAATGCGCCCATCACGAGCGTCTTGGACGCCGAGCGGCGCCTGGTCTGCGCGAAGGCCGGGGTCGCGCCGAGCATCGGCGCGACGGCCAGCCCGGCTCCCGCGGCGACCGACGTGCGCAGCAGGTCACGCCGGCTGAGCGCGCCGTCCTTGCTCGGGGCAGGACCCTCGAGCGGCATCTCGCGTGTCATACGGACAACTCCCTTCGCTGGCTTGCACGGTCGCTCCGGTGGAGCGCCGTCGTTCCCTCCGGCCCGAAGAAGCACGCGCTCTCCAAGGCCACGCGCACGCCGATCGGCGAGCCGATCGGTGCCGTGAATTCGCGAGCCGCGCGTGCCATCACGCGCTGTTCGCCGATACGGACGTCGACGAGCGTCTCGTTGCCCATCGGCTCGACGACGTAGATCTCGCCCGCGAGTGCTCCCGCACCGCCGTGCGGCACGATCTCGATGTCCTCCGGGCGGATGCCGAGCGCCGTCACCTCCGCCTTCGCGCATGCGGCGCCGAGCTCTGCGCCGAGCTCGAGCCGCTGATCGCCGAGGACGAAGCAGTGGTTGCCCGCGTCGAGTTCGCCCTCGAGCACGTTCATCGGCGGATTGCCGACGAACGCCGCCACGAAGCGGTTCGCGGGACGGTCGTAGATCTCGTCCGGAGGCGCGAGCTGCTGCAGTTCCCCGTCGCGCATGACGGCCACGAGGTCGGCCATCGTCATCGCCTCGGCCTGGTCGTGCGTGACGTAGAGCGTCGTCGTCGCAAGGCGCTTCTGGAGCCGCTTGATCTCGCCGCGCATCGACGTGCGGAGCTTCGCGTCGAGGTTGGAGAGCGGCTCGTCCATGAGGAAGACGGCCGGCTCGCGGACGATCGCGCGCGCCAGCGCCACGCGCTGGCGCTGGCCGCCCGAGAGGTGGCGCGGGCGGCGGTCGAGCAGATGCGGGATCTCGAGCGCCTCGGCGACGCGCTGGACGCCGGCGCGCTGATCGCTCTTGCTGAGGCCGCGGATGCGCAGCGGGTACGCGATGTTCTCGCCCACGGTCATGTGCGGATAGAGCGCGTAGCTCTGGAACACCATCGCGATGTCACGATCGCGCGGCTGCATGCGCGTCACGTCGCGGTCGCCGATGTGCACGGTGCCCGCCGTCGGCAGCTCGAGGCCTGCGAGCACGCGCAGGGCCGTGGTCTTGCCGCAGCCGGACGGCCCGAGGAGCACGAGGAAGACCCCGTCCGGCACGTCGAGATCGAGGGCGCGTAGTGCGAGCGTCTGCTGATCGAAGCGCTTCTCGATGCCGCGGTAGCTGACCTCGCTCATGCCGGCCTCGGCGGTGCGGTGGACTCGCGCACGATCAGCTCGCCGCGCAGCAGCACGCGCTGCTCGACGTGCCGGCCCTCGTTGACGGCGGCGATCAGCAGCTCGGCGGCGCGCGCGCCCATCGTGGCCGCATCCTGCCGCACCGTGGTCAGGCGGATGCGGTTGTGCGCGGCCAGCGGCACGTCGTCGAACCCCGTCACCGAGATGTCGGCCGGCACGCGCAGACCGCGGCGCTCGAGCGAGTCCATGAGCTCGATCGCGACGCCGTCGTGCATGCAGCAGACGGCGGTCGGATCGTCTTCCAGTGCGACCTCGGCGAGGTTGCGACGGCGCATGGCATCGGAGAAGGCCTGCGGCCGGCGGTCGACCTCGGCCTCGCGGGCGAGCTGCCGCACGAATGCGAGGCGCTCGTGCCCCAGGTCGGCGAGGTAGCCCACCACGGCTTCCATCGCGCCCTCCTCGTCCATCTCGATCGCGCCGGCGCGCGCGTCGAGCCCCCCGCCGAACGATGCGAGCATCGTGGGCACGTCACGGTCGAGGAGATCGCCGAGGCTCGTGGAGTTCTCTGCGATGGCCGCGAAGATCACGCCGTCCACCCGCCGCGCGGCGAGTGCGCGGCACTGTGCCGCCTCGATCTCGGGATCGCCGTCGGTGTCGGCGATGAGCACGGCGTAGCCGTCGCGCCGCGCGCGCCGCACGACGGCCTGTGCGAGCGTCGCCGGGAACGGGTTCATGGTGTCGGTGATGACCAGCCCGAGCGTGCGGGTGGCCTGCTGCTTGAGGGCCCGCGCGACCTCGTTCGGGCGATAGCCGAGCTCCGAGATCGCGGCCTCGACGCGCGAGCGCGTGCGCGCGGCCACCGGGGTCGCGTTGCGGACGACGTTCGACACGGTCGACTTCGAGACGCCGGCGCGGCGGGCCACGTCGTTGAGCGTCACTGCCACGAGAGCGCCTCGCGCAGCGCGACCGCCGAGGCCTCGATCGACGCCTCGGGCGTGAGCGACGGATCCTCGTGCTCGATCGAGACGACGCCGTCGTAGCCGCTCTCCCGCAGGGCCGACAGGAGCAGGCTCCACTCCGCGACGGGCCGGCCGCCGCCGACGGCGGCGAAGTGCCAGGACGCCGTCTCGGGGTCGATCGGATAGCGGGCGTCGAGCATGCCGTGAACGCGGATCCGCTCGGGGTAGAGGCGCGTGTCCTTGCCATGCGCGAATCCGATGGCGTCGCCGTGCCGCTCGATGATCGCGTGCGGATCCACGCCCTGCCACCAGAAGTGGCTCGGATCGAGGTTGATGCCGATGTTCGCGCCCACCTCGGCGCGCAGGCGCGCGAAACTCTCGACCCCGAAGATCGTCAGGCCGGGGTGCAACTCGAGGCAGATCTGCACGCCGGGCGCCGCCTCGGCGGCCCACGCGGAGAGCTCCTGCCAGTAGGGCACCACACGCTCGCGGAACTGCCATTCCCACAGCGGCTCGTCGTCGCAGCAGATCCACGAGACCGCGAAGACGCCCGTCGAGTCGCCGGCGCCCCGGCCGCCCGGGCAGCCGCTCATGGTGACCACCGTCCCGACGCCGAGGACCTGCGCCAGCTCGATGGCTCCGCGCAGGGCGGCCTGCGCCTCGGCACGCGCCGCCGGGGCGGCGTGCAGCGGGTTGGAGGCGGCGTTGACGCACGCGAGCTGCTGCCCGCGCTCGCGCAACTCGCCCAGAAGCCCGTCGCGCTCGGCGGGCTCGGCGAGCAGCCGGGCGAGATCGAGGTGCGGCCGCGGCGACCATGTGCCGACGCCCATCTCGAGGTCCAGGATGCCGCGCTCGGCGCACCAGTCGAGAGCCTCGACCCTCCCCAGATGGGCGAGGCCGTCGGTGAACAGGCCGACTCTCAACGCGGGCTTCTCCGATTCTCTCTGGAACGCTCCAACAAGCTGCCGATTGAAGCGCCCGCCCGGTCGCTTGTCAAGGGTTCGCGGTGCGGGCCCGGGCGACGGCGCGTGCGTAGGCGTCGAGCAGCAGCGCGACGTCGGCGCGGCCCGCCTCGACGGGCGTCACGACGGGCGCGCGGCCCGCACAGGCGTCCGCGAAGGCGCGCAGCTCCTGGCGGAACGCCTCCTCGTAGGAGACGTGGTGCTCGATGCCGCGCAGGCCGATCTCGCCCTCCGAGCGGTATTCGACGAGGCGTGTCTGCTGGTGGCGCAGGTAGGGCGACGGGAACGTCAGCTCGAGCACGCGGTCGGTGCAGTGCGCGGTCAGCCGTTCGCTGTAGTCGTTGACCCCCGGCAGGTTGTGGTGCATCAGGTGCGCCCGCCCGCCTCCGGGCAGCGCGGCCGAGAGCGACACGGCGCGCCCTCCGTCCCACCACGCCCCGTCGTCGGCGCGCTCGCACCAGGGTGCGCCGACCTGCTCGAGCACGCCTTGCAGGAGGCTGACGTCGTGCACGAGCGAGGAGAGGTAGGCCTCGAATGCGCGCACCCCGCCCGCAGGGGGATCGCCCCCCGCGGCCTCACGGATCCTGGCTGCCATGCGGGCACGGAGCTCGGCGCCGAGCTCCGGCGCGAGGTCGGAGGCGGCCGTCATGGGCAGGTGCGCGACGAACGGCCCCTGATCGGGGTCGCGTACCTCGATCCCGAGGTAGAGCAGGTCGGCGGGGCTCCCGGGCAGGAGCTCGAGCAGGCGCAGATAGGCCGGATCGAAGCGTTTCATCGTCCCGACCTGCAGAACGCGGCCCGCGGCGTCGCGGGCTGCCGCGATGCGGTCGCACTCCTCGAGCGAGAGCGCCAGGGGCTTCTCGCAGAGGACGTGCAGGCCGGCTTCGAGCCCACGGCAGGTGACGTCGGCGTGAAATGCGTCGGGCACCGCCACGATGACCGCATCGAGCCCGAGCCCGAGCAGGTCGTCGATCGACGCGTGGCGCTCCGGGATGCCGTAGCGATCACCCACCGCCGCGCGGACGGCGGCCGACGGATCGGCGAGCGCGGCGAACTCGAAGCGCTCGCGCTCGTCCCAGAGGAAGTGGGCATGGGCAGCCTGGCCGACGAGTCCGGCTCCGATCAATCCGATGCGCAGGCGCGCGCTGTCGATTCCCACGAGTCCTCCCTGGAACGTTGCAACCGCGGCGTACGATACCCAGTGCGCAGAGCGGTGTCGCGCTGCGCTTGCAGGCGTTGCGTCGCCGCCGCCCGGCGCGCCCGTCTGCGACCTGCTCGGCGCGCCCGTCGATGTCTGCGAAGATCAGCGCCCCGTGAGCCTCAAACGTCTCCTCGTCCGTTGACCGGACTCGCTCTCGTGGGTGCGGGCCGCATGGGCGCAACGCACCTGCGCGCCCTCCCCCGCGCGCGGCGCGTGCAGCTGCGCGCGATCTGCGACCCGTCGCCCGCTGCACGCGCGCTCGGCGCGCGGGTCGGAGTGCCCGTCGACGCCGACTTCGAGCGCACGCTCGAGCGCGACGACGTGCACGCCGTCCTGATCGCGGCGCCCACGCCGCTCCACGAGTCGCTGGTCGCCGCGGCCCTCGCGGCAGGCAAGCACGTGCTGTGCGAGAAGCCCCTGACGTTCGATCCGCAGACCGACCTGCGCCTGGCCGCGGAGGCCGACCGCCGGGGGCTCGGCTTGCACGTCGGCTTCTGGCGCCGGCACGCCTGGCCCTATCGCGAGGCGCATCGGCTGCTCGCCCAGGGCGCCATCGGCGAGCCGCGCATGCTGCGCCTCGCGCAATGGGATGCCGAACTGCCGCCCGCTGCCTTCTGCGATCCCGCGGTCAGTGGCGGGATCGAGGTCGACTGCGGCGTGCACGAATGCGATCTCGCGGCCTGGCTGTGCGGCTCGCCCGTGGTCGAGGCGTTCGCCCGCGGCGCGCCGACGCGCAGCGAGATCGCGGCCGTCGGCGACGTCGAGTCGCTGGCGGGGATGCTCGTGCTCGCCGGCGGTCAGGCGGTGACACTCGACCTCGCGCGCAGCGCGGCTCACGCCGACATCGTGCGCAGCGAGATCGTGGGCGAGCACGGCTCGCTGATCTGCGAGGCGCACGGCGCCGGCGCGCTCATCGTTCGCGAGGACGACGGCATGCGCGAGGTCCTCCCTCCGACCGACGACGTGCTGCTCGATGCGCTCGCCCGCCAGATCGACGCCCTTGCCGCAGCGGTGGCGGGTGGACCGGTGCCGGACGCTGCGCGACCCTCGGACGCCGCGGCGGCGCTGCGCGCGGCGCTGGCGCTGCGCGCGTCGCGCCTCTCGGGCGCGCCGGTCGTGCCCTGACGCGCCTCCAGAGGATCTAGAGGCCGCGCTCGCGCAGCCAGGCGCGGTTGTACTCGGCCGCCTCGAGCATGCGGTCGAAGGACTCTCCGGGTGCGAGCACGCGATCCTGCTCGACCACGATCCAGCCGTCGTAGCCGGCGGCGAGGAGCTCGTCCAGGCACGCGTCGACGCGCGCACCGCCGGTCCCGAGCGTGCAGAACACGCCGGCGGCCCAGGCCTCCTCGAGTCCCTTGCCCTCCTGATGCAGCCGGGCCAGCAGCTCGAGGTCGACGTCCTTGAAGTGCACGTGGTTGACGAGGCCGCCGGCCTGACGCAGGAGCGCCAGCGGATCGCCGCCGCCGAAGGCGGAGTGGCCGGTGTCGAAGCAGAGGCCGAGCAGGCTCGGATCCATGTGCTCGAGCAGCGCGTCGACCTCGCGCGGCGTCTCGATGTAGGTGCCGGCGTGCGGATGGAACGACACGACGAAGCCCCGTTCGCGACAGAACTCGGCGGCGCGATGCATGTTGTCGAACAGCAACCGCTGCCGCCGCTCGCCGAGCCAGGCTTCCGGGTGCGCCTCGATGGCGCCCGCGTAGCGCATGCGGTCGGGCTCGCAGAAGGCGTCGGAGAGCAGTACGACGGGTTGCTCACGGCCCTCTGCGGCCTCCGCGAGCATGCCCAGCGTGCCCTCGAGCTCGCGCATGTCCGCAGTGAAGCCCTCGTCCCGGCTGAACCGGAGCGGCAGGAACGACCCCACGAGCTGCATGTCGTGCCCGGCGAGCAACTCGCCGATGTCCCGGCCGCTCCCGAGGTAGCCGGGGGGGCCGAGCTCGGTGCCGGCATAGCCGGCGTCGGCCATCGCCTGCACGAGTGCCGGCCCGTCGGGCAGCCCGGTGCGGCCGACGGTGATCTCGAAGACGCCGTAGGAGACGGGTGCGGCGGCGATGCGCGGGGTCATTGGGCTCTCAACACCTTCATTCGACGGGGGCTATCCTAGCGACCCGCGAGAGCTTGCAACGTTCCAACCTCCGCCAGGCGGCATCACGGTTCGAGCAGCGCCGCTTCGAGCGTCACCTGGATCGATCCTGCTCGCCGGCCGGCTCGGCGCCCCGGCACCGGATCTCCGCATGACCGCGCCGGCCTGAGGCTCGGCAGCACCCCGTCCGCCGATTCGGGGAGATCGGCCGACGGAGCATCCGGTACTACTTCGGGAACACGCCTGCCGTCGCGACGCGGCGGGAAGCCGCGCTCCGCCGATCCCGGGAGATTCCGCGATGACGTCCGGGCAGTCCACCGTTCACGCGCACTGGACCGCGCGCCTCACCCGGTGACGGGACGACCGTCGCGTCGGGTGATGGCTGCGTCCGCGGGCGTGATCGTGGTGGCGATCGCCGTCGCGGCGCTTCTCGCGCAGAGCGGATCCGGCCCCGACCCGGCCTGCCGGGCGGCGCTCGTCCCGGCCTACCTCCCTGCCGCCGCCGTCGCCCGTCTGGCGCTCCAGCCTCATCGGCCGCAGATCGTCGTCATCAATCCGGCCGACGGGCCGGGCGCGCAAGCACAGGCCTCCTACCGGCGTGCCGTGCGCGCGCTGCGCGCGACGGGCACGCGCGTGCTCGGCTACGTGCCGACCAGCTATGCGTCACGGCCGCTCGCCGAGGCGACGGCGGACGTCGACCGCTACGTGTCGTGGTACGGCGTCGATGGGATCTTCTTCGACGAGGCGGGCTCGAGCGCGGCGCTGCTGCCCTACTACCGCACGCTCGCCCGTCACGTGCACGGCGACGATCGCACGGTCGTGCTCAACCCCGGCGCCGTTCCGGCGCGGGGATACTTCGACGTCGCCGACACCATCGTGACCTTCGAGGGTCCCTACGGCGGGTACGCGAAGGCGCTCCAGGCGATGCCGGGGTGGCTGCGCAGCCAGCCGGAGGAGCGCACGGCCCATCTCGTCTTCGGCGCCTCGCGCGCCGAGGCCCTGCATGCGGCCACGGAGGGCGCGGCCGGCTTTCTCTACGCGACCTCCGGCACGATGCCCAACCCCTGGCAGGCGCTGCCGTCATATCTACCGGCGGAGGAGGCGGCGCTGCCGTCGTGCCGGTGATCGGGAGGCTCGCGAGCGTTTCCGGCACGGCGCCGAGGGCGCGCCGTCATCGTCGCGAGGACCGATATGACATCTTTCTGCTCCCGGCGCAACGGCGCTCGCCGTGCAAAGCTCCCGGTACGACGCTGCCGCACGTCGTCGCGAAAGGACCCTCCCCGATGCACGTGACACCGCTCCGCGACCGCCCTGCCGCCCCGCCCGCACGCTGCGTCCCGGGCCGCCGCCATGCACGGTTGGGGCTGTTCGGGCTCCCGGCACTCCTGGCCGTGCTGGCCTGCCTACCGGCGGGTGCCGCCGCCTCGACGCCCCCGGCTCCGCCCGGCCCGCCCCCCGGCAACGGCGCCTATCTGCCGGCCCCTCCCGGCACCGCTCCGACCGTCGTCCCCGCCGGAACGCCCGGAGCGATCCCGGCGGCCGTCACGGGCCCCGGCCTGCTCGGGAACACCCTCTTCAAGCTCAACAAGACGACGCGCACGCTGGCGCTCCCACTCGCGTGCCAGAGAAGCGGGTCGGTGCGCCTGACCATCCGCTCGGTCTCCAACAGCTCGCTCGCGCGGGCCGCCTATACCTGCTCGGCCAACCGCGGCACCGCGCGTCTGAAGGTCTCGGTCAAGGCACTCACGTCGCTCAAGCGGCACAAGCTCAACTCCGCCTACGCCACGGTCAGCGAGGGCGGCCTCAACGCCAAGCTCTACTTCTCGGTCACCACGGGCACCGGTTCGACGATCGCGAAGGGCTTCTGGACCGACGGCCACCTCCAATGCACCGATGCCACCGGCGCTCCGGACGCCTACCTCGTCGAGCCCGACTTCACGACCTCGTCGACGACCCCGGTCAGCACCCGCGGCTGGATCGCCTGGTACTCCCCCGCCGGGGGCTGGCACTGGCTCGGCGTGTCCGGCGAGAACACCGGTCGCTGGGATACCTGGACGTCCTCGCCGACGGGCATCGTGCAGTTCCATCCCGAGGGCGCGGCCGCGCCCGTCCCGTGGACGATGGGCCCGATCTCGATCCCGGCCGGCCAGGGGATCGTCGCGGTCGGCGTCTACGAGATCGTCTACTGGGTCGGTGGCAAGCCCGACTACCAGTGGCAGTACGTCAATGCCGGGACGACGGGCGCCGCCGCCGCGGGCGCCGGCAACCTCTACTGCAGCTACTGACCCGCGCGGCGCCCGCTCGCCGGAGGCATTCCGGCGAGCGGCCCGCAGGTCAGCGGGTGGTTCCCGTCTTCTCAGCCGGCGCGTGAACCGGGGCATGGGCACCCTGCATTTCGTTGATGGCACTCGGGCGCGCGTCGGCGACTCCTGCTCGGGGGACGGGCGTGACGGGCCGTCTGCCCGCGCGATCAGCTGAAGGCGACCCGGAACACGGGCGAATTGTCGGTGACCCGCGTCTCGCACGCGATCGCCGCGGTCGTGACGCGCAGGAGCCGGACGCCATGACCGAGGGCCGGCGGGGCAAAGCGGATCAAGACCGTCTCCCCGGGGTCGAGCCGGTTCACGATTCTCGGGCCGGAGCGCCACCATGGGCGGCCGGGACGCGCCGGTCCGCTGACGTCGATGCTCGCAATTGCCCCATGGATCGCGATGTGGCCGACGTTGCGTATCGCAACCACGAAGGCTGCGGACCGCGCGGCCGGGAGGTGGGTCGTCGCACCCGAGAGCAATGCCCGGCGCTCCGGCAGCGCCTGCACGCTCACGACGCGGCTGCCGATCGGCGCCGCCGGGCAGGCCGCGGGTACGAGATGGCCGGCCAGCGCGAGGCGGCCCGCAGAATCGACGCGGGCGTTCGTCGCCGGCGCAGCGGTGCGGATGCGACCGCGTACCAGACGCTCGAAGCGGAACGACCGACCCGCCGGCGTGCCGTAGACGTCGATCCGTGACTGGTAGGGCGACGCACTGAGCGCGGGCTGCAGACTGACCGTGCAGCCGCGGATGCGTGTGGTGGTCGGGCGTCCCGCGGCCGAGAACGCAGTCGCGACGATGATGCCGACATCTGCGCGCCGGATGCCGGCGCCGACGGCGGCAGCCCGCCAGCGGCCCGTGGCCTCGGCGTTCCACGACGCCACGCACCTGCGCAGCGCGAGCGTCTGCTGCGCCTTCGTCATGGTCGGCGGCGAGGCGGCCTGGCTGGGAGTGGTCCCGGCACCCAGCTGCCGGAGGGTGCCATCGAGCGAGGGCGCCAGCGCGAGCAGTACGAGCGGCCCGGCGACGAGCGACAACCGCTGGGATCGGCGCCGCTCGGGAAGGCCCGCGAACGCTATGCCGGGCGCGCCCAGATCGGCGACCGCCTCGGCCTCGCTGAGACCGTCGTCGACCGCGCAACGCAGGTGATCCTCCACCTCGGCGAGCACCCGCCTCCGCCGCCGCCAGGACACGCCGCGCAGCTCGCGGCGCAGCTCGCGCAGCCGCCGCTCGATCTCGCTCACGAGGCGCCTCCTCCCTCGAGCAGTGCCTGCATCCCGCGAGCGAACGTGCGCCACTCGCCCTTGCGCTCCGCGAGCGCTGCGTGCCCGGCTCCCGTGAGTGCGTACACCCGCCGGCGCCGACCCGCCGCGCGCGTCCACGTGCTCTCGATCAGCCCGTCGCGCTCGAGTCGATGCAGCGCCGGATAGACGGTGCCCTCTCCGAGGTCGAAAACGCCCTCGCTGCGCTCCTTCAGACGCTGGACGAGCGCGTAGCCATGCTGCGCTTCGTGCCGCAGACCCGCGAGCACCATGGTGTCGATGTGCCCCTTGAGCTCCTCACCGCGCATGCGCGAGACCCTATACCCAACAACGCGGGGTATCAAGTGGCCGCGCAGCGACGCAAGGAAGCTACGGTGGCCGCCGTGACCGTACTCCTCAGCCTCTTCACCGCCATCGGCTGGACCGCGGCCAATTACTGGTTCGTCCCGCTCAGCCGCTCCGTCGACGCGTACACCGCGACCCTCGTGATCCTGGTCGGCAGCGGCATCTGCACGCTGCCGGTGGCCCTTGTCGTCGACGGCGTCCCGGGGCGCGGCGATCTGCGGTCGCTCGGATTCGCGGCGCTGGCAGGCATCTTCGAGGTCGGTGGCTTCGTGTTCTTCTTCTACGCGCTCAGGCGCGGCGATCTGTCCGTGGTGGCGCCAATCGTCGGTCTTGCCGGCGGCCTGACGGCGCTCATCGTGGTCGCGTTCGGCGAGCACATCGGCGCGCTCGTCGGCATCGGGCTCGTCGTCGCTCTCTGCGGCGGGTGTCTGGCCGCAGCAGCCGGCGGCAGGCGCACCGCCGCCGGCGCGCTGCCGGCGTTCGGGGCGGCGCTCTGCCTCGGGCTGATGTACGCGCTCTACGCCGCGGCCGACGGTCTCGGCGCGGTCACCGTCGTGGCCGCCGGCCGGTTGTGCGCCGTACTGCTCCTCTCGGTGGTCGTTCTGTGGCGCGGTGCGCACCTTCCGGAGCGTCCCGTGACCGGGCGACTGCTTGCGCTCGGCGTACTCGATGCCGGCGCCTTCGTCTGTTACGTGTTCGCCGCTGCGCTCGGCCCGGTCAGCGTCGCCGCCGTCGTCGCCGGGCAGTTCGCGACGCTCAGCGCGGCGGGCGGCATCGTGTTCCTGCACGAGCGGCTACGCACCCACCAGTACGCGGGGATCGTCCTCGCGGGGATCGGCACGACGGTGCTCGCGCTCGCGCACTGACCTCGGGGCGTACCGCCGCGCCGGGCAGGCCGGGAGTCCCGGCCGCTAGGGCCGCACACCCCCGCGCCGCGTCCCAGCGGCATCGGTGGGCGCGTGCCGGCGCAGACCCACGAGCGACAGGATGGCGATCATCGGCCCCGTGCGGAGGCGCTCGGCCTGCGGAGCCACGGAGCCCTGCTCCGCGCCTCGCGCGTGCATCGCGGCGTCGTGCTCGCGGTGCATGCGCCGCAGCACCGCCCGCTCGGTCTCGGGCGCGCGATGGCCCCCGTCGAGCGATCTGGTCGGATCGATCCTGGGCAGGTGGTTGTACACGACGCGCTCCTCTCTAGGTGGACGCGCAGCCGGCAGCCGTACGCAACTCGTCCAGCAGCGCGTACGCGGCGAACCGCGCCTGAGTGGGATGTGGTCCGAACGCCGGCGAGGCCGGGTGCGTGGCAAGCGCCAAGATGCGCGGCAGGACGTCGTCGACGATCGCGGTCGACGGATCGCGGAGGAGCGCGACGATCGCGTACATCGGCTCCGCGATCGCCACGCGATTCGCGTAGGGAATCCGCGGCCAGTACTCCTGCGTGAAATGCGGGGCGACGGCGGGCGCGACCAAGACCTCGAGCGTCCCGGCGAGGGTTCGCCGGCGGCGCGAGGCAACGGGGCGGGAATCCGTCTGCGGCCTGCCCCGGGGAAACTCCCTGCCCGGTTCTGCGATCCACGTCGCCATGCCCCACTCCCCTCACTGCGAAGGCGTCCTCTTGTGTCGCTCCAAGGTAGGCGCGGCTCGCCGCCGGCACCGTGAGCGCGCGCACGTTGCGAACGTGACGCCCGTCACACACGTTGCGTAGAGTCGCGGCGTGCACATCGATGTCTTCGCGGACGTGCCCGAGTTGGAGCTTCGCGCGGCGGGCCGCCGGCGCACGTTCAGCCGCGGCGAGGTGGTGTTCCACGAGGGCGATCCCGGAGACAGCCTGCATCGGGTGGCGCGCGGGCGGTTCGCCGCGCGTGTGACGACCCCGCTCGGAGAGGTCGCGACGTTCGCCGTCCATTCACGCGGGGACGTTTTCGGCCTGCTCGCCGTGCTGCACCCCGAGGCGCGCCGGACCGCGACCGTCGCGGCGCTCGAACCGGCGGAGACGTTCACGATGCCGGCAAGCGCATTCGCACGCCTCAAGGCGGCGCATCCCGGGGTCGCAGTCGCGGTCGAGCAGGTGCTCGTCGAGATGCTCGCGACCTCCAGCAGCCGTCTCGTCGAGGCGCTCTACACACCGGTGCACCTGCGGGTGCGCGCACGACTGCGCGATCTCGCGCACATCTACGGCGGCGACGGCACGGCGCCGGTCACGATTCCGCTCAGCCAGGAAGATCTCGCCGGCCTCGCCGGGACGACCCGCGAGACGGTCAACCGCGTGCTGCACGACGAGCAGGAGCGCGGCGCCCTGACCCTGGCGCGCCGGCGCATCACGATGTTGCCGAAGGACGCCTGACCACGTGGCCGCGGAGCAGCGTCACGACGGGTGTGGGCCGCTACGCCGCGACGCGCGGCCGGCCCTCGCGTCAGGCCACGACCGCCGGCGTCTCCCAGACCGAGACGTGCTTGCGGCTCTCGCTCGTGAACGGCTCCCGCTGCCATCCGCCCCAGCGCTCGCGCAGATTCATCCCGGCAAGCTGCGCCATCAGATCGAGCTCCGAGGGCCATGCGTAGCGGAAGGGCACCGAGAGGCGCTCGAGTCGCCCGTCGACGATCTCGAAGTGATGCGAGGTGAGGCCCTGCCTCGCGATGTCGTACTCGTCGATCCCCCAGTGCGTCTCGCCGAGGTGGAATGCGTGGATCGTCTCGCCGGGCGGAAGCTGCCGGAGAGCGGGGACGACCACCTCGATGACGAAGCAGCCCCCCGGCTGGAGGTGCGCCGCGACATGACGGAAGCACGCGACCTGGGCCGCTTGGGTGGTGAGGTTGAGGATCGTGTTGAACACCAGGTAGGCGACGGAGAACTTCCCGTCGACGGCGGTCGAAGCGAAGTCCCCGATCGAGACGCCGACCGCGTCGCCGCCGGGCTTCGCACGCAGTCTCGCGACCATCGCCCGCGACATCTCGATCCCGTGCACGGGCACTCCCCGGCGCGCGAGCGGGAGTGCGATGCGCCCCGTCCCGATGCCGAGCTCGAGCGCGCGGCCCCGCCCGGCGAGTCCCGCCAGGAAGTCGACGGCCGGATCGACGTGCGCCGGGTCGAACATCTCCGCAGCAGACTCGTCGTAGCGCGCGGCGACACGCTCGTCGAAGTAGCCGTCGTCGCTCACGCGGAGACCCTACCGCAGTCCCAGGGCGCGTCCGGATGCGGGCTCGAGCACCGTGCCGGGGACAGCGCGGGCTCGCCGGGGACCGTCCCGTGAGCGAGCGCGGATTCGACCCGCTCCCCGAGCGTGCCGAGCCGGCAGGCATCCCGGCACCGGCCGCGCCCGCCCACGCGGGACTTCAGGGCGTCGCCGGTGCGCTGGGCAATCGCGGGTTCGCCTCGGCCGTGCTCGCGCGCCGTCCGGCCGGCGACAGGCTGGTGGCGCGCGATCCGGAAACCGACGCGGGTCCGCCACCGGTTTCGCCCGCCGTGCGTGCACTCGCCGATACCAAGATCGCTCCGGAGTTGCGCGCCGTCGGCAGCGAGATCCGCGGCACGCCGCCGCCCACCCTCGAGCACCTGCGCAAGCTGCGCACCCGGGTCGCGACGGTGCGCGGCCTGTTCGACACGGTGCAACCGGAAGGCGATGTGGCCGCTCAGAACTGGGGCGGCGCGATGGTCCAGACGGTGCTTGCCCGCACCCTGCTCGACGGGTTGCTCTTCCCGGGATCCGACGCCTCGCTCCGCCTCGCGTGGGGCAAGACGCTCGGCACCTGCCGCCAGCTCGTGGGGCTGCTGCGCGCGGCGGAAGTGGAAACGCCGCCCACGCCGGAATTCGTGCCCGCCCCGTCGCCGAACGCGTTGCCGCCGCCCCCGCCGCCGCCGATCGGGAGCGGGCCGCAGCTCCCTGCGCCGGCCCCCGCCAAGCCCGCAGACGTGATGGAGTCGGAGATCTGCCCGCGCATCGAGGAGGCGATCGGCGAGATCGCGCACATGGTCGAGGCCGCCACGACCGAGGAGATCGAGGCGGTACGCGACCGCTTCAGCGACCTCCCGGACAGGATCTACGAGGTCGCGAGCGGGCAGGAGTTCGGGCCGGTCGCCGCGCTCGAGTTCCAGAAGGGCCTGGAGCTCATCAACCAGGTGACGCTCGCCCCGCCGGACCAGCTCGCCGACATCGCCGACAAGGTCGAGTCCGCCGCTGACCGCGTGACCAACCTCGAACGCAGCGGCGACGAGCCACCGCCGGCGTCGCCGGCGCCACCCGATCCCGGGTTCAACTCGGCACCCTCCCCCAACGCGCTGCCTCCCCCGCCCCCGCCGCCACCACCCTGACGGGTGCCGCGCGCGGTCTCAGTTCACGAGCCGCAGTGTCAGGATGTCCTCGCCGTCGAACACCTGCCCGGTGCGTGAGAAGCCGTAGCGCAGGTAGAACCCGATCGGCGAGTTCGGCCCGGGCACGACCGAGGTCAGGAGCTCCCGGGCGTCCGGACGTGTCCGCACGTAGTCGACGACCAGGTTCAGCGCAGACGTCCCGAGACCCTGACGTTGCCGTCGGGCGTCGATCAGCAGGCGCCACAGGAAGTACGGCCCCAGGTACGCGGCATGGCCGTCGGGGATGCCGTCGCTGATCATGACGAAGCCGACGGGATCGTCGCGGGCGTAGACGGCGCGATACCAGGGGCAGGCCGCGGGAGTGGCGGCAGCCTCGAGGAGCGACTCCGCGACGCCGGCGACGTAGGTCTCCTGGTCGGCAGTCACTCCCAGCAACTCGACCGCACGCCGGTTGGCGTCGGTGATCTCGCGCAGGGAGATGTCGTCGTGCACCCGCACAGGATGCCCCAGGGCGGCACCGCGGATGAGTTCGCTCGCTGCGGCCCACCGCCCGGGGACGTCGGCAGGAGCCCTCCGAACGTTGGAAATTGCCGTCACTCGCGCTCTATCATCGGCATCGTGGACGGGGTCTCGGTACGTGACGCTCGGGCCCTGCTCGATGTCGCCGGCGCGATCGAGTACGACGCCCGGCTGGGCACCTTCACGGACCCTGGCCTCGAGGCGCTCCGCCAGCTGCTCGGCGCGGATTGGGTGTGCTACTGCGAGCGCCCGATCACGGAGACGTACGCGACGGTCAAGAACGAGGTAGAGACGCGGCCGTTCGCCGGGCACAACGCGGAGATGGAGACGATCTTCTACGCGTATCAGCACGAGTTCCCACTCCACGTCCGGCACACGCCGCACGACGGGGTCGCGCTCATCGGCGATGTCTCGACCGAGCGCGCCTGGCGCCGCACGTCGTTCTACAACGAGTGGTGTCGCCAGGTGCAGATCGAGCCGCAGGCGACGATCGTCCTCGCGGGCGCCGGGTCACCCGTGCGGCGGCGCGTGATGATCGACCTCGCCGACGACGCGGAGCGAGCTTTCGGCCGGCGCGAGCGAACCATCCTCGAGCTCATCCGCCCCGCGTTCCTGCGGCCCCTTGCACGGATCGAGGCCGCCAGGCAGCGCCACCGCGCACTCGGCCTCACCACCCGCGAGCTCGAGGTTCTGGGCCACGTCCGCCACGGCCTGACCAACGGCGAGATCGCCGCCGAGCTCGTCGTCTCGCCCTCCACGATCCGCACGCACCTCGAGAACGCCTTCGCGAAGATCGGCGCACATACGCGCACCGAGGCGATCGCCCGTCTCGGCGAGATCGGCCTGCCCGGCGGGAGCATCTCTCAGGGTGCGTCGCCGGCAAGCCGGGCGGGCGCCGACGGGCAGCGTCGCGCGGTGCGGCAAGCCCCGCCGAAGTAGGCCTCGCCGCCGCACCGCGCCTCGCAGCCGAACAACCGATCAGAGCGCAGATCGCGACGACCTTGAGGGAAACGGTGCCGGCGCTGTGTTGAAGACGAACGCGCGCCACGCCGTCGGTGCGGGAGACCCCAGCGCCCGGCAGTGACCGATCCTCGACGGTTCATGCCGGGACTCGCGTCCCCCAACTGGGCCGATGCGCGCTACAACGAGAGCGTGGCCGCGTTGAAGAGCATCCGCACATGGCTTGCGACGACGCTCGTGTGCGCGAGCGTCCTGACCGCCAGCGTGATTGCGCTCTACATCGTGCCGACGGTCGACCGTCAGTACCGATCGCTCGCGCAGGATGCCGTGCTCGGCGTGAGCTCGCGGGCAGCGCATCAGGTGCGCCACGCGTCGTCGGCCGCGGAGATCCAGCAAGCGCTCACGCGCGCCTCGCGCGATGGCCAGATCTCGATCTGGCTCGTCGACCGCAATCACAGGATCGTCGCGGCCTCGGCGCTCCCGAGCATCCACGTGCGGCAACTGCCCGACGAGGCCAGGGCGGTCGGCTTCGCGCTGAGGGGCCACCGCTTCGTCACGGCCGGCGACGCGAATGCCTCTCACGTCATCGCCATGCCCACGAAGACGACGAAGGGCGTGCGCGAGGCGCTGGTCGCGTACGCGCCGCGCACGGGATTCGTGACCCGCGCGAGCGACGCGCTGCATCGCGGGCTCTTCCTCGGGGCGTGTCTCGCGGTGATCCTCGCCGTGATCGCGAGCATCCTGGTCGCCAACATCGTCGCGCGTCGCGTGCGCCGGCTTGCCGACGCCGCCAGCCGTATTGCCGCGGGCGATTTCACCTCCGGCGTGCAGGACGGATTCCCCGATGAGATCGGCCTCCTCGCGGGGAGCATCGACGAGATGAGACAGCGCCTCGCAGTGGCCTTCTCGGAGGTCGAGCACGAGCGCGAATCGCTCGCACTCGTCCTCGACCGGCTCGAGGAGGGCGTCGTCGCGGTTGACGCCACCGGGCTCGTCGCGGTGTTCAATCCGGCTGCCGTCGAGCTTCTCGGCGTGCCGCTGCAGCGTGGCCGGGCACTCCCGGATCCATGGCCCGCGCACGCGGTCGAGGAGACAGCGCGCGTGCACGGCGTCGAGGCGGCCGATGTCGAGACGCCTCAGGGCCGATTCCTCCGCCTCCAGCGTTCACCGCTCCACGCCGACGCGACGCCGGGAGCGAGTCTCGTGGTGGTCTCGGATCGCACGGCCGACCGTGCGCGCGAGGAGACCGAACGGCGCTTCGTCGAAAACGCCTCGCACGAGTTGCGCACGCCCCTGGCCGCGATCGTGGCGGCCGTCGAGGTGCTCCAGGACGGAGCGAAGGACGAGCCGGCGGCACGCGACGCCTTCCTTGCCGATCTCCAGCACGAGGCGCAGCGCCTCCAGCGCCTGACGGAGAGTCTCCTGACGCTGGCCCGGCTCGGGGCCGGTGAGTTGCGCCCCAGCACGCGCGACATCCCGCTGCGGCCGCGCCTCGCGCACGTGACCGAGCTCATGCGCCCGCTGGCCGACGCCGCAGGGGTGACGATCGACGTGAAGGGCTCGGGCCGGGCGACCGCCGACCCCGACGTGCTCGATCAGGTGCTCGTCGGGCTGCTCGGCAACGCGCTCAAGCACAGTCCCCCCGGCGGCTCGATCGCCCTGCGAGCGAGCGCCCGCGAGGGCCGGGCCTGCATCCGCGTCAGCGACACGGGCCGCGGGATTCCGCCCGACCAGCTCGCGCGCGTGTTCGACCGCTTCTGGCGCGGCGACTGGGCCCGCCCGGCCGGCGGGTTCGGGCTGGGACTGGGCATCTGCCGTGAGTACATCGAGGCGATGGACGGGGAGATCTGCGTCCAGTCGCCTCCCGGAGAGGGGACGACCGTCGTGATCACCCTTCCCTGCGCCAAGCGCGGGATCCTGGTGTCGGCCTGATGCCTGCGCGCATCCTCCTGGCCGACGACGAGCCATCGCTCATCCGCTCGGTCACCTACGCGCTCGAGCGCGACGGCTACAGCGTCGATGCCGTCACCGATGGATCGACTGCACTCGACCGCGCGTGCGCAGATGAGCACGACCTGGCGATCATCGACATCATGATGCCCGGCCTCAGCGGGCTCGACGTCTGCCGCCGGCTCCGCACGCAGAGCGCGCTCCCGGTCATTCTGCTGACGGCCCGGGACTCCGAGATCGACACCGTGCTCGGGCTCGAGGCGGGCGCGGACGACTACGTCACGAAGCCCTTCTCCGTCGCAGAGCTCACGAGCCGGGTCGGCGCGCTCCTGCGTCGCCGCCGACTCGACGCAGCCGAGCGCGGATCCTCGCGCCTCGCGGTCGCCGGGCTCGAGATCGACCCGGTCGGGCGGACGGTCGAGGTCGACGGCACGGACGTCCGCCTGACGGGCGGGGAGTTCGACCTGCTCCTGTTCCTGGCGGAGTCACCCGGGAAGGTGTTCTCGCGCGCGGAGATCATGGAGCACCTCTGGCGAGCCCCGTACTCCGGCGACGGCCGGGCGGCGGACACGCACATCTCCAACCTCCGCCGCAAGATCGAGCCGGACGTCGCGCGCCCCTCGCGCGTCGTGACCGTGCGCGGAGCGGGCTACAAGCTCGCGAACGCCACCAGGCCGTGACAGGGAGGACACGGCCTGGTTGTGGCGTCGTCGAGTGCGTGCATCAGATGTCGGCCGTGATCTTCGTGACCGTGCCGGTGATCGCGCCCCTCAGGCTGCCCAAGGCGACGATGATGCCGACGGAGATGACACCGAGCACGATGGCGTATTCCGCCATCGTCTGACCTCGGTCGCGCTGGAGATAGACGTACAACTTGACGATCATCTCAGTGAGCAAGTAGGGCCCTCCGTCGTCAGCCGCGGCGATTGCTTCAGCCCGTGCCGCGTGGTGCGTTGAACGAAGCAACGGCTCGACGGGCGGCCTCCGAATCACTCCAACGAGGGACTCGGCGCCAATGTGAGCGAGGGCGGGCCGATTGTGAGCTCTTCCTCACATGGACTCACACGATGCGCACGCACACCCGCCGGGCGACGACTATCCTCGCGCCCGGCTCGGCCCGTGCGGGCGGCCCGGCATCGGCTGCGAATGCGCCATAGGCGGCTCGCCGGTGCTCACGCCGCTGCACCGCGCGACCGGAGCGACGGGCCGGCGACAGGCGCCCCTCGCGCATCTACGCTGCCGCCCATGAACAGCACGGACGACGGCACGTGGTACGAACTCCGTCCCAACGGGCAACCGATCATCGGGAGCGCGAATCCGGCGCGGTACCGCGACCAGGCAGCGGCCGAACGGGCCGGCGCTCAGATGCGGCAGCGATACCCGGACTTTCGCTTCGTCGAGATCATCGCCTTCGAGAACCGTGCGGGCGAGCAGCCCCGGCCGATCTCTGTCGGCCGCGTCTAGATCGCTCGGCCCTGAAAGCGCTCCGCGGCGGACGGGCTCACGCGGCGAACCTCGACGGGCGCGACCGAAATTCCGCCCCACTGCTCCGGGGCGACGTCGGCGAGCGTCTCGGAGAACGTCCACTGGTGACCGGCGGGATCCTCGGCGGTGTACT
>CAZYYP010000036.1:0-19868 GCA_964651695.1 uncultured Gaiellales bacterium | reverse complement strand
ACGCGACGATCGTGCGCCATCGCGTGCGCGCCGGGACGATGGCCGCCGAGGGCCTCCTGCACGACCTGGGCGTGATCGCGATGCTCTCGAGCGACTCGCAGGGCATGGGCCGGGTTGGCGAGGTCGTGCGCCGCGCGTTCCAGAACGCGGCCGCCATGCGCGCGCTGCGCGGCCCCGAGCCGGGGCGCGCGGACAACGAGCGCGTGCTGCGGCACCTCGCGAAGGTCACGATCAACCCCGCCATCACCCACGGTCTGGCCGGTCACATCGGGTCGCTCGAACCGGGCAAGCTGGCCGATGTCGTGCTCTGGCACCCGCACAACTTCGGCGTGCGGCCCGAGATCGTGCTCAAGGCGGGCGTCGCCGTCTACGGCGCCTCCGGCGATGGCAACGCGAGCACGGGGCTGGCCGAGCCGGTCCTGCTGCGCCGCCAGGTCGGTGGATCGGGCTCCGCGCCGGCGCTGCTCTCGCTCGCGTTCCTGGCGCACGCGGCCCTGGACGCCGAGCTGCCGACGGCCCGCACCCGCGTCGCCGTCGAGGGCTGCCGCGACCTCACCGCGGCCAGCATGGTGCGCCATGGCCGTACCGGCGATGTCCGCGTCGACCCGCGCACGCACGAGGTCACGCTCGACGGCGAGGCCCTCGCGGCCCCGCCGCTCGAGGAGGTGGCGCTCTCGGGGCGGTACCTGCTGGGATGACCGATCTCGACCCCGACGAGCTGGCCGCGACCCTCACCGAGGAGACCGCCGCGCTCGCCTTCGACCTGCACGGCGCCGTCGCCCACCTCCGGCGGCAGGGCGCCGCGCTGCACCTGGCAGCGCCGGTCGCGGCGATCTTCGAGCAGCCGGCGGGCGGCGCCAAGCCGCGCCATCGCGCCGGCCGGCCCTCAGGCGAGCTGGTCGCGCTCGCCGCCGACGCCGCGGAGCGCGTGCGCGAGCTCGCGGCGTATCAGCAGGGCGAGGACAACCCGGCACTCGAGCCGCTCGCGCTGGCCTGCTTCTACGTCATCGACGCCCGCCGCAACGACGCCTTCGGACTCCAGCGCCTGGCCGCGGCGCGGCCGATCGCGCAGGCGCTCGACGAGGAGGAGGCCCGCCTCGATCCCACCTTGCCCGTGGGGACGGCGCTGATCAGGGTCTGGAGCGAGCTCCACGGCGAGCCGCCGGTCTGCATCCAGCTCCGCCTGCGGTAGCGGCGATCAGCCCTCGAGTGACTCGAGCGCGCCCGGCGGCGGGTCCTCGAGCGCCCGATGCTCCTGGAACGTCTCGCTCAGGCGCAGCTCCTCGTCGCCCGCGATGCTGTGGCGGCGCAGCGTGCCGTCGCACGACAGCTCGTAGGCGCCCGCGCGCCCGAGCGGCGGCGAGTAGACGTGCACGGTCAGCGCCGTCTCGCCCGCGGCGTGCCGCATGCGGTGGATGTGCGCGCCGTCGAAGCGGAAGGTCTCGCCGGCCGCGAGCTCCACGCGCGCGAGCCAGTCGCCCGCCGGCCGCAGCACGATGTGCTCCTCGGCGACCGTGCCGCGCACGACGTGCACCGATCCGACCGAGCCGTCGTGGTCGTGGAATCCGGTGTCGCCCGACTGCTTCCAGCCGATCGCGTACGCCTCGCTGTGCTCCGTGCGCCAGAGCTGGGTGTAGGTGCGTTCGCCGCGTTCGAAGTCCACCAGGGCGTCGAGGTCGTAGACCGCTCCCGCCGTCTCGGCGGCGTGCGCGCACTCGGCGATCGTCAGCCGGCGTCCTTCGGGGAGGGCCTCCGTCAGCACGCCAATTACGGTCGGGGTGGTGTCGTTCACGATCGGCTCCTCGAGAACCTGGGGGGAAACGGTGTGGTGAATCGTTTCACTAATCATCCACCCGCGTGCGGCAAACGTCAAGTAACGTCCTGCGGAGATGGGTGACGGTGACGATGTGACCGCCCGCCCGCGACGCCCGACGATCCGGCAGCTCGCCGAGCACACCGGCCTCTCCCCGGCCGCCGTGTCCTATGCGTTGCGCGGCCTCCAGGTGTCGTCGGAGACCCAGGCGCGCGTCCAGGCAGCGGCCGAGGAGCTCGGCTTCCGCACCGATCCGATCGCGCGTGCGCTGCGCGGGGGCGCGACGCAGAGCGTCGGCATGGTGGTCGGCAGCCTCGCCGACCTCTACCTGCAGGAGCTCGTCGCGGGCGTTCAGCGCCATCTGCGGGCGGGCGGGCGGCAGCTGCTGATCGCCGACGCCGACGGCGACCCCGCGCTCGAGGTCGAGCTCGCGCTCGAGCTTGCGGACCGGCGCGTCGATGCTCTGATCGTCTCTCCCATCGGCCCGTTCGCCACGGGCTGGAAGGAGGTCGCAGCGCGCGTGCCCACGGTCAGCATCGGCGAGCGCATGCCGGGAGCCGCGACCTCGGGGCAGGTGCTGTTCGATCACGAACGCGCCGTGCGCGCGGTGCTCGAGCACCTCGCCGAGCGCGGCCACCGGCGCATCGGCGTGCTCTCCTGGGCGATCGAGCGCTCGCCGGCGCGCAGCGCCGAGCAGGCGGTGCTCGAGTGGTCGGAGCGGCTCGGGCTCGAGACGCGCCTGCATGCCTGCGAGTACAGCCTCAACGGCGCGCAACCGCTGGCACGCGACCTGCTCAGCGGGCCTGACCGGCCGACGGCGATCTTCGCGCTCTCCGATTCCGTCGCGCTCGGCGTCTACGCGGCGTGCCGCGAGCTCGGCCTGCGGATCCCCGCGGACGTCGCCGTCGTGGGGTTCGACGACCAGCCGGTCTCACGCCTGCTCGACCCGCCGCTCACGAGCGTCCGCTGGCACACCGACCGCATCGCCGAGATCGCGGTGCGGCTCGCCGTCGGCGCGAGCGAGGAGGCGGCGCTCGCGCGCACGGCGATCGTCCCGCCTGCCCTGCACGCACGGGGCTCGACCGGCTAGCGTTGCTCGCGTGAGCGACCGCCACGCCGCGCATCCGCTCCTGCGCGAGCTCGAAGAGCTGATCGCGATCCGCGAGAGCGCCCCGCGGAGCGAGCGGCTGGTCAATTTCGTGCGCGTCCTGCTCGGCCGCACGCTGCACGAGCGCCTGCGCACGTTCGACATCGACGAGCTCTACCGGCAGTCGGCGGACCTCTACGACTTCGCCGACGCGCGCGGCCTCGAGTCGATGGCGGTGCGTGTCATCGACTCGCCGCCGGCCGGCACCGCGCTCGAGCTCAACGTGCCCGACGCGCCGTTCCTCGTGGATACCGTGCGCGCGGCCGTTCAGGGGGCGGGCTACAGCGTGCGCCTGCTGCTGCACCCGATCGTGGGCATCGAGCGCGACGACGCCGGCCGCATCGCGCGGGTCACGGATGCGCGCGTGGCGAGCGGCCGCGAGTCGATCATGCGGCTCGAGCTCGACCGGCAGCTGATCGGCGGGGAGGGCGAGGCCCTGGTCGCGACCGTGCGCGAGGCGCTCGGCGAGCTGCAACTCGCCGTCGGCGACCATGCGGCGATGCTCGCCATGGTCGAGGGTATGGCCGCGGCGGCGCATGCGGCAGACGGCGTGCGCGAGCACGACGAGGTCGAGGAGACGGCCGCCTTCCTGGACTGGCTGCGCGACGGGCACTTCATCCTGCTCGGCGCGCGCGCCTACGACACCGCGGACGGCCCTGCCGGCCCGATGGTGCAGGTGCGACCCGGCTCGGGGCTCGGCATCCTGCGCGACGACGGGTCCTCGCGCTTCGCCGGCCCGACGGCCGTGGGCGAGCTGCCGGAGTTCCTGCGCGAGCGCATCGTGGCGAGCGGCGACCTGCTCGTGATCGGCAAGACGAACCGGCGCTCGCGGGTGCACCGCCGCGCGCGCATGGACGACGTCTCGGTGCGCGTCCTGCGCCCTGACGGCACCATCGCCGGCCTCCTGCGCGTGATCGGCCTCTTCACCTCGCTCGTCTACCTCGAGCAGGCCTCGCGCACGCCGCTCCTGCGCCGCAAGTTGCACGCGATCATCGAGGCCGAGGGCCTGATCGAGGGCTCGCACGACTACAAGGCCACCGTCGCGGCCTTCGAGTCGTTCCCGCGCGACGAGCTCTTCCAGGCGCCGGTCGAGGCGCTCGGGTCCGAGATCGTCGCCGCGATGCGGGCGCAGGAGGCGCAGCGCGTGACGGTGACGGTGCGGCGCGATGCCGCCAGTCGCAACATCACCGTGGCGATCGCCGTGCCCGGCGACCGCATGTCGACCGACCTGCGCATCCGCCTCCAGGCGCTCCTCGCCGAGCGCTTCCGGGCGGAGTCGGTCGAGTATCACCTGGCGCTCGCCGAGGATGCCGCAGCGCAGCTCTTCTTCCTCCTCCACATCCCCGCCGAGGGTGCGCCGGAGGTGCCGATCGACGAGCTGGAGCAGGACGTCGCCCGGCTTGCGCGCACGTGGGACGACCGCCTCGCGGAGGAGCTCATCTCCGCCTCGGGCGAGGCCGCGGGGCGCGTGCTCGCGGCGCGCTACGCGGCCCGCCTGCCCGACTACTACAAGACCGCCACATCCCCCGAGCTCGCGCTGCAGGACATCGAGCTGCTCGAGCGGGTGGCCGCGGGCGAGCCGTTCGCCGTCGGGCTGCAGAACGAGCTCCCCGAGCACACCCAGGCGGGCGCCCGCCCGCTGACGCGCGTCACGGTGGCGACGCACGGCGGCAAGATCCCCCTCGGCGAGCTGCTGCCGGTGCTCGAGGCGCTCGGCCTGACCGTGATGGAGGAGGTGCCGACGCGCCTCGACGGGGGCAGCGACGGCGCCTATCTGCACGACTTCGGCGTGCTCGTCGACGATGCCCAGGTCGACTGCGCGCGCGACGGCGAGCGCCTCGCCGAGGCCGTCACGGCGATCTGGGGCGGGCGCGTCGAGTCGGACACGCTCAACGCGCTCGTCATCCGCGCGGGCCTGAGCTGCGACGACATCGTGATCCTGCGCGCGTACCGGCGCTACCGCCGCGTGATCGCGCCAACCTTCACCGCGGCCTACCAGAACGATGTCCTCGGCGCGCACCCGCAGACGGCGCGCCTGCTCGTGGAGCTCTTCCGGGCCCGTTTCTGCGATCCGGCGGACGAGGCGCGCGAGACCCGGTTGCGCACGCAACTGGACGAGCAACTGGCGGCTGTCGGCAGCCTCGACGAGGACCGCATCCTGCGCGGGTTCGCGGCGCTGATCGACGCCACCGTGCGCACGAACGCCGCGCTCGGCCGCGACTACCTGTCGCTCAAGCTGCGCTCGGCCGACGTGCCGCAGATGCCGGCGCCGGCGCCGCTCTTCGAGATCTACGTCTACCACCCGCGCGTCGAGGGCATCCATCTGCGCGGGGGCCACGTGGCGCGCGGCGGCATCCGCTGGTCGGACCGTCGCGAGGACTACCGCACCGAGGTGCTCGGGCTGATGAAGGCCCAGACGGTCAAGAACGCGGTGATCGTCCCCGTCGGCGCCAAGGGCGGCTTCGTGCTGCGCACGCCGCCGGCCGAGCGCGACGCGCTGCGCGAGGAGGTGCGCGTCCGCTACTCGACGCTGATCCGCGGCATGCTCGACGTGACCGACAACATCGTCGGCGGCGAGGTCGTGCGCCCCGAGGGCGTGCGGGCCTTCGACGAGGACGATCCGTACCTCGTCGTGGCGGCCGACAAGGGCACGGCGGCGCTCTCCGACACGGCCAACGGGATCGCGCTCGAGTATGGCTTCTGGCTCGGCGACGCGTTCGCGTCGGGAGGCTCCAAGGGCTATGACCACAAGGCGCTCGGCATCACGGCGCGCGGCGCCTGGGAGAGCGTGAAGCGGCACTTCCGCGAACTGGGCCGCGACGTGGACGCGCGGCCGTTCACGGTCGTCGGGGTCGGCGACATGTCGGGCGACGTGTTCGGCAACGGCATGCTGCTCTCGCGGCAGATCCACCTCGTCGCGGCCTTCGATCACCGCCACGTGTTTCTCGATCCGACGCCGGATGCCGCAGCCGGCTTCGCCGAGCGCGCGCGCCTCTTCGCCCTCGGGGCCGGCAGCTCCTGGATGGACTACGACCGTTCCGCGATCTCGGCCGGCGGCGGGGTCTGGTCGCGCACCGAGAAGTCGGTGCCGCTGTCGATGGAGGCGCAGGCCGCGCTCGGCGTCGACGCGGCTGCGCTCGACCCCGACGAGCTCGTGCGCGCGATCCTCCGTGCGCCCGTCGACCTGCTCTGGAACGGCGGCATCGGCACCTTCGTCAAGGCCTCCGGCGAGACGCATGCGGAGGTCGGCGACCGCGACACCGATGCCGTGCGCATCGACGGTCGCGAGCTGCGCGCGCGGGTCGTCGGCGAGGGCGGCAACCTCGGCCTCACGCAGCGCGGCCGTATCGAATATGCGATCGCCGGTGGCCGCATCAACACGGATGCGATCGACAACTCCGCCGGCGTCGACTGCTCCGACCACGAGGTCAACATCAAGATCCTCCTGGGCGCCGCCGTGGAGCGGGCCCTGATCACGCCCGAGGAGCGCGACACGCTGCTCGCCGCCGCGGCCGGCGAGGTCTGCGAGCTCGTGCTCTACGACAACTACCTGCAGGCGCAGATCCTCAGCCAGGAGCAGGAGACAGCCGCGCAGCGCGTCGAGGCGCACGAGATGCTGATGCACGAGCTGGAGGCCGAGAGCCTGCTGCACCGCGAGCTCGAGGCGCTGCCCACGGCCGATGTGCTCGCCGAGCGGCAGCGCCAGGGCCGCGGGCTGACCCGCCCGGAGCTCGCCGTGCTGCTCGCCTATGCCAAGCGCAGCCTCTACCCGAAGGTGCTCGCCTCGGCGATCCCGGACGACCCGGCGCTCGCTGCCGTGCTGCGCGCGTACTTCCCGCGCCGGCTCGTCGAGGCGACCGGCGAGCTGTACCGCGAGCACCGCCTGCGGCGCGAGATCGTGGCGACCTTCGTGACGAACGACGTGGTCAACTCGCTCGGCATCGCCTGGGCCTGGCAGATGATGGCCGAGACCGGCGCCGAGGCGGCCGACGTCGTGCGTGCGTACTGGATCGCGCGCGAGGTCACGGGGGCGGTCGCGCGCTGGGAGGAGGTGGAGGCGCTGTTCGCGGATCCGGCAGTGGACACGGACGTGCAGATGGACGTCATGGGTGGCGTCGACGATCTCGTCGAGGGCGTCTCGCGCTGGTACCTGCAGCATGCGAGCGAGGGGGATGCCGCGGGCGTGATCGCGCGCGACCGCGCCTCGTTCAGCGAGCTCTCGCAGACGCTGCGCGGCGTGGGCAGCGATGCGTGGCGCGCCGACCACGCGCTGCGCCGTGAGGCGCTCGCCGAGCGCGGCGTGCCGCTGCCGCTTGCCGACGCGGCGGCCTGGCGACCGGAGCTGACCTACGCACCGGACGTGATCGCCGCCTCCCGCGCCACGGGCTGCTCGCTGGCCGAGTCCGCACACGCGTTCTTCGCGCTCGGCGAGAAGCTCCACCTCGACTGGCTCGAGGATCAGCTCGACGGCATCGCGGCCGAGACGCGCTGGCAGCGGTGGGCGCTCGCCGCCGTGCGCGACGAGCTGCACGCCACGCGGCGGGATCTCACCGAGCAGGCGATCGTGACGGGCCGCGGCGCGCCCGCCGACGAGGCGGTCGAGCGGTTCCTCGCCGAGCGCGCGGTCGCGGTCGCCCGCCTCGAGCGCCTCGTCGCCAGCCTGCGTGCCGAGGGGATGGCCGACACGGCTGCGGCCATGGTCGGCGTGCGTCAGCTGCGGAGCGCCTTCGCGTGAGCGACCGGACGCTCCAGCACGCCGGCGTGCTCCTGATCGGGGTGCAGCGGGAGTACTTCGCCGAGGGCGGGCCCTTGCGCATCCCGGACGGCCCGCTCGTGCTGGCCCGGCTGCGCCAGCTCGTCGAGTCCGCCCGCGCCGCGCACGTGCCGGTCTTCCACGTGCGCCACGAGGAGGCGCCGGGAGCGCCGGTGTTCGCGCCCGACGGGCCGCTCGTCGAGACCATGCCCGACGTGGCGCCACACGGGCTCGAGCCCGTCATCGTCAAGCACACCCCGGGCTCGTTCACGAACACCGAGCTCGCCGACGCTCTCGACCAGTTCGGCGTCCGCCGGCTCGTGATCGGCGGCTTCATGACCCACATGTGCTGCGACACGACCGCCCGCCAGGCCTCGGAGCGGGGCCTCGACGTGATCTTCCTGACCGACGGCACGGCCACGCGCGACCTCGCCTACGGCGACCGCATCGTGCCCTATCGCGACGTGCAGGCGGCCACGCTGGCCGCGCAGGCCGACGGGTTCTCGACGCTCGCCGACGTCGCCTCGGTGCGCGCGGAGCTCGACGAAGCCGCCTGGTAGCCCTCGTCCGAGCGCGCGCCTAGAGGTGGTGGGCGTACTCCGCCAGGTCCCAGTCGGACACGTGGCGCTCGTAGCGCTCGAGCTCGAAGCGCTTGATCGTCAGGAACGTGGAGACGAGCTGCCTGCCCATCGCCTCGCGCAGCGTCGCATCGCTCTCGAGCGCGTCGAGTGCCGTCCCGAGCGAGAGCGGGATGGGATCGCCCTGCTCCTCCTCCGGCAGCTCGTAGACCAGCCCGGCGACCGCGGGCGGCGGCGCGAGATCGCGGCGGATGCCGTCGAGCCCGGCGAACAGCAGTGCGGCGGTCGCCAGGTAGGG
The DNA here is from genome assembly GCA_964651695.1 of uncultured Gaiellales bacterium. Taxonomy (GTDB): domain Bacteria; phylum Actinomycetota; class Thermoleophilia; order Gaiellales; family JALYLC01; genus JALYLC01. Next base: position 11,279 of record CAZYYP010000036.1, on the reverse strand, counting down.
GTTCGCGGAGCCGTCGGCGAGCCGCATCTCGACGCGCGTCGCCGCGCCGCGCTCGGGCGGCACACGCACGAGACCGAAGCGGTTGTCGTACCCCCAGCAGGCGCGCGTCGGCACGAGCTCGTGGGGGTCGATGCGGCGGTAGGCGTTGACGGTCGGGTTGAGGAACGCCATGAGCGCGGGGGCATGCGCGATCACGCCGGCGACGAAGTGGCGCAGCACCTCCGCGCAGCCGTGCGCCCCGGCGCTGTCGGCGAATGCGTTGGCTCCGTCCTCCCCGCAGAGCGAGAGGTGGAGGTGGAAGCCGGAGCCGGCGTCGCCGTTGAACGGCTTGCCCATGAACGTCGCGAGCAGGCCCTCGCGCGTTGCGAGATCCTTGACCGCCGCCTTGAAGCGGAACGCGCGATCGGCGGCATCGAGCGCGTCGGAGTGGGTGAGGTTGATCTCCCACTGGCTCATGCCGTACTCGTGCGCCGCGCCGATCGCGCCGAGGCCGGCGTCGGCGAGCGCGAGCAGCATCTTGTCGAGCACCCCGCGCGGATCGGCGTGATCCCCGACCGTGTAGACGTGCGTCGGGTTCTCCACGTAGCGCGTCCAGCCGCTTGGCGTCGACGCGCTCGGCTCGAGCAGGTAGAACTCGAGCTCGGGGCCCATCACCGGAGTCAGCCCGAGCTCGCCGAAGGCGGCGACGGCGCGCTTGAGCGCGGCACGCGGATCCGCGCCGTAGGACTCGCCGTCGGCCGTCTGATCCGACAGGCACCAGGCCACCTCGGGCGCCCAGGGCAGTTGCGCGAGCGTTTCGGGCAGCGGCGTCACCTGGATGTCGCGAAAGCCGTGCTCGAAGCCCGACACGACGTTGTGCCGCAGGTCGACGGTGGAGATGGCCTTGCAGAAGGCCAGCCCGTGCGAGCCGACCGTCGATGCGAAGACGTCGATGGGGACATCCTTGCCGCGCAGCACGCCGTGCAGATCGGGATACGTCACGCGCACGATGCGCACGCCGTCGCGTTCGAGCGCCGCCAACCGCTCCGACTCCGTCATCTCGCCTCCGCACGCATCGTTGCCCCGTGGTGGTCGGCCGAGCGTACCAGCGCCCGGCACTCGGCCGGCTTCAGGCCTCGACGACCCGCACGGGCATGCGCTTGAGGCCGTTCGTGAAGTTCGAGCGCAGCCGTGCCGGTGGCCCGGTCAGCTCGATCGACGCGACGCGTGGCAGGAGCTGCTCGAAGAGCACCGCCATCTCGAGGCGCGCGAGGTGCGCGCCGAGGCAGAAGTGCGGCCCGCCGCGCCCGAAGGCGGCGTGCACGTCGCGCTTGCGCGTGAGGTCGAGGCGGTGCGGGTCGGGAAACGCGTCGGGATCGCGGTTGGCCGCCGCGAACCACACGACGACCCGCTCGCCCTTGCGGATCGGCACGCCGCGCAGCTCGGTGTCGACGACGGCCGTGCGCCGGAAGTGCCACACGGGCGAGGCGTAGCGGATCAGCTCGTCGACGGCCGACGGCATCAGCGTGGGGTCGGAGCGCAGCAGCTCGAGCTGGTCGGGGTGCTCGATCAGCGCGAGCAGCCCGAGCGCCATGCCCTGGCGGGTCGTCTCGTTGCCGGCCACGACGAGCAGTGCCAGGTTGTTGTCGAGGTCGTGTTGGGTGACCGGGCAACCGCCGATCTCGGCATTGGCGAGGATCGACAGGACGTCGCCGCACGGATGGCCCTTGCGCGCGTCGATCAGCGGCCGGCCGAGCTCGAGCAGCTCGGCGCCGGCCTCGGATCCGAACGGCAGGTACTTCGACTGCTCGGGCGTGAGCGTCGTCGGCGGCGTGAGGTCCGGATCGGTCGGCACCAGCATGCGGTCGCCGAGCTCGACGAGCTTGTCGAGATGCGCGTCGGGCACGCCCAGCAGGTGGCCGAGCACGCGGATCGGGATCGGGCCGGCGATCTCCTCGACGAAACAGAACTCGCCCTTCGGCAGCGTCTCGTCGAGCATCGTGCGCGTGAGGTCGCGCAGGAAGTCGCCGTAACGCTCGAGCGAGCGCGGTGTGAAGTCGCGCGCGAACAGCCGGCGCCACTGCGAATGCAGCGGCGGGTCGGTCTCCATGAAGTTGCGGCGCGCCTCGAGCACGTCGTCGGGCACGGGCTCGATCAGCGCAGCGCCGCCGGACTCCGACGAGTACGTGGCGGTGTCCTTGAGCACCTGCACGACGTCGTCGTAACGCGTCACGCACCAGAATCCGTCGCCGGCCGGCTCCGGGTGCCGGTACACCGGGGCCTCGCGCTGGAGCAGCTCGAAGACGTCCCAGGGCTCGCGCTCGGCGAACAGGTCGTGGTCGAGCAGGTCGACATCGCCCAGCTCGAGCGCGTGCGTTCGGGTCGCCATGCCGTCAAGGGTACTCTGCGCCTCGACGAATCACGAGGAGGCCCCAGAGTGAAGGCAGTCCGCTACCGCAACGCGTCCGGTGAGTTCCGCATCGGCAGGCTCGAGGACGAGTCCGTCGTCGATGCCGGCCCCGCGGGCGGGCAGGGCTTCGTCCCGAGCCGCGAGGCCTGGGCTGCGCTCGCGGCAGCCGAGGGCCAGCGCACGCCGCTCGACGCCGTGTCGCTCGCCCATCCGGTCGTGCCGCGCAAGCTGATCTGCATCGGCCTCAACTACCGCGATCATGCCGAGGAGTCGCAGCTCGACATCCCCGACGTGCCGGTGATCTTCGCCAAGTGGACGACCTCGCTGATCGGGCCCGGCGAGGCGATCGTGATCCCGCGCGAGGAGACGCGGCCCGACTACGAGGGCGAGCTCGCGGTCGTGATCGGCGAGCGCGTGCACCGCGCGACGGGTGCCGCAGCGCGCGCGGCCGTCGGCGCGTACACGTGCTTCCACGACGTCTCGGGCCGCCGCGCGCAGCTCGAGACGCCGCTCCGCCAGTTCACGTACGGCAAGAGCTTCGACACCTTCGGGCCGCTCGGGCCCTGCCTCGTGGACGCCGAGGGCGTCGACCTCGGCGCGCTGCAGGTGAAGACCGTCGTCTCGGGCGAGACGATGCAGGACTCAAGCACGAGCAACCTGATCTTCGGGATCCAGGAGCTCGTCGAGTACGTCTCGCGCGCGACCACGCTCGAGCCCGGCGACGTGATCGCGACCGGCACGCCGGGCGGCGTCGGCGATGGGCGCGACCCCAAGCGCTACCTGGTCGAGGGCGACGTCGTCGAGATCAGCGTGACCGGTGCCGGTACGCTCAGCAATCCGGTGACCTTCGAGCGCTGAGCTCAACCTGGATCCACCGGGATCAGGCGTCGGCGCGGCGCAGACGCGCGGCCGAGCCCTGCAGGGCCCGCACGAGCTCGTGACCGCAGGAGACGAGGTCGAGCGCATCGCCGAGCGATGCGCTCGCCTCGATCGCCGGCGGTGGCACGAGACGCTCGTGGCTGCCGAAGCGCAGCCGCACGCCCTGGATGCCGAGCTCGTCGCCGACGATCCAGACCGGCACCTTGACGCCGGCGGCGAGCCATTCGCCGAGACGGCGCGCGTCGGCGCCCCGACCCATGACGTCGACGCCGTCGAGGCCGTCGAGCGCACCGTCGCCTTCGCTGCCGAGCGCGATCGCGATGCGCCACGGATCGGTGCGCAGGTCGGCGAGGTCGCACACGCTCGTCCAGCCGAACAGGTTCTCGACGAGGTCGTCGCCGCACAGCGCCGAGTCGGCGATGACATCGGGGCAGGCTCGGGCGAGTTCCTCGGCGAGCTCGAGCGGCGCGGCCTCCGGGATCCACGCCACGGCCGCTCCGGCCGAGGCGGCGATCCGGGCGGCCGAGCGGATCTCGGTCGCGGTCGCGTTGGCGTCGACCCGCACGATCGCGGCAGGGAGATCGCCCTCGAGCGATGCGAGTCCGCGTCGCAACGCCCAGCTCGGGCTGTCGAGGGCGACGAGCCCGAGAGACGAGCGACCGGGTGTGGGTAAGGGCGTCGGCATCTGCATCTCATTCGCACGAGAGGCCGAGTCGGTTTCCCCGGCGCGGAAGCTCGCTTCAAGGACAACGTGCAAGCTGCGCAAAGCAGTTCCGCGACCGCACGCGCGGGGCGGAAACCAGGACATCGAGGTCTGACCGCAACGCCCCGCTCGACCCGGAACCCCGGGAGACCGGGGTCTGACCCCGACTTCCCGCTCGGGAGTGCGAGATCGGGGTCTGACCCTGACTTCCCGCGCCGGAGCGGGAGACCGGGGTCAGACCCCCCTCTGCGACCGCGGTTCTCCGCGCGGCTCCGGCATTAGCCTGTCGGCGTGTCCCGGCTGCGCTGCGACGTGCTCGTGATCGGCTCCGGCGTTGCCGGGCTGACGGCTGCGCTCGCCGCCGCCGAGAGCGGCTCGCGGGTCGTGCTCGCCACGAAGCTCGGGCTCGCGTCCTCGAACACCGCGAAGGCGCAGGGCGGCATCCAGGCTGCGCTCGGCAGCGATGACGCGCCGTCGGTGCATGCGGAGGACGTCATGCACAGCTCGCACGAGACCGCCGATCCGCGCCTGGTCGCCGCGCTCACGGGCGAGGCGCCCGCGGCGATCGCCCGGCTCGAGCGGTTCGGCGTCGCGTTCACCCACGACGACGACGGCCGCTACCGGCTCGCCCGCTGCGGCGGCGCGACGCGCCGGCGGCTGTTGCAGGTCGGCGATCGCACGGGGCACGCCATCTCGACCGCGCTGCGCTCGGCGGTCGGCGCCGACGCGCGCATCGAGACGCTCGATCACGCGCCGCTCCAGGCACTCGACACCACGGCGCAGGGGTGGTGCGCGACCCTCGGGCAGCGCGACGGCGGTACCCTCGAGATCGAGGCCGGCGCGATCGTCCTGGCCGCCGGGGGACGCTGCTACGCGGAGGCCAAGCGCCTCGGCACCTTCTCCACCAACGCCGCCGGGGCGACCGGGGAGGTCACCGACATCGCGCTCGCCGCGGGCTGCGGAGCGCGCGATCTCGACGCGCTCCAGTACCACCCCAACGGCGGGCTGTGGCCCGTCACGATGCAGGGCTACTCGATCCCCGAGACGACGCGCGCCTACGGTGCGGTGCTGCTCAACGCGAACGGGGAGCGCTTCGTCGACGAGCTCGGCGGACGCGACGTCGTCTCGGCCGCGATCGTGCGCGAGTGCGAGGAGGGGCGCGGCCTGACGACGCCCGAGGGGCGGCCGTCGGTGCTGCTCGACTGCCGGCCGATCCCCGTCGCCGACGCCGAGATCTCGCTGCCGTTCATGCTCAAGCGCTACCGCGCAGCGGGCATCGATCCGCTCACGGAGCCGATCCACACCTATCCCGTGCTGCACTACCAGAACGGCGGCCTCGTGATCGACGAGCACGGTGCGACCACGGTCGCGGGCCTGTATGCCGCCGGCGAGATCGCGGGCGGCGTCCACGGGCGCAACCGCATGATGGGCAACTCGCTGCTCGACGGCTCGGTCTTCGGCTGGCGCGCCGGCCATGCGGCTGCCGCGGCGGCTGCCTGATCCTCATCAGTAGAAGGACTTCTACTCCGGGCTATCAGAGGGCTGGTATCCTCGCCGGTGATGAGCATCGCAAACAGCGTCAACGGCTTTCTCGACCTCCCGCTGCGCCCGGCCAAGCCGCGCGAGGTCGGCATCACGCACGTCATGGACAAGGGCCTGTCCGTGCCGCAGATCGAGGGTCTGATCGCGACCGCCGGCGACTACGTCGACATCGTCAAGCTCGGCTGGGGCACGTCGTACGTGACGCAGAACCTGCGTGAGAAGCTGGCGGTGTACCGCTCGCTGGGCATCCCCGTGATCTGCGGTGGGACGCTGCTCGAGGTCGCCGAGGTGCGCGGCAAGCTCGACGGGTACCGCAGCTGGCTGAGCGCGAACGGCTTCGAGAGCGTCGAGGTCTCCGACGGCACGATCGACCTGCCGCGCGAGCGCAAGCTCGAGATCATCGAGACGCTCGCGCAGGACTTCCGCGTGCTCTCCGAGGTCGGCTCCAAGGATTCCGAGGCGATCTTCGCGCCCTACCAGTGGGTCGAGTGGATCCGCGAGGAGCTCGCGGCCGGCTCCTGGAAGGTCATCACCGAGGCGCGCGAGTCGGGCACGGCCGGCATCTTCCGCGGCACGGGCGAGGTTCGCAGCGGCCTGATCGACGAGATCGTCCACGAGTTGCCCGTCGAGCGGCTGCTCTTCGAGGCGCCGCAGAAGTCGCAGCAGGCCTGGTTCATCCGTCAGTTCGGCCCCGCGGTCAACCTCGGGAACATCCCGCCCGACGAAGTGATTCCGCTCGAAACGCTGCGTCTCGGGCTGCGATCCGACACGATGAGCGCATTGCTGCTCAACGTCTAGCCGTCGATCTCCATTGCCATTCGTCGGCCTCTGATGGGGCGCTGTCGCCCGCTGCGCTGGTCGAGCACGCGCACGCAGTCGGCATCGGGACGCTCGCGCTGACCGATCACGACACGCTCGCCGGGCTCGAGGACGCGGCCTCGGTGGCCGAGCGCCTCGGGATCCGCCTCGTCCCCGGGACGGAGATCTCGGTGCGGCCGCCGTCGGGCTCGATGCACCTCCTCGCCTACCTGCCGTCCGCTGCCGCCGAGCCGCTCGCGTCGCGCATGCGCGCGATCGCGGACTATCGCTCGACCCGCAACCAGCGCATCGTCGAGCGCCTCAACGAGCTCGGGTACGCCGTCGCGTGGGAGGACGTCGCGCGGCGCGCGAAGGGCCGGGTCGGCCGCCCCCACATCGCCGCCGCGCTGCTCGACGCCGGCCACGTCGGATCGCTGCAGGAGGCGTTCGACCGGCTGCTCGCCGACGGGCAGCCGGCGTACGTGGACGCGGGCTCGCTGGGACCCGAGGAGGCGGTCGAGCTCGTCGCCGCGAGCGGCGGGGCGCCGGTGATCGCGCACCCGTACTCGCTGCGGCTCGGCGACGCCTCGCTCGAGCGCTTCGTGGGCGGGCTCGTGGAGCACGGCTTGCGCGGCGTCGAGTGCTTCCGCCCCGACCACGACGACGCGCAGCGCGCGTTTACCCGGCGTCTGTGTGCCCGGTTCGGCCTCGTGCCCGCCGGCGGCTCCGACTGGCACGGCCGTCCGGGCGACGGGGAGCTGGGCGACGTGGGCCCGGTGCCGCTCCCGGAAGACACGCTCGAGCGACTCGGTCTTGCATGAGTGCAACTTCTTGTTGAGATAAGCCAGTCTGATTGATAGGGTGGGTGTGTGCCGACCGCCCCGCTCTCCGCCGATCTGACCTCCGAGGAGGTCGCGCGCCTCGCCGAGCACTTCGAGCCGCTGCGCGCCGAGGAGCTCGTGGAGTTCGCCGCGGAGGCCTTCGGCGGGCGCCTGGTGCTGACGTGCTCGTGGCAGCTCGGCACCTCGATCCTCGTCCATATGACGCGCCAGGTGGCGCCGGACACGCGGCTCGTCGAGATCGACACGGGCCTGCTGTTCCCCGAGACGCACGCCACGCGCGAGCGCCTCGTCGACCACTACGGGCTCGAGATCGAGACGCTGCGCCCGCTTCTGACCGTCGAGGAGCAGGCTGCTGCGCACGGCGAAGCGCTCTGGGCGCGCGACCCCGACCGCTGTTGCGGGATGCGCAAGGTCGCGCCGCTCGAGCAGGCGATCCGCGACGCCGACGGCTGGCTCACCGGCATCCGCCGCGACCAGACGCTTGCACGCGCAACCGCCCCGAAGCTGGTGCTCGACGCCCGGCGCGGAGTCGTGAAGGTGCAGCCTCTCGTCGACTGGAGCGAGCGCGACTGCTGGCGCTACATCTCCCAGAACGGCATTCCGTACAACGAGCTGCACGATCGCGGCTTCCCGTCGATCGGCTGCACGCCGTGCACGCGTGCCGCCGGCAGCGGCGAGGACGCCCGCGCGGGCCGCTGGGCCGGCACCGGCAAGTCCGAGTGCGGCCTGCACGTCGCCTGACGGACGCCGCGTGCACCATGGGTGACGTCTGCTTTCCCCCGATCGGGGGAGGGCGCGGCATCACGCTTCGAGTATCACTCGTCGAGGTGGTAGGCCCCGCGAACGGAGTGCTCGAAACGCAATGAAACGTCGTCTCGATTCGATGATCCTCGGTGGTGCGATGCTGTTCGGGGGCATGGCGCACCGGCGCGCAGGACACGTCGCTCAGCAGGTGGAGGAGCTCGGCGAGGCCGTGGAGGCCGTCGAGGAGACGCTCCGCGAAACCGCTGTGGCCGAGCGCGCCGCCGAGCGCCCGCCCGTGCCGGGCATGCCGCTGCCCACGGGTTACGGCCTGCAGGTTCGCGGGCCCGACGACGAGAACATCATCATCCCCGTCTGCCTCCCGCCGGGCTTCGAGCTCGGCTCGATGGTGCTCTGCCCCGAGTTCCTGCCGCGCGAGGAGCCGCAGGCGGCGCCCGCGCCGCCACCGCCGCCGCGCGTCGCGGAGCCGGTCCGTGTCGCCGTCGCGGCGCCGGCGGCCAGGCCGCCCGCGCGCGAGCGCCTCAGCGGCACCCTGCAGTACGTCTTCGGGAACGACCCGGGCTACAGCGTCGACGAGAGCTTCGGCGGCGCGGTGGATGCCGACCCGCCGCGGCCGGCGCGCTCGAGCGGGGTCGAGACGCACCACCTCTGAGACGCGGCCGAGCGGCGCGGCTGACCGGCGGCGGCGGTGACGTACGATCCTGCCGATGCAGCGCGCAGTCGCGATCGCACTCGCGGGAGGACTGCTCGCCGCCTCGGCCGGAGCGTTCGGCCTCGCCCAGGTGCTCAAGCTCGAGCGTTCGCCGATCGAGGCGATCCAGGTCGACCCGACGCCGAATCACGGCCGAGGTCTGCTCGACCGTCACGACAGTGCGCTCTTCTCGCCGCGCTGCACGTCGCCCTGTCTCGCGCTGGCAGAGGTGCGGTTCCGCGTGCACACCTCCGGCCCCGTGCGGGCCGAAGTCGTCACTGCGGCCGGGAAGTCCGTACGCGATCTCGGGGCGCTGCCGCACCCGGGCGGGAAGGTCGTCGCGCGCTGGAACGGGCGCGACTCCGCGGGCGCGGTCGCGCCCGACGGCTCCTACCGCCTGAAGGTGAGCCTGTCGGGCCGGAGGATCGAGCTGCTGAACCCGCTCACGCTGGATACCGCGGTCAGCGTGCTCGGCACGAGCGTCTCGCGGCGCGTGATCTCGCCTGACTGCGACTCGCACGGCGATCGCGTCACGGTCGTCGTCCGCGGCCGCGAGCAGCTCGCCGGTCTGCAGTTGCAGGTGCGAGGCGCGCATCTCCAGCGCACGGTCCGCCTGCGCAAGCGCGCCCGCGCACTCGCGATCAGCTGGCCGCCGTATGCCGGCAAACACTGCCGGACCGCGCCCGACGGCACCTACCGGCTGCGGGTGATCGCGCGCGACGTGCCGGGCAACACGCGGGCGATCGACCTCGGCGCGGTCGTGGCGCGCGGGGTGGCGCTCACGGTGCCCGACCGCGCGATCGTCGCCGGGCGTCGCCTGCGCGTCGGCGTCTCGGCGGATGCCCGCAGCCTGCGGCTCGACCTCACCCGCATCGGGGGGCATCCCGCCGTGCTCGCGCGCGGCGCCCACGCGCCCCGGGCCGTCGCTCGCATTCCGGCCGCTGCGACCGGCGGGGTCTACGCGGTGAGCAACCGGCACGCCGGACGCACGTCGACGGCGCTGATCGCGGTGCGCGGCGCGCGGCCCGCGCGCGTGGCGCTGCTCCTCGGCACGCGACCGACCGCCGCGGACGTGGCCTACCAGCGGCGGCTGGATGCCCTCGGCATCCGCTTCGACGCGTTCACGCAGCGCGACTTCACCGCCGGAGCGCTGAACGGCTACGCGGTCATCGTCGCCCCACCGGAGAACGGCGGCGTGGCCGAGATCGGCGGCGTCAAGCTCGTGACGAGCCTGGCCGGCATCGTGCGCGGGCTCGGATCGTGATCCCGGCCGCGTTCGCACTCGCCGGGGCGCTCGGGCTCGCGGGCCTGCTCACGCGCCCGGAGCGCCCGCTGCGCCTCGCATCGCTGCTGCTCACCGCCGGCGGAACGCTCGCCGTGCTCGGCTGGCTCGGGGTCGTGCACACGCTGCGGGCCCACGTCGCGGTCGCTGCGGCCGGGCTCGCCGTCGCGCTCGTTGTCGGGCTCGTCGCGGCGCGAGCGCTGCAGCGCCGGCCGCTCGCCCTCCCGTTCGCCGCCTGCGCCGCGGCACCGTTCCGGTTCCCCGTGCACCTCGGGAGCCAGGACGCGAACCTGCTCGTCCCGCTCTACGCCGTGATCGGCGTCGCCTTCCTCGCGCTCCTCCTCGACAGCCTGCGCAGCAGCCGGCCCGTGCGGCTGCCGCCGCGCCGATTCGCCGTGCCGCTCCTGCTGTTCGTCGCGTGGGAGGCCGTCTCGCTGGCCTGGAGCGCGAGCGCGACCGAGGGCGCGAAAGCGATCGGGTTCTACGCGCTGCCCTTCGGCGTGCTGCTTGCGGCACTCGTGGCCCACCCGCCGCCGGTGCCGCGCCTGGCCGACCTCCTCCGCCTCCAGGTCGTCCTGGCGCTCGCGTTCGCCGCCGTCGGCGTCTACCAGGTGCTCACCCACGACGTGTGGTGGAACCGCAAGCTGATGGTCTCGAACGCGTTCAGCTCGTTCTTCCGGGCCAACTCGATCTTCTACGACCCGTCGATCTTCGGACGCTACCTCGCGGTCACGATCACCCTGGTCTTCGCGGCCCTGCTCTTCGGCGTCGTGCGCCGCCCGCTGCTCGCGGGCGTCGCGGCCGGCCTCGCCTGGATCGGGATCCTCACGTCCTACTCGCAGTCGGCGTTCGTCGCCCTGTGCGCTGCCGTCGGCGCCGGCCTCATCCTGGCGTTCGGGCGGCGCCTCGCAGCGCTGCTGCTCGTCGCCGCGGCGCTCGTCGGGCTCGCGATCGTCGCGGTGCCGTCGGTCCGCCACTCGGGCGTCAACCGCGTGACCTCCGAGCGCTCGCAACTCGTCGGCGATGGCCTTCGGCTCTTCCGCGCGCACCCGCTCGCCGGCGTCGGTCTCGGCGGCTCGACCGACGCCGCGCGTCAGCAGACCGCGCGCGGCCGCGCGGTGCGGCGCGCGCAGCACGTGATGCCGCTCACGGTGGCCTCCGAGCTCGGCATCGTCGGGCTCGTGCTCGTGGCCTGGCTGCTGACGGTGCTCGCGCGTCTGGCGCTGGCGGAGGGAGATCGCCGCCCCGAGCGCCTCGCGCTCGGCCTCGGGCTGCTCGCCATCCTCGTGCACTCGCTCTTCTATGCCGCGTTCTTCGAGGATCCGCTGACGTGGGGGCTCGCCGCCCTGCTCGTCGCGTGCGCCGCGCCTGGCATCATCGAGGAGGCATGA
>CAZYYP010000035.1:0-20085 GCA_964651695.1 uncultured Gaiellales bacterium | reverse complement strand
CCGCGCCCACCAGCATCATCCCCTCGACGCCGAGGTTGAGCACGCCCGAGCGCTCCGCCAGCAGCTCGCCGAGCGCGGCGTAGAGCAGCGGCGTGCCGTAGACGATCGCCGACGACGCGATCAGGACGACGAAGCTGTTGTTCATCCGGCGGCCGCCACCTCCGCCGCCCCGGCGCGCCCGAGGCGGATGCGGTAGCGCGTCAGCAGCTCCCCGCCGAGCGCGCAGAACAGCACGATGCCCTGCATCACGCCCACGAGGCCGGCCGGGAAGTCGGCGCCCTGCAGCGCGTAGCCGGCGTTGCTGAGCCCGCCGATCAGGAAGGCGACGAGCACGACCGCGAACGGGTTGTAGCGCGCGAGCGCCGCGACCACGATGCCGGTGTAGCCATAGCCCGGCTGCTGCAGTCCGCGCGGGTCGAGGAGGTGCCGGAAGTCGCCGTCCTGGCTCGCGCCGCCGATGCCCGCGAGCAGGCCCGCGAGTCCCATCACGAGCAGGATGCTGCGGCGCGTGCGCATGCCCGCGTAGCGCGCCGCGCGCGGGGAGTCGCCGATCACGGCGGCCTCGAAGCCGAAGCGCGTGCGCCCGTAGAGCACCGTCACGATGCCGGCGAGCACGACCGCGACGAGCAGCCCGAACGGGATCACGAGGCTCGTGCCGAGGCCGAACGTCGGCCATGCGGCGGCGGCGGGCAGCATCTTGCCCTGCGGGAACTGGTCGGCCCCCGGCGAGGAGGTGTCGCGCCAGTACGAGAGCGTGTCGAAGATCAGGTAGTTGAGGAACAGCGCCGCGACGTAGTTGAGCATCAGCGACGTGATGATCTCGTTGGTGTTCGCGAACGCCCGCAGGAAGCCCGGGATGAGCGCCCACGCGGCGCCCGCCAGACCGCCGGCGACGACCATCGCGACGATCTGGACGACGACGCCCTGCCCGGCGAGCGCGAGCGCCGCGCCGGCCGCCGCGATCGAGCCCATGTAGAGCTGTCCCTCGGCGCCGATGTTGAAGAGCCCGACGCGGAAGGCGACGGCGGCGGCGAGTCCCGTGAAGCAGAGCGGCGTGGCCGCGGTCAGCGTGCTCGAGAGCGCCCCCGGATCGGTGAAGGCGGCCTCGAAGAGCCGCCGGTAGACGTGCAGCGGGTTGTGACCGGTGGTCAGGAGCACGATCGCCGAGACGGCGAGCGCGACGGCGAGGGAGCCGATCGGCACGGCCGCCTGCAGCCAGCGCGGCGTCTCGCTACGGCGCTCGATCCGCATCAGCCGCCGCTCCCGCCCGCCATCAGCAGGCCGAGCTCGTCGACGTCGGCGCCCTCGCCCGCGCACTCGCCGGCGATCGCGCCCTCGTACATCACGAGCACGCGGTCGGCCAGCTCGAGGATCTCGTCGAGATCCTCGGAGATCATGAGCACCGCCACGCCCCCCGCCGCGGCCGAGCGCAGCAGCGCGTGCACGTTCTCGATCGCGCCGACGTCGAGCCCGCGCGTCGGCGCGGCGACCACGAGAGCCTTCGGCTCGCCCGCGAACTCGCGACCGAGCACGACCTTCTGCAGGTTGCCGCCGGAGAGGTCGCGCGCACGGGTCTCCGGCCCCGGCGCCTGCACGGAGTAGCGCTTGATCAGCGCGCCGGCGCGCTCGGCGATGCGGCCGCGGCGCAGGAACGGCCCCGCGCTCATGTCGGCGTCGCGGTAGGCCTTGAGCACGGTGTTGGAGGCGATCGACAGGCTCGGCGCGACCCCGGTGCCGAGCCGGTCCTCGGGCACGTGCGCGATGCCGTGGGCGATCGCGTCGCGCGGATCCCCGGCGCGCAGCGACTCGCCCGAGACGGTCACGCCGCCCGCGACGACCGGCCGCATCCCGGTGAGCACCTCGGCCAGCTCGCGCTGCCCGTTGCCGGCCACGCCGGCGATGCCGACGATCTCCCCGGCGCGCACCGTGAGCGAGACCCCGCGCAGGGCGGGCAGCCCGCGATCGCCCATCGCGTAGAGGTCGTGGGCCTCGAGCACGACGGCGCCGGGCGGGCCGGCGCTCGGCCGGCGGCGGCGCGTCTCGACCTCGCGCCCGACCATCAGCGCCGCGAGGCCCGCGGGCGTGGCGCCCCCCGCTGCGACGGTCGAGACCACGCGTCCGCCACGCAGCACGGTGATGCGGTCGGAGACCTCGAGCACCTCGTGCAGCTTGTGCGAGATGAACACGATCGCGCGGCCGTCCGCGGCCATCGCCCGCAGCGTCGCGAAGAGCGCCTTCGCCTCCTGCGGGGTGAGCACGGCGGTCGGCTCGTCGAGGATCAGGACGCGCGCGTCGCGGTGCAGCGCCTTGAGGATCTCGACGCGCTGCTGCTCGCCCACCGAGAGCTGCCAGATCCGCGCGCGCGGATCGACGGCGAGCCCGAACTGCTCGGCGAGCTCCGCCACCCGCCGCTCGAGCGCGCGGCGATCGGGGACGAGCGTGCGGTCGCGCGGGTCTCCCAGGGCGACGTTCTCGGCGACCGTGAACGGCTCGACGAGCCGGAAGTGCTGGTGCACCATGCACACCCCGCGCGCCAGGGCGTCGCGCGGAGAGCGCAGCTCGACCGGCTCGCCGTGCAGGGCGAGCGTGCCCTCATCCGGCCGGTAGAGCCCCGTGACGATGTTCGAGAGCGTGCTCTTGCCGGCGCCGTTCTCGCCGAGCAGCGCGTGCACCTCGCCGGCGTAGATCTCGAGATCGACGCCGTCGTTCGCGACCACGCCGGGAAAGCGCTTCGTGACACCCCGCAGCGTCACCGCCGGAGTGCGAGCGGTGACGCTGCGGGGATCGCTCACGGGATGACGGTCAGCCCTTGGGGGAGCCGACGACGCCCTTGACGAGCCAGTTCATCGCAAGGATGTCGCTCAGGCCCAGCTTCTTGCCCTTGGGGACGCGGAGCTTGCCGGCCTGGTCGTAGAGCGGGCCCTGGAACTCGTAGAACGAGCCCTTCCTGAGCGCGGCCAGCTTGGCGGCGATCATGGCCTTCGTCTTCGCCGACACGCCCGGGCCATACGGCGCGAGCTTCGTGAAGCCGTCGTTCAGGCCGCCCCAGTACGAGTGCGTCTTCCACGTCCCGGCCATGCCCGCCTTGACCTCCTTGAGGTAGTACGGGCCCCAGTTGTAGACCGCGCCGGTGAGCCAGGACTTGGGCGCGAACGACGCCGCGTCGGAGTCGTAGCCGACCCACGGGATGCCGGCCGACTCGGAGTACTGCCCGGCTGCGGGCGAGTCGACGTTCTGCCCGATGACGTCCGCGCCGCCCGAGGTGTGGAGGCTCTCGGCGGCCTTCTTCTCCTTGTCGGGCGCGAGCCAGGAGTTCGTCCAGATGATCTTGACCTTGGCGCCGGGGTGCGTCGCCTGGACGCCGAGTGTAAAGGCGTTGGTGTGGCGGATGACCTCGGGGATCGCGTACGGCACGACGTAGCCGACGACGCCCTTCTTGCTGGCCGCGCCGGCGGCCATGCCGGAGAGGTAGATCGCGTCCTCGCCGGCGCCGTAGTACTCGGCGAGGTTCTTGGACGTCTTGTAGCCCGTCGCCTGCTCGAACTTGACGTCCGGGTACTTCGCGGCCGCGGCGACCATCGCATCCTGGTAGCCGAACGACGTCGCGAAGATCATCTTGTTGCCGTCACGCACGAGCGAGTCGATGACCTGCGCCGTCTGTGGTCCCTCGGGCACGTTCTCCTTGAACGTCGTCTGGACCTTGCTGCCGAGCATCTTCTGGACGTAGAGGCGCCCCGCATCGTGCGCCTGCGACCACCCGTGGTCGTTGTGCGGCCCCACGTAGATGAAGGCCACCTTGTAGGCGGCGGCCTGCCGGGCTCCGGCAGACACCGCGGTGAGCGCGCTGAGAACGGCGGCCACGACCATCGTGAGCGCCAGCACGCCCATCCGTCTGCTCATTTCTGCTCCTCCTCGAAGGACTGCGGGAAGCAGGCGAGGCTATCAGCGATCACGCCTCGGAGAAGGAGATCTCCTGGGCGCCTTCCCACAGCACGGTCCTGCCGAGCTCGGCGAGCTGCTCGTCGCCTTCGACGACCGTCGCGAAGTGGTTGCCGGCGAGCTGGCCGGCCTTGGAGGCGAAGTTGACGTAGCCGTAGGCGAGCAGGATCTCGGTCTCGGAGACGCCGCCCGGGTAGAGCACGATCTCGCCCGGGTGGGGGTAGCACGTGGCGTTCTCGGGGCCGATGCCGAGATCGAGGTCGCCGAACGGGATCCACCCGGCCTCGCCGCTCCAGCGCACGTGGATGATGCGCGACTGCAGCGGCAGCAGCCGGCGGAAGGCGGCCACCGTCTGCGGCGCCGCCGCCTCCTCGAGGCGGGCGCGGAACGCGAAGCGGCCGGCGGTGATGGTGAGCATGGCGCGAGCCTACCCTGAGCGCCAGCGGTCGACGGCGATGCGGACGAGCTCCGCGAGCGCCGTCTGCCGCTCCTCGGCGCTGCCGCGGCCGATGCGCTCGCGCAGCACGGCGAGGATCTCCGCCTTGGGCCGCCGGTCGACGAAGACGACGAAGCGGAAGCCGTGGCGCGCCTCGTACGCGGCGTTCAGGCGTGCGAGCTCCGCGAGCACCTGCGGGTCGGCGTCGGTGCCCTGCTCGGCGGCCGAGCGAGCCGAGAGCCCGCCGCGCTGCCCGATCGCGGGATGCGCCGCCAGGATCGCGATCTGCTCGGCCTCGGGCAGCTCGCCGACGAGCGTCGCGGCGCGGGTGAGGGGATCCGGCTCAGCCGCGAGCCGGGCGACGAAGCGCGTGCGGCCCTCGAAGAGCACCGCGAGCTCGTCCTCGCTCAGCTGCCGCGGTAGCTCGCGCACGAGTAGGGCGAGACGAGGAGCGGCACGTGGTAGTGGCCGTCGACCAGCTCGAGCTCGAGCTCGACACGGCGGAAGAACGGCGAGGGCGGTGCGAACGCGAGCCGGTAGCGGCCGGGTGCGAGGCCGTCGGCGAGGCGTGCGCGCCCGTCGGCATCGGTCTGCGCGGAGGCGATCACCTCGCCGCCGGAGGAGAGCTCGACGGCCACGCCGGGCGCCGGGCGGCCGGCGCCGGTGTCGAGCACGTGCGTTGAGAGCGAGGCGGTCGCCATCGGGAGCGACCCGTAGCCTACGCTTGGGCGCTCATGCAGGAGCTGCCGCTCGCACTCACGTTCGACGATGTCCTGCTCGTGCCCCGGCGCTCGCGCCTGCGCTCGCGCGGCGATGTCTCGACGCGTACGCGTCTGACGCGCCGGATCGCGCTCGAGATCCCCGTCGTCTCCGCCAACATGGACACCGTCACGACGGCGCCGATGGCGATCGCGCTGGCGCAGCTCGGAGGTCTCGGCGTCGTGCACCGCTTCCTCTCGGTCGAGGACGAGGTCGCCGAGGTCGTGCGCGTCAAGCGCTACCGCACGCGCGTGATCTCCGATCCGCACACGATCGCGCCCGAGGCGAGCCTCGCCGACGCCCGGGCCGAGACCGAGCGCCTCGGTGTCTCGGGCCTGCTCGTCGTCGACGCCGGCGGGCAGCTGGTCGGCATCCTCACGACACGTGACGTGCGCGCGGGCGCCGGCCGGGGAACGGTCGCCGACCACATGACGCCACGCGCGCGCCTCGTCACGGGCTCGCCCGGCATCGCGCCGGAGGCCGCCCTGGCGCTCCTGCACGAGCACCGCATCGAGAAGCTGCCACTCGCAGACGATGCGGGCCGCGTGGCCGGCATGGTCACGCTGCGCGACCTCGAGCAGGAGTCGCACTACCCGCATGCGACGCGCGACGGGGAGGGCCGCCTGCGCGTCGGGGCGGCGATCGGCGTGCGCGGCGGCTATCTGGAACGCGCCGAGGCGCTGATCGCGGCAGATGCCGACGCGCTCGTGCTCGACATCGCCCACGGCCATTCCGAGTCGGCGATCGAGGCCGTGCGCGAGCTCAAGCACCGCTTTCCGCACGCCGAGCTCATCGCCGGCAACGTCGCCACGGCCGACGCGGTGCGCGAGCTCGCCGCTGCCGGGGCCGACGCCGTCAAGGTCGGCATCGGCCCGGGCTTCGCCTGCACGACGCGGCTCGTGGCGGGCGTCGGCGTGCCGCAGCTGACGGCGGTGCTGAACTGCGCCGAGGCCGCGCGCGAGACGGGGATCCCCCTGATCGCCGACGGCGGCATCCGCCGCCCGGGCGACCTCGCGAAGGCGATCGCCGCCGGCGCCAGCACGGTCATGGTGGGGAGCCTGCTGGCCGGCCGCTCGGAGAGTCCCGGCGACGTCGTCCGCCGCCGCGGCCGCCTCTACAAGGTCTACCGCGGCATGGCCTCGCGCAGCGCGGCGAGCGCGCGCCTGGCGATCGAGGGCCGCGGCGACGCGCTCGACCAGTACGTGCCCGAGGGCGAGGAGATGGAGTTCCCGCTGCGCGGGCCGGTCGCCGAGGTCATCGCCGAGCTCGTCGGCGGCCTCCGCAGCGGCATGAGCTACCTCGACGCAGAGTCGGTCGAGGAGTTCTGGGCCAATGCCCGGTTCGTGCGCCAGACGGAGGCCGGCCAGCGCGAGACCCATCCGGGGTCGCCGGGTGAGTGACCTGCTCCTGCGGGGCGGACACGTCGTCACGATGGACGACGCGGGCAACGAGCACGCGAGCGGCTGGGTGCTCGTGCGCGACGGGCTCGTGGCGGCGCTCGGAGACGGCCCGGAGCCGGAGGCCGGCGAACGCATCGACCTCGGCGGCGCCGTCGTCACGCCAGGCCTCGTCAACACCCACCATCACCTCTACCAGACGCTCACGCGCGCTCGCGCGCAGGACTCGACGCTCTTCGAGTGGCTCGTCGAGCTCTATCCGGTGTGGGCGGCGCTCGACGCCGAGGCCGAGTACGCGGCGGCCCGCACGGGCCTGGCCGAGCTCGCGCTCTCGGGCTGCTCGACGGTGTTCGACCACCACTACGTCTTCCCGCGCGGGCGCAAGGGCATCCTCGAGGCCGAGCTGCAGGCCGCGCGCGAGCTGGGGCTGCGCTTCGTCGCGTCGCGTGGATCGATGGACCTCGGCTCGTCGCACGGCGGCCTGCCGCCGGACTCGCTCGTGGAGACGCTCGACGAGATCCTGGCCCACACCGAGCGAGTCGCCGCGCTGGCCGACGGCGACCTCGTGCAGATCGCGGTGGCGCCCTGCTCGCCGTTCTCGGTCACGCGCCAGCTCATGGTGGAGTCCGCGGCGCTCGCCCGGCGCCTCGGCCTGCGG
This sequence comes from uncultured Gaiellales bacterium, assembly GCA_964651695.1. Classification (GTDB taxonomy): domain Bacteria; phylum Actinomycetota; class Thermoleophilia; order Gaiellales; family JALYLC01; genus JALYLC01. The sequence continues at coordinate 12,896 of CAZYYP010000035.1, read as the reverse complement.
CTGCACACGCACCTGGCCGAAACGGCGGACGAGGAGGAGTTCTGCCGCGAGCGCTACGGCTGTACCCCCGTCGAATACCTCATCGACGTCGGCTGGCTCGGCGACGACGTGTGGTGCGCGCACTGCGTGCACCTGCGCGAGGGCGATCACGCGACGTTCGCGGCCCACGGCGTCGGCGTCGCGCACTGCCCGTCCTCGAACCTCCGCCTCGGCGCCGGCGTCGCTCCCGTGCGCGAGATGCTCGATGCCGGCGTGCACGTCGGGCTCGGCGCCGACGGCTCGGCCTCCAACGAGCGCGGCGACCTCATGCTCGAGGTCAAGCAGGCGCTGCTCGTCGCACGCGGTCGCGGCGGCCCGCGGGCCATGAGTGCGCGCGAGGCGCTGCGCCTCGGCACGCGCGGGGGCGCCGCGGTGCTCGGCCGCGACGACATCGGATCGCTCGAGCCCGGCAAGCGCGCCGACATCGCGGTCTGGCGCACGGACGGCCTCGAGCAGGCCGGGGCGGCCGGCGGCGACCCCGTCGCCGGCCTCGTGCTCTCGGGCCCCCACCGCGTCGACCGCCTCTACGTCGGCGGCTCGCCGGTCGTGCGCGACGGGCACCTGGTGCGGGCCGACGAAGCCGAGATCGCGCGCGGGCAGCGCGCGCAGGCCACGCGGTTCTAAGTGCCGGCGACCGTCGAGACGTAGTCGGCGATCTCGCCGATCTGCCGGGGCGAGAGCTGGTTGCCGAACGGCGGCATCGCGCCCTGCCCGTTCGTGACGCGGTTGACCACGAGCGAGCGCGAGGGCTTCGCCGCATCGAGGCTGGGCCCGATGACGCCGGTTGCGCCCGCGTCGCGCAGGGTATGGCAGCTCATGCAACCGACCGTCTCGAAGAGGTGCTTGCCGGCCGCCAGGCTCGTGCTGGTCGTCGCTGGCGCGGCCGGCTCGCCGGGCGGTTGCAGCCAGATCGCCAGCCCGAGCACCGCGAGCGCGGCGACCACGGGCATCGACCACTTCGTGCGCCCGGCGTGGCGGAGGTTGAAGAAGTGCCGCACGTAGGCGCCGAGCGCCACGAACGCGCACAGGATCAGCCAGGCGTGGTCGTGGCCGTAGACGAAGGGGAAGTGGTTGCTGAGCATCGCCAGCAGCACGGGCAACGTCAGGTAGTTGTTGTGGACGGAACGCAGCTTGCCCTTGATGCCGTGCGCCGGATCGGGCTCGCGGCCCGCCTCCTTCGCGCGGATCAGCTCCCGGTGGCCGGGGATGATCACGAAGAAGACGTTGCCGACCATCATCGTGCCGATCATCGAGCCGACGACGATGAACAGCGCGCGCGGGGCGAAGAGCTGCCCTGCGACGTAGGCCGAGAGCGCGATGAACCCGAAGAGCGCGAGTGCGAGTGTCCGCGGGAAGCGCCCGAGCACACGGCAGAGCACGTCGTAGACGATCCATGCCGCGACGATGAAGCCGATCGAGATGCCGATCGCCTCGGGCACGGTGAGGTCGGCCACGCTGCGGTCGATCAGGTAGGCGCGGGCGTTCGAGAAGTAGACGATGCAGAGCAGCGCGAAGCCCGAGAGCCACGTCGTGTAGGCCTCCCACTTGAACCACTGGAGATGATCGGGCAGGGTGCGCGGAGCGACCCGGTATTTCTGCACGTGGTAGAAGCCGCCACCGTGAACCTCCCACGCCTCGCCGCCCACTCCCGCCTCGGCGTCCTCGGCGCGCCGCGGCGCGTCGAGGTGGTTGTCGAGCAGGATGAAGTAGAAGGAGGCCCCGATCCAGGCGATGCCGGCCACGACGTGCAGCCAGCGCACGAGCAGGTCGGCCCACTCGCGCACGTAGGCGGAGTCGATCGTCGCGCTCAGCAGGTGCACGGCCGCAACTATCGCAGGGGCGGCGCGTGACCTTCGACACGATCGTGCGCGGCGGCGACATCGACGTCGCGATCGCCGACGGCGTGATCGCCGGCGTCGCTCCCGGCGGCGAGCTCTCCGACGACGCGCGCGAGGTCATCGACGCGACCGGCCTGCACGTGCTGCCCGGCCTGATCGATGCGCACGTGCACCTCAACGACCCCGGGCGCGCCGACTGGGAGGGGTTTGCGACCGGCACGCGCGCACTCGCGGCCGGGGGCTTCACGTGCGCCGCCGACATGCCGCTCAACAGCTCTCCGCCGACCGTGGACGGGATCGCGTTCGACGCCAAGCTGGCAGCCGCCGCGGGCACCGCCCACGTCGACTTCGCACTCTGGGGCGGCATCATCCCCGGCAGCCTGGAGCGCATGGACGAGCTGGCGGCGCGCGGCGTCGTCGGCTTCAAGGCCTTCATGGCCGACAGCGGCAACGACGACTTTCCCGCCTGCGACGACCTCACCCTGTTCGAGGGCATGGGCCACGCGGCACGGCTCGGCCTCCCCGTCGCCGTGCACGCGGAGAACGCGGGCATGGTGCGGGAGCTCGGCCGCCGTGCACTCGCCGCAGGCCGTACGGGGATGGCCGACTTCCTCGCCTCGCGCCCCGTCGCCGCCGAGCTCGAGGCGATCGCGAGCGCGCTCGCGCTGGCCTCCGAGGCGGGCTGCGCGCTGCACATCGCGCATGTCTCCTGCGGCAGCGCCGCCGCGCTCGTGGCGGAGGCGCGCGCGGCGGGCGCCGATGTGACCTGCGAGACGTGCCCGCACTACCTCGCGCTCACCGCCGAGGATGCGGAGCGCATCGGCGTCCTGGCGAAGTGCGCCCCGCCGCTGCGCAGCGCGGAGGAGCGCGCCGGGCTGTGGCGCGCCGTGCGCCTCGGGACGATCGACCTGATCGCGTCCGATCACTCGCCGGCACCGCCCGCGCTCAAGCAGGGCCACGCGTTCTCGGCCTGGGGCGGCATCGCCGGCTGCCAGACGACGGCCCGCGTGCTGCTCGCCGAGGGCCTCACGACGACCGAGCTCGCGCGCCTCTGCTCGGCCGGCCCGGCGACGCGCCTGGGCCTGCCCGGCGGGCGCGTCGAGCCGGGGGTGAGCGCCGGCCTCGTGCTCGTCGATCCTGCGCCCGAGTCGGTGCTGAGGGCCGGCGAGCTCTGCTACCGCCATCCGGAGAGCGCCTTCGTCGGCCGCACGCTGCGCGGGCGCATCGCGCGCACGATCCTGCGCGGCCACACCGTCGCAATCGACGGCCGCCCGGTCGGCGAGCCGCGGGGACGGTTCGTGCGCCCGCAGACGTGGCAGTCGGGCGAGTAGCAGGCCTGCGACTCCTCGTATCAACCAGCACGAATGCACGCTCCGGGGTCTGACCCCGGACCGTGCAGGGTCAGACCCCGGAGCGTGCGTTCGTGACATTCGTCACGTACGTTCCGGCGTTTGCTGTGAAAACCTCTGACGGTGGAGATCCACGCCCCTCGCACGCTCGACGAGGCACTTCGCATCCGTCGCGAGCACCCGGGCGCGCGGCCGATCGCGGGCGGCACCGATCTCATGGTGGCGCTCAACGGCGAGCACCTGCCGCGGCCCGGTGCGCTGATCGACCTCGGGCACGTGCCCGAGCTGCGCGGGTGGTGGCACGACGGCGATGAGCTCGTGCTCGGTGCGGCGCTGACCTACAGCGAGGCCGTGAGCGGCGAGCTCGCCGCGGCCCTGCCCGCGCTCGCGGCGGCGGCGCGCACCGTCGGCTCGCCGCAGATCCGCAACCGCGGCACGATCGGCGGCAACCTCGCGACGGCGTCGCCCGCAGGCGATGCGCTGCCACCGCTGCTCGTCGAGGACGCGCGCATCGAGCTCGCCAGCGCGCGGGGGAGGCGCACGCTCCCGCTCGAGGAGTTCCTGCTCGGCCCCAAGCGCAGCGCGCTCATGGACGACGAGCTCGTCACAGCCGTCCGCGTGCGCCCCTCGCGCGCGGCGCAGACGTTCATGAAGGTCGGCCCTCGCAACGCGATGGTCATCTCGATCTGCTCGCTCGCGCTGTCGGCCGATCGCGAGCACGGTGTGCTGCGCGCGGCGTTCGGCTCGGCGGCACCGGTCGCGCGCCTCGTCGTCGCGCCGCTCGAGGAGGCCGAGGCGTTCGCCGAGCGCGTCGTGGCGGCCGCCGCCCCGATCGACGACCTGCGCGGCACCGCCGCCTACCGGCGCCACGCGCTCGCTGTCCTGACCCGCCGCGCGCTCGCACGGTGTCTCGTATGAGGATCGAGCTGACCGTCAACGGCGAGCGGCGCGAGGCCGACGTCCACGGCGCGGAGAGCCTGCTCTTCGTGCTGCGCGAGCGCCTCGAGCTGCCGGGCGCCAAGGGCGCCTGCGAGGAGGGTGAGTGCGGCTCGTGCTCGGTACTGCTCGACGGCGATCTCGTGTGCTCGTGCCTCGTGCACGGCGCGCAGGCCGACGGCCGCACCGTCGTCACGGTCGAGGGACTGGCCACGGACGGGGGCCTGCACGCCGTGCAGCGGGCATTCGTGGCTGCCGGAGCGGTGCAGTGCGGCTTCTGCACGCCCGGGCTCGTGATCGCGACCGTCGCGCTGCTGGCGCGCGATCCGGAGCCGGCCGACGACGACATCCGCGAGGCGCTCTCGGGCAACCTCTGCCGCTGCACGGGCTACGGGCGCATCTTCGAGGCCGTGCGCGCCGCCGCCGCGGAGCTGCGCGCATGAGCACGACCGAGCTCGTCCGCGGGCGCATCGGCGAGACCGTCGAGCGCCCGGACGGCAGGCCCAAGGTCACGGGGGAGTTCGCGTACTCGAGCGACCTCACGGCGCCCGGGATGCTGCACGGCGCGACGCTGCGCAGCCCGCACGCGCACGCGCGCATCGTCTCGCTCGACGTCACTCCCGCGCTCGCGCTGCCGGGGGTGCACGCCGTGCTCACGCATGCCGACGTGCCGGGGGCCGCGACCTACGGCCTCGAGTTCGCCGACCAGCCCGTGCTCGCCATCGACCGCGTCCGCTACTGCGGCGAGGCCGTCGCGATCGTCGCCGCGCAGTCGCTCGACGAGGCGCGCGCGGCGGCACGCGCGATCGTCGTCGAGTACGCGCCGCTGCCGCCGGTCGACGACATGCAGACGGCGACGGCCATGCCCCCGATCCACGACGACCGCCCCACGATGGGGCACGGCTACCGCGACGATCCGCGCGCGAATGTCGTGCGCAGCGTCGTCATCCGCCACGGCGATCCCGGCCTGAGCGGTGATGTCGTCGTCACGGGTGAGTACGAGGTCGGCATCCAGGATCAGGCGTTCCTCGGCCCCGAGTCGGGCCTCGCGGTTCCCGACGGCAGCGGCGGCATCGACATCTACGTCGCGACCCAGTGGCTCCACGTCGACCGCGATCAGGTCGCTCCCTGTCTCGGCCTCGCGCCGGAGCAGGTGCGCATCCACCTCGCGGGTGTGGGCGGGGCGTTCGGCGGCCGCGAGGATCTCTCGATGCAGATCCACGGCGCGCTCCTGGCGCTCCACACGGGGCGGGCGGTCCGGATCGTCTACGGGCGCGCGGAGTCGTTCGTCGGCCACGTCCACCGGCACCCGGCGCGCATGCGCTTCGAGCACCGCGCGACGCGCGACGGGCGCCTGACCTCGGTGCACTGCGAGATCCTCATGGACGGCGGCGCCTACGCCTCGAGCTCGACCGCCGTGATCTCGAACGCCTGCGCCTTCGCGCTCGGGCCCTACGACGTCCCGAACGCCCTCATCGAGGGCACGGTCGTCTACACCAACAATCCGCCCTGCGGTGCGATGCGCGGCTTCGGCGCCGTGCAGACCTGCTTCGGCTCCGAGGCGCAGATGGACCTGCTCGCCGAGCAGCTCGGCATCGACCCGGTCGAGCTCCGGCTGCGCAACGCGCTCGCGCCGGGCGGCGTGCTCCCCACGGGTCAGCGCATCACCGGCTCGCTGCCCGTCGCCGAGGTCATCCGCGCGGCCGCGGCACTGCACGCGCCCCCACCCGAGGCGACGCCGCGCGACCCGCGCCGCCTGCCCGGCGGCACGGGCGACACGACGCGCGGCGAGGGCGTCCGCCGCGGCGTGGGCTTCGCCGTGGGCTACAAGAACATCTGCTTCTCGGAGGGCTTCGACGACTCCTGCGCGGCGCGCGTGGTGCTGAGCGCCGATGGCTCGGCGATCGTGCACTGCGCAGCGGCCGAGGTCGGCCAGGGCGTCGGCTCCGTGCTCCTCCAGGTCGCGCGCACCGAGCTCGAGACCGAGCGGGTGGCGCTCGCGGGGCACACGACGGCGACGGTCGGCTCGGCCGGCTCGGCGTCGGCGTCACGCATGACGTGGATGGCGACCGGAGCGGTGCGCGCCGCGTGCCACGCGGCGCTCGCGCAGCGCGCCGCGGGCGCACCCGGCGATATCGACGTCGAGCGCGTCTACCGCCACGCGCGCACGACGCCCCTCGACCCCGAGACCGGCCAGGTCACGGGCGAGCGGGCGCACGTCGCGTTCGCCGTCTGCGCGATGCGCGTCGTGGCCGAGGTGGACGAGGATCTCGGGCTCTGCCGCGTCGCGTGGATCGGAGCCGCCCAGGACGTCGGCCGCGCGCTCAACCCGCAGGCGGTGATCGGCCAGATCGAGGGCGGGACGGCGCAGGGCCTCGGCCTCGCGCTCATGGAAGAGCTGCAGACGCGCGAGGGGCGCATCGTCAACCCGTCATTCACCGACTACCTGCTGCCGACGGCGCTGGACATGCCGCCGCTCGACATCGCGCTCGTCGAGGATCCCGACCCCGGCCAGCCCTATGGCGCCAAGGGCGTGGGCGAGCCGCCGACGGTCGTCGCGACCGCGGCCATCGTGGCAGCGCTGCGCGCCGCGAGCGGGCGGCCGCTGACGCGCGTGCCGGTGCGGCCCGGCGACATCGCGCTCGGCACCTGAATGGATGCGCGCACGTTCTACGACGAGCTCGCCGGCGACTACGACACGCTGCACGTGGACTGGCGGCAGTCCGTGCGCTCGCAGGGTGCCACGCTCGACGGACTGATCCGCGGCGAGCTGGGCGCCGGGCCGAAGCGCGTGCTCGACTGCGCCTGCGGCATCGGCACGCAGGCCATCGGCCTCGCGCTGGCCGGACACGACGTGCTGGCGACCGATCTGGCGCCCGGCGCCGTCCGGCGCGCCGCGGCCGAGGCGGCCGCGATGGGCGCGACGCTCGCGACCGGCGTCGCCGACTTCACACGCCTCCCCGAGGAGGTCGGGGGCACATTCGCCTGCGTGCTCGCGTGCGACAACTCGGTCGCGCACCTGCACACGGATGACGACCTCGCGCGCTTCGCAGCGGGCGTCGTCGCGAAGCTCGATCCCGGCGGGCTCGCGCTCGTCAGCCTGCGCGACTACGCCCCGCTCGTCGCCGAGCGCGCCCCCGGTCACCCCGTACGCGTCGGCAAGGGCACGATCTCGTTCCAGGTCTGGGAATGGGACGACGACGGCCGCGCCTACGCCATGGCCCAGTTCACGCTGCGGGGCGAGGGCGAGCAGTGGCAGACCGCCTGCCGCCGCACGCGCCTGCGGGCGCTGCTGCGCGACGACATCTGCGGCGCGCTCGCCGCGGCAGGGCTGTCCGAGGTGCGCTGGAGGACGCCCGAGGAGACCGGCTACTACCAGCCCGTGGTGACTGCGCGACTGGGCTGAGACGCGCAGCTACCGTCCCGGCATGCGCTTCTCGCCACTTGCCGACCGTCTCGCCCGCGATGACACGCAGGCCTGGAACGTCCATCGCCTGGCCTCGGAGCGGCGGGCGCGCGGCGACGACATCATCATGCTGACGATCGGCGATCCCGACTTCGAGACGCCGCCCGTCGTCATCGAGGCCGCCTACGCCTCCATGCGCGCAGGCCGCACGCACTACGCGTACTCGCAGGGCGACGCCACCCTGCGCGCCGAGATCGCGAAGCGCGCATCGGCCTGGGCTGGGCGCCCCGTGGACGCGAGCCGCGTGGTCTTCTTCCCCGGCGCGCAGTCCGCGATGTTCTCGGTCTGCACCAGCGTGCTCGGCCTCGGCGACGAGGTCATCGTCCCCGAGCCGTTCTACGCCACCTATCCCGGGATCTTCGCCGCGGCCGGCGCGACGCCGGTGCACGTGCCGCTGCGCCCCGAGCGGGGCTTCCAGCTCGACGTGGCCGAGGTCGAGGCCGCCCTGACCGAGCGCACGCGCGCGATCGTCCTGACGACCCCGCACAACCCGACCGGCGCGTGCCTGCCCGCCCAGACGCTCTCCGCGCTCGGCGAGCTGTGCCGGGAGCACGACCTGTGGCTCGTCTCCGACGAGGTCTACGGCTCGCTCCTGTTCGGTGGCCGCGCGCATGCGAGCGTGCTCGCGATCGACGGCGCCGAGCAGCGCGTCGCCGGCATCTCGAGCCTCTCGAAGTCGCACGCGATGACCGGCTGGCGCACCGGCTGGGCCGTCGTCCCCGAGGAGCTGAAGACGCGCCTCGTGCTGCTGCTCGACTGCATGCTCTTCGGCTCGCCGCCGTTCATCGCCGACGCGGCGACGACCGCGCTGCGCGAGTGCGACGCCGCGACCGCCGAGATGCGCGCGGCCTACGAGAGCCGGGCGGCGGTCGTGGCGCGCATCGACGGCCAGGCCGGCCTGCGCTGCCACATGCCCATGGGCGGCATGTTCATCATGCTCGACGTCCGCGCGACGGGCGTGTCCGCGACCGAGTTCGCCGAGCGCCTGCTCGAGACCGAGGGCGTCTCCGTCCTCCCCATCGAGGCCTTCGGCCCGAGCGGCCGCGGCCACGTGCGGCTCGCCCTCGCCGCCGACGAGGAAACCCTCAGCGAGGGCTGCCGGCGCATCGCGCGCTTCGCGGCGAGCCTGTAACGCAGCGCTCGGGGTCTGACCCTTGAGGTTGCGCGCGGTGGTTGGCCAAGTGGCACTCGCCGCGGGTGCCACTTGGCCGGCCGCGACACGCCGCCCCCTTCCGGCCTGGCCGGATAGGGAGTGGCGGCGGGTCCGGCAGCGGCCGTACGTTGGTGGCGTGGGCGAGAAGCTTCAGCGCGCGTGGGCGAACGCGACGATCTGCCTGACGATCAGTCCGCTCGCGTTCCTCGGCGGAGGCGCCCTGCTCCTCGGCGCCGTCCAGGAGATCTACGGCGACTACGACGCGACCTGCGGCACGGCCGCCTCCGACTGCTCCAGCCCGCGCGGCTGGGTCGTGATCGCGCTCACGGCCGCGGGCGTCGTGCTCTTCGCGCTCGGCACGGCGACCTGGCTGAGGGCCTTCAGGCTCTTCGGGCAGCGCCGCCGGGGCTCGCAGACCATCGCCTGACCGAGGTCCCTATTCGACCTGGGGCACCTGCTTGATCGGCGGCACGACGTCGGAGACCTGAACGGACAGGCTGTACCCGCCGGTGTCCGGTATGAAGGCGCCGATCACCTGGTGCCCGCGCCGGCAGGAGAAGCTGCGCAGGGAGCCGCGCACGCGCGGCGTGAATTCGCACTGCCATCCGCGGCCGGGGAGCGCACGCCGGTAGAAGCGCATGATGCGCAGCCCCGAGGAGCCGCCCGGCACGAGGTACTGCACCGCGAGCGAGTACGGCTCGGCGTCGATCGTCTCGTAGTTCTTCCCGACGTAGTACGCGGTCGCCGTGAAATCGCGCTGCACGGCGCGCGCGCCGGGATAGACCGGGATCGTCGCGAGCAGCGCCTCGCTCTGCGCGCGCGCCGCCGTGCCGTGCCGGTACTTCGCGTACTGCGGGTAGCTCCTGGACGCCCCGCCGAAGACGAGGAAGCCCGCGGTCACGACCACCGCCGAAGCGGCCAGGCCCAGCGACCAGCGAGCGCCGGCGCCCACGGTCAGTTGATCCGCGTCTCGCGATCGCCCCACTCGCGGTCGCGCAGGACGTACTTCTGCACCTTGCCCGTCGAGGTCTTCGGGAGCGGGCCGAACTCCACGGCATCGGGCGCCTTGAAGCGGGCGATGCGGCCGCGGACGTGCTCGATCAGCTCCTCGGGCGTCACCTCGGCTCCCTCGCGCAGCGTCACGAACGCCTTGGGGCGCTCGCCCCAGCGCTCGTGCGGAATCGCGATCACGGCGCACTCGAGCACGGCGGGGTGCGCAGCCAGCGCCTGCTCGACCTCGATCGTGGAGATGTTCTCGCCGCCCGAGATGATCACGTCCTTGGCGCGATCGCGCAGCTCGATCGTCCCGTCCGGGTGCCAGACCGCGAGGTCGCCGGAGTGGAACCAGCCGCTGCGGAAGGCGTGCGCGGTGCCCTCCGGATCGTCGTGGTAGCCGAGCATGACGTTGTTGCCGCGCATCACGACCTCGCCCATCGTCGCGCCGTCGCGCCCGACGTCGGCGTCGTGCTCGTCGACGACCCGCACGAGGTCGGCCGTCGGGTAGGCCTGGCCCTGGCGGGCGAGCACGCGCGCGCGTCCGGCGGCCTCCAGGTCGGCGAAACCGTCGGGCTCGGGGCTGACGGTGATGGGCCCGTAGGTCTCGGTCAGCCCGTAGACGTGGACGATGCGGAAGTTGAGCTCCTCGAGGCGCGCGAACAGCGTCGGCGAGGGCGGGGCGGCAGCCGAGAGCACGGTCACGGGGCGCTCCAGCCGGTGCGCCGAGGGATGCCCCGCGACGCCGATGTGCACGGTCGGCGCGCCGTTGTAGTGCGTCACGCCCTCGCTCTCGATCAGCTCCCACACGCGCCCGGAGTCGACCGAGCGCTCCGTCACGTGGCGCGCGGCCACGGCCGTGACCGCCCACGGGAAGCACCACCCGTTGCAGTGGAACATGGGGAGCGTCCAGAGGTAGACGCTCTCCGGCGTGAGCCCGGCGACGATGACCTCGGAGAGCGCGTTCAGGTACGCGCCGCGGTGCGTGTAGACGACGCCCTTCGGCGCGCCCGTGGTGCCCGAGGTGTAGTTGATCGAGATCGGCTCCTCCTCGTGCTCGAGCCACGACTCGGGCCGCCCGGGCGCGCCGGATGCGATCAGCTGCTCGTAGGGATCGCCGGCGCTGCCGTCGTCGTCGATGCGCACGACGTCGATGTCGCTCAGGTCGAGGCCCGCGAGCAGCGGTTCGAGCGCGTGATCGACGAGCAGCGCGCGCGAGCCGGAGTGCCGCAGGATGTGGTCGATCTCGGCCGTCGCGAGACGCGTGTTGATCGCGACCAGCACGGCGCCGGCGAGCGGCGCCGCGTAGTGCGCCTCGAGGATCGCCGGCGCGTTCGGCGAGAGCACCGCCACGCGGTCGCCGTGCTGCAGACCGCGCGCGCGCAGCGCGTTCGCGAGCCGGTGGCAGCGTTCCTCGAGCTCGCCGTAGGTGATCCGCCGGCCGTCCTCGTGCACGACCGCGACGCGCGCGGGATGCACGTAGGCGGCGCGCTGCAGGAAGGCGACCGGCGTCAGCTCACTGCGGTAGACCGCCGTCACCCGCGGACGTCCACGCAGAGGTAGCCGTCGCGCCTGTTGAGGCAGAGCAGCCCCTCGAGCCGGCCGTCCTCGCCGACCACCACGAGCCGGTTGTCGAACGCGTCGGTGGCCAGCGGCAGTGCCCCGGCGACGCAGTCGTCCGGCGCGACCTGCGGGCAGTCGCGGCGGACGTGGAGCAGGATGGGGGCCTCGTCCGGCTCGCTCTCCGGGATGTCCTCGCGCTGGATGTGCCCGGAGTAGATGCCGTCGTCATCCACGAGCAGGAGGCGGTTCTTGGGGTTCTCGAAGAGGATCCTCGCCTCCCCGATGCTCGCGTAGCGCGACAACGACTTCGGCCGCGCGATCATGGCCTGGCGCACCCGCAGGTCGCCGGCGTCCTCGACTCGAACGCTGCTGTCTCCCATGCCGAGATCGTACGCTCCGATCGTGGAGCGCTTCGACGTCATCGTCGCGGGTGCGGGTCCGGCGGGCTCGCTGACCGCGCATCTGCTCGCCCGCGCGGGCGTGCGCACGCTGCTCGTGGATCGCGCGCGCTTCCCGCGCGACAAGCCCTGCGGCGGCGGCGTCACGCTGCGCGGCGCCCGGCTCCTGCCGTTCGCGATCGGGCCGGTGGTCGAGCAGCGGATCACGACGATCGCCTTCCGGCACCCGAGCGTCGGGGCCTTCGAGCACGGCGGGCTCGCGCCGGTCGTGCTGATGACGCAGCGCAAGCGCCTCGACGCCTTCCTCGCCGAGCAGGCCGCCGCTGCGGGTGCGACGTTTCGCGACGACACGAAGGTGCGCGAGGTCGAGGTGGATGCCGACGGGCGGCCGTCGGTCACCTTCGGCGACGGGTCGCGCGCGAGCGCGGATGTGCTGGTGGCCGCCGACGGCGCCAACGGCGTCTGCGGGCGCGCGCTCACGCTCGGCCAGGACCGGCTCTTCGCACCGGCGCTCGAGGCCAACGTCGACTACGACGCCGTCCCCGCGGGCGTGCAGCGCGAGGTGGCGCTGCTGGAGATGGGCTACATCCCGGGCGGCTACGGCTGGATCTTCCCGAAGGGCGACCACGCGAATGTCGGCGTGGGCGGCTGGGAGTCGCAGGGCCCGCACCTGCGCGACCACCTGCGCGCCGTCTGCACGCGTCACGGCATCGCCTGGGACGCGCTGACCGAGCTGCGCGGCCACCGCCTCCCGATGCGCGGCGCGGAGACGCAGGTCGCGCGCGGGCGCACGCTTGCGGTCGGCGACGCGGCCGGGCTCGTCGACCCGCTCTCGGGCGACGGCATGTACGAGGCCTTCACGAGCGCCCACGTCGCCTCGGCCTGTGTGCGCGACGTCCTCGAGGGTCGCGCCACCGATCTCTCGGCCTACCCTGCGCGTCTCGACGCGGCGCTCGGGCGCCACACCTCGCTGGCCTGGATCGCCAAGGCCGCGATCGAGCGCGCGCCCGGGGTGGCGCTGCGCGTCGCCCGCTCGCGGGCGATCCGGCGCAAGTTCCTGCAGCGCACGGCGACGAGCCGCGATCCGCTCACGCGCAGCGCGCCGAACCCCGCGTGGCGGCGCGCCGAGGGCGCCGCGCGGCGCTTGCTCGGCCCCGACGC
>CAZYYP010000034.1:0-20271 GCA_964651695.1 uncultured Gaiellales bacterium | reverse complement strand
CGGCGTGTTCATCGGGCGATCCTACGGACTCCGGACGCCTCGGGCGAGCCGGGCCGGCGAGCACGACGCGCCGGCGACGACGCTGACGACGGCCGCCAGCGCGATCGCCCACAGCCCGGCCGTGAACGAGCCGGTGCCGTCGCGCAGCGCGCCGAGTGCGAGCGGGGCGAGCGCACCGATGCAGTACCCGATCCCGAGCATCATGCCGACCATGCCCGCGACCTGCTCGGGGCGGTCCGCGGCGTCGAGCGGGAGCGTCATCATCAGCGGGAAGACGGCGCCGTTGCCGCACCCCGTGACGCAGGCCCAGAACAGGGCGTGACCCGGATCGAACGCGATTCCGATCGCGCCGGCGGCGTACAGCCCGCACGGCGGGAGCAGGAGCACGCGCCGCGACCAGTGGAAGCGATCGCCGACGAGCGTCACCGAGATCGACGTGATGATCGCGAAGACGTTGATCGCGAGCACGAGATGGCTGGCGCGGCTGGCCGACCAGCCGTGCTCGGTGAACGCATCCGGCAGCCAGGCCGCATAGCCGTAGTAGACGAACGCCGTCGAGGCGAAGAGCGTGACGAAGAGCCAGGCGACGGGCTTCCGGAGCGGGAAGTGCGCCCGCTTGCCGACCGGGCGCGGCCCGCCGCCGTGGGTCGCGGCGAGCCACCAGACGAGCGAGCCGGCGGCCGCGAGCGAGAACACGAGCATCGGCACGCGCCAGGAGCCGCCGGCATCGGCGAGCGGCACCGAGAGACCCGCGGCGAGCGCCGCGCCGATCTGGATGCCGCTGGCGTAGACGCCCGTCACGAGCACCGGGCGATCGGCGAACCGCTCCTTGACCGCCACCACCATGAGCGCGTTGCCGAGTCCCATCCCCACGCCGACCGGGACGGTGAGCGCGATCGCCGCGAACGCCCCGGGGAGGACCGCTCGCCCCACCCCGCCGCCGGCGATCAGCGCGAGCGCGATCGAGACCGCGCGGATCGCGCCCACGCGCGCCGCGAGCGGTGCCGCCGCCGGGGCGAAGACGCCCATGCCGATCACCGGGATGGCCCCGAGCAGCGCCGCGACCGAGTGGCTGACACCGAGTGCGTGCTGCGCGCGCGGCAGCACCGGGCCGAGGCCGACGAGCTGCGGGCGGAGCGTCAGCGCGGCGAGCGCGACCGCGACGAGCAGACCGATGCGGCCGCGCAGGGCGCCGTGGGCACTCACCGGTCCTCGTAGCGCGGCTTCCGCTTCTCGACGAACGCCGAGACGCCCTCGGCGAAGTCGTGCGAACCGCGCAGCAGCCCGTAGGCCAGCCCCTCGGACTCCATCGCGACCGAGAGCGTCGCATCCTGGGCGGTGCCGATCACGCGCTTCGCGATGCGCAGGGCGAGCGCAGGACGCGCCGCGAGCTCGTCGGCGAGGCTTGCGACGGCGGCTCCGAGGGTGTCGCGGGGCACGACCTGGCAGAGCAGTCCCCAGGCGTACGCCTCGGCGGCCGGGACGCGGCGCCCGCGCATGACGACGTCCTTGGTGCGCGAGACGCCGATCATCTTGACGAGCCGCGAGGTCCCGCCCGAGCCGGGGATCATCCCCAGGGTCAGCTCGGGCAGCGCGAGCTGCACGTCGTCGCTCGCGACGCGGAAGTCGCAGGCCAGCGCGAGCTCGAGCCCGACGCCGAAGCAGTAGCCGTGCAGCTGCGCGATCACGGGCTTGGGACAGCGCTCGGGAGCGGCGACGTTGACGTGCAGGCGCGACAGCACCTCGGCGTCGCGCTCCATGAACATGCCGATGTCGCCGCCCGCGGTGAACGCCTTGTCGCCGGCCCCGCGGATCACGATCACGCGCACGGCATCCTCGCTGCCGAGCTCGCCGAAGACCTGCGCGAGCTCGTCGCGCGCGCCCATGCTGATGCGGTTGAACTTCTCGGGCACGTCGAGCGTGATCGTGGCGACGCCGCGGTCGTTCTCACGCGCGACGCGGAAGCCGTCGTACTCGGTCATGTGGTTCCCTCGGTCGTGCGCAGCAGGCGGCGCAGGAGCTTGCCCGACGCGCTCTTCGGCAGCGCGTCGACGAAACGGTAGTCGCGGGGGCGCTTGAAGCGCGCGAGCGTCGGCGAGGCGAGGCAGTGCGCGTCGAGCGCCTCCGCCGTCACCCCATGCGCGACGACATAGGCCACGACGCGCTGGCCGAGGCGCTCGTCGGCCTCGCCCACCACGGCGGCCTCGTCGACGCCGGGATGGCGCACGAGCCACTCCTCGATCTCGAGCGGGTGCACGTTCTCCCCGCCCGAGACGATCATGTCGTCGATCCGGCCGACGAGGTAGAGGTCGCCGTCGGCGTCGAGCTGACCGAGGTCGCCCGGGAAGTACCAGCCGTCCCTGATCTGGCGCTCGTCCGCATCCGGGCGTCGCCAGTAGCCGGAGAAGGCCTCGTCGCTCGAGAGCGCGCAGGCCACCTGCCCCACCTCGCCGGGTGCGACCTCGTCGCTCGGCGAGGCGCCGGCGACCGGCTCGACGAGGCGGACGCGCGCGTTCAGCGCCGCGCGCCCCGCGCAGCCCGGCTTGGCGCGCTGATCGCCATGGATCGTGAAGGTGTAGATCTCGGTCGAGCCGTAGTGGTTGACGAATACCTCGGGCGCGAAGACCTCGCAGCAGCGCTCGACGAGTACCGCGGTCATCGGCGCCCCGGCATAGGCCAGCGCGCGCACGCTCGAGACGTCGCGCGGCCGCTCGCGCTGGGCCGCGACGAGGTCGTGGAAGAGCGTCGGCGCGAGGTACAGCGAGGTCAGGCGCTCGCGCTCGGCGGCATCCAGCGCGGCGGCGGCGCGGAACTCGGGCTGGCTGCAGAAGACGCCCCCGCAGGCGCTCGCCGCCACCAGGGAGCGCATGCCCATCGTGTGGTAGAGGGGCATCACGCCGAGCGTGCGGTCGCCGGGGCGCAGCTGCAACTGGATGAGCTGCGCGAGCGCCGCGGAGCGCTCGGCGCGGTGCGAGCGCGGCACGCCCTTGGGGCGCCCGGTCGTGCCCGAGGTGTAGAGCATCAGCGCCGGCTCCCGTTCGTCGGCGGCTGACGGCGCCTCGGGCCCGTCGCGCTCGGCGAGCGGCTCGCCGGCGCTCGCGCCGGCGACCGCGATCAGCGGCGTGCCGGGGACGGCCGCGGCCGCCGCGGCCGAGGCCTCCTCCACGGCCAGGGCGCGGGCGCCGCAATCGGTCACGCAGTAGGTGAGCTCGTCGGGCCGCAGGCGCCAGTTGAGCGGCACGAACACGACCCCGAGCCACTGCGAGGCCCAGTACAGGACCGCCGTCTCGAGCCGGTTCTTGAGCGCGACGGCGAAACGGTCGCCCGGACGCAGGCCGCGCGCCGCGAGACCGCCGGCGGTCGCGCGCGCCTCTGCGAGCAGGTCGGCATACGTCATCCGGCGATCGCCGTCCACGAGCGCGAGCGCCTCGGGGTGCCGCTCGGCGCAGGCCAGCAGGTGCTCCCCGAGGTTCACGCGCCCGGCTCCGTGCCCGCGACCTCGGCGATGGCGTCCACGATCGTCTCGTAGCCCGTGCAGCGGCAGAGGTGCCCCGACAGGAGCTCCTCGATCTCGCGCCGCGTCGGCGTGCCCTCCGTCGCGAGCAGCTCGGCGGCGCTCATGAGGATGCCCGGCGTGCAGAACCCGCACTGCAGCGCGTGATGGCGGCGGAACGCTTCCTGCAGCGCCGAGAGCGGCCCCTCCGGCTCGGCGAGCGACTCGACGGTCTCCACGCGGGAGCCCTCCGCCTGGGCCGCGAGGATCAGGCAGGAGCGCACGGCGCGGCCGTCGACCCGCACCGTGCAGGCGCCGCACACGCCGTGCTCGCAGCCGACGTGCGTCCCGCGCAGGCCGAGCGAGTGACGCAGGAAGTCGGACAGGAGCAGCCGGTCGTCGACGTGCTCGACCACGCTGCGGCCGTTGACGGTGAGCGCGAGCTCCCTCACCCGCCCACCACCATGTCGTAGGCGCGCCGGGCGCTGCGGCCTGCGAGCACGCCCGACAGGTGTCGCCGGTACCCGGCCGAGGCGTGCATGCCGTCGCTCGGGTCGACCGCGCGCCGGGCCTCCTCGGCGGCTGCGGCGAGCGCTTCGGGCTCGCAGCGCGAGCCCACGAGGGCCCGCTCGGCCGCCGCCAGGCGCACGGGTCGGTCGGAGACCGCGGCCGCACCCAGGCGGGCCTCGGCGACGACGCCGTCCTCGACCCGCAGTGCGCACGCGAGCGCGCACACGGCGTAGTCGCCGTGGCGCGGCGCGACCTCGGCGAAGCCCGCGCCCCAGCCGGGGCCGCCGGCCGGGAACCGCACCTCCGTGACGATCTCATCGGGCGCGAGGCAGCTCGTCAGGTGCGAGACGAAGAACTCCTCCGCCGGGACGAGACGCGAACCGCCGGTGCCGGTCACCTCAACCGCTCCGCCGAGCGTCTGCAGCAGCAGCGGCAGCTCGGCGGCGGCGTCCGCGTGGGCGATCGACCCGCCGACCGTGCCGCGGTTGCGCGTGGCCACGTGCCCCACGTAGGGCAGGGCGAGCCGCAGCAGCGGACACGCGGCGAGCGCGCCGGCGTGGCGCTCGAGGTCGCGCTGCGGGGTCATCGCCCCGACCCGCACGACGCCGTCCGCACACTCGATCAGGGCAAGCGCCGGCACCTGGTTCAGGTCGACGAGCACCGCGGGCGCGGCGAGCCGGAAGTTGAGCATCGGCACCAGGCTCTGGCCGCCGGCGATCGGCTTGGCGTCCTCGCCGTGCTCGGCGAGCAGCGCGAGCGCCTCCTCCAGCGAGCGCGGCCGCTCCAGCCGCAGGGGCGAGGGCTTCACAGGAGCTCCCAGATGCGCTGGGACGTGGCCGGGAGCTCGATCGCGTCGATGCCGAGCGCATCGGCCACGGCGTTCGCGAGCGCGGCCGGCGCGCTCATCGTGGTGCCCTCGCCGAGACCCTTCGCGCCGAGCGGCGTGAGCGGCGACGGCGACTCGAAGTGCGCCGAGACGACGCGCGGGAGCTCGGTCGCGGTGGGCGGCAGGTAGTCGAGGAACGTCCCCGTCATGAGGTTGCCGTCGTCGTCGTAGCGGTGCTCCTCGAGCAGTGCGGCACCGAGCCCGTGGGCGAGGCCGCCGCGGATCTGGCCCTCCGCGAGCATCGGGTTGAGCAGGCGGCCCGCGTCGTGCACCGTGACGTAGGAGCGCACGGCGAGCTCGGCCGTCTCCGGGTCGATCTCGACGACGCAGACGTCGGCCACGAAGCCGTAGCAGGCGGACGAGTTGACGCGGTCGTCGTCGTCGGGCGGCGCGATCGGCAGCGTGTAGGTGACCGTCAGCGCGAGGCCCTCGGCCGCTTCGCCGGTGAGATCGCTCGGGTTCCAGTGCGACGCGCCCGCGAGCTTGCGGATCGACACGCTGCGCTCCGGCTCCTCGCGCACGCGTGCACAACCGCCGGCCAGCTCCACCGCCCCGGTCTCGCACCCGAGCATCGGCGCCGCGAGCGCGCGCAGCCGGTCGGCGAGCCGCGTCGCGGCCAGCTGCACCGCGGAGGCCCCGATGGCGGAGAAGCGGCTCGAGTAGTTGCCGGAGGAGACGGTCCAGGGGTTGGCGGCGGTATCGGCGTCGGTGCGCACGTCGATCTGCTCGGGCGCGAGGCCGAGCGCATCCGCCGCGACCTGTGCCGCCACGGTGCGGTGGCCCTGGCCCTGGGGCGTCGTCGTGATGCGCAGCGTGACGCCGCCGTGCGGCCCCATCGCGATCGTCACACCCTCGGCGCTGCCGCTCTTGGGCAGTCCGGCCGCCCGCTCCCCGGCGTCCTGCACGAGCGTGATGTAGCCCATGTTCGAGACGCTCGGCTCGACGATGCAGGCGAGGCCGATGCCGAGCAGGCGGCCCTCGGCGCGGGCGCGCGCCTGCTCGGCGCGGAGGTTCTCGTAGCCGGCGAGCTCGAGCGCCCGCTCGAGGCAGGCGTGGTAGTCGCCCGAGTCGTAGACCGCGCCCGCCGCCGCGCGGTAGGGCATCTGCTCGGCCCGCACGAGGTTGCGCCGTGCGACGTCGGCGGGATCGAGCCCGAGCCGGCGCGCCGCGATGTACATCGTGCGCTCGAGCGCGGTGTAGAGCTGCGGCCCGCCGAAGCCCCGGTTGAGGCCCGTCGGCGCGCGATTGGTCACGACCACCCGGCTGCGCACCGCGAGATCCTGCACGTCGTAGGCGCCCGTCAGGCAGCCGTGCATGCGGTAGAGCGTGGCGGGCTCGGGCGCGCGGACGTACGCGCCGACCTCGTCGATCAGGTCGAGCCGCAGGCCCAGCAACCGGCCGTCGGCGGCGAACGCCGCCTCGACCTCGCTCGTCCGCTCGGTGGCCATCGAGGCGGCCAGGAGGTGCTCGCTGCGATCCTCCGTCCAGCGCACCGGAACGCCGAGGCAGCGCGACGCGATCGCCATCAGCACGACGGCGTGCAGCACCGCCGCCTTTGTGCCGAACGAGCCGCCGCTCTCGGCGGGAGTCAGCAGCCGCAGCTTCGAGCCCGGGATGCCGAGCGCCGCCGCCGCGACGCTGTGGAGCGTGAAGGGGCCCTGGAAGTTCGCCCAGGCCGTCACCGCTCCCGCCTGCCAGTGGGCGATCACGCCGTAGCACTCGACCGGCGTCGCCGACGAGCGCGGGTGGCGGAAGCGCTCGCGCACGACGTGCGCCGCCACGGCGAAGGCCGCGTCGGGATCGCCGTAGCTGAAGGTGCGCTCGCTGACGGTGTTGGATCCGAGCGCCGGATGCAGCAGCGGCGCGCCCTCGGCCATCGCCGCCTCGACGCTCGCCGCGACCGGAAGCGGGTCGTAGTCGACCTGCACGCGCTCGGCGGCATCCTCGGCTGCATAGCGGTCGCGTGCGACGACGACGCAGACGGGCTCTCCGACGTAGCGCGCGAGATCGACGGCGGCCGCGTGGTGGACGACGCCCGGCCCGAGCGCCGAGGCGAACGGGCGCGAGTGCGCGGCGACATCGGCACCGGTCACGACGCCGATCACGCCCGGCATCGCGAGCGCCTCCGAGGCGTCGATCGCGCCGATCCGGGCGTGCGCGAACGGGGAGCGCACGACCGCCGCGACTCCGGTGCCGGGCAGCGGATCGAGGTCGTCGACGAACCACCCCTGACCGCGCAGGAGCGCGTCGTCCTCGACGCGGAGCACCGAGCGGCCGACGTGGCCGGGCGCCTGCTCGCGTGGACGGGTCCTGGTCGCCACGTTTCGGGATGATAAACAGGTGCCGCCAGGCGGAACGCGCTATCCTCGCGCCGTGGCGACTGCCGAGGGAACTGCGCTCTCCTCCGTCGACCGGGCGCTCAGTCTGCTCGAGGAGCTGGCCCGGCACGGGCCGCTCGGGGCCACCGAGCTCGCCAACCGCACCGGCTGCGCCAAGGCCACGGCCTTCCGCCTCGCGCGCACGCTCCAGGCGCGCGGGTTCGTGGTGCAGAACCAGGACTCGAGCTACCGCCTCGGGCCGCGCTGCCTGCTGCTGGCGACGGGCGTCCACACGAGCTTCGACGTCCGCCGCGAGGCGCTGCCCACCATGGAGGCGCTGCGCGACGAGACCGGCGAGACCGTGCAGCTGACGGTGCTCGAGGGCTCAGACTGCGTCTACATCGAGCAGGTGACGTCGTCCAAGCCCGTGCGCTCGGTCGGCACGATGGGCCAGCGTGCGCCCGCGCACTGCGTCTCCGGGGGCCTCGCGCAACTCTCACTGCTGCCGTTCGACCGCGTGCGCGCGCTGCTGTCCACCCCGCTCCCGCGTCCGACCGCGGCCTCGATCCCGAGTCTCGAGCGCCTTGCCGCCGAGCTCGAGCGCGTGCGCACCCGCGGCTTCGCGGTCAATCGCGGCGGCTTCCGCCACGACGTCGGCGGTGTCGGTGCCGCCATCATCGACGCGCACGGCCGCGGGGTGGCCTCCGTCAACATCTGCGTGCCGCTCTTCCGGCTCGAGGAGCTCGGCGTCGACCGTCTCGGAGCGCTCGTCGCGCGCGCCGCGGCCGAGGTCTCGCAGGGCTCGTCGCTGGCCGCGGGCGCGGGGACCGTCGGCGCGTGAGCTTCGCCGACCTCGGCTTCGCCAAGCTGGACCTGGATCGCGATGCCCGGCAGGGCGCGCCCGAGGCCGTGCTGGCCGAGGGCAAGACGCCGGACGAGATCGAGGCGATCGTGCGCGCGCTGCGCGACGGCGGCGCAAGCTCCGTGCTCGTCACCCGCGCCGACGACGCCGCCCGCGCGGCGGTACGCCGCGTCGACCCCGGCGCGCTCGAGCACGAGCGCGCGCGCTGCGCCTGGATCCCGGTCGCCCCGCCGGCGCCCGCCGGGCAGGTCGCGATCGTGTCCGCCGGCACCTCGGACGCGCCCGCCGTGCACGAGGCGCGCATCCGCGCCGAGCTGTGCGGCACGAACGTCGAGCTGTTCGAGGACTGCGGCGTGGCCGGTCTCGACCGGATCCTCTCGGTCGCCCCGGCGCTGCAGGCGGCCGATTGCGTGATCGTCGTCGCCGGCATGGACGCCGCCCTCGCAAGCGTGGTCGGCGGGCTCGTGCCCGCCCCGGTGATCGCGGTGCCGACGAGCACGGGCTACGGGGCCTCGCTCGAGGGCGTCACGGCGCTGCTCGCGATGCTCTCGTCCTGCGCGGCCGGCGTGGCGTGCGTCAACATCGACGACGGCTTCGGCGCCGGCACCATCGCGGCTCGCATCGCGCGGCGCTCGGTGGGTGCGTCGTGACGCGCGTCGCCTACGTCGACTGCGTCGCGGGCGCGGCCGGAGACATGCTGCTCGCGGCGCTGATCGACGCGGGGGCCGGCGCAGAGCGCATGGCTGCGCACGTGCGTTCGCTCGGCGTCGAGGGCCTCGACCTCGACGTCTCGCGTGCGACGCGGCACGGCATCGCCGCGCGGCGCGTCGAGGTCGTGATGCCGCGCGAGGAGCACGTGCACCGCCACCTCGCCGACATGCGCCGGCTGATCGACGCCGCCGGCCTGCCCGAGCGCGCGGCGCGACGCGCCCACCGCACCTTCCAGCTGCTGGCCGAGGCCGAGGCGCGCATGCACGACAGCGAGCCCGAGCTCGTGCACTTCCACGAGGTCGGCGGGCTCGACGCCCTGGCGGATGTGTGCGGCGTCGCGCTGGCGCTCGAGGAGCTCGGGATCGAGCGCGTCGAGTGCTCGCCCATCCCGTGCTCGCGCGGCTTCGCCGACGCCTCCCACGGCCGCCTTCCGCTGCCGGCCCCGGCCACGCTCGAGCTGCTGCGCGGCGCGCCCCTCGTCCCGCTCGACGTCGGCATGGAGCTCGTCACGCCGACCGCCGCGGCGATCTTCGCGGCCACGGTCGAGCGCTACGGGGCGATCCCGCCGATGCTGCTGCAGAACGTCGGCTACGGCGCCGGGACGCGCGACCTGGCGCAGGTGCCGAACGTCGTGCGCGTGCTGATCGGCGAGCTGACCGAGGCGACGGCGCCCGGCGGCGGCGAGGTGATCGTGATCGAGACGAATCTCGACGACACCCCCGGCGAGCTCGTTCCCGATGCCGCCGCGCGCGCCTTCGCCGCGGGCGCGCTCGACGTCTGGACGACGCCGGTGCAGATGAAGAAGGGCCGCCCCGGCGTGGTGCTCGCGGCGCTGGCGCGGCCGGCCGAGGCGCGCGCGGTGGCCGAGGCGATCGTGCGCGAGACGACGGCGCTCGGCGTGCGCATGTCGCGCCACGAGCGGCTCGAGCTCGAGCGGCGCTTCCGCGACGTCACCGTCGAGGGCCACAGCGTGCGCGTGAAGATCGGCCTGCTCGACGGCGAGGTCGTCAATCTGGCGCCCGAGCACGACGACTGCGCGCGCGCCGCCGAGGCCCTCGGCCGGCCGGTCAAGAGCGTGTGGGCCGCGGCCCTGGCGGCCGCCGAGGCGAGCGCATGAGCGCCCGCGCCCAGGTCGAGGACCGCCTGCGCGAGCTGGGGAGCGTCGTCGTCGCGCTCTCGGGCGGCGTCGACTCCTCGCTCGTCGCCGCGCTCGCGCAGCGCGCCCTCGGCGATCGCGCCCTGGCGGTCACTGCCGTCTCCCCCGCGCTCGCGACCGGCGAGCTCGCGGGCGCCCGCTCGGTCGCCGAGGCCGTCGGCATCCGGCACGAGATCATCACGACCGACGAGCTCGCCCGCCCGGGCTACCGCGCCAACGGCACCGACCGCTGCTACCACTGCAAGAGCGAGCTCTACGACGCGCTCGCGGCACTCGCGCGGGAGCGCGGCTACGCGGCGCTCGCCTCGGGCGCGAACGCCGACGACCAGGGCGACTGGCGGCCGGGCCTGGTCGCCGCGAGCGAGCACGGCGTCGTCCACCCGCTGCTCGAGGCGGGACTCGGCAAGGCGGAGGTGCGCGCACTCGCGCACGAGCTCGGGGTGCCGAGCGCCGCCAAGGCGGCGAGTCCGTGCCTCGCCTCCCGCGTGCCCTACGGCACTCCCGTCGACCCGGCCGTGCTCGCGCGCATCGATGCCGCCGAGGGAGCCGTGCGCGCGCTCGGCTTCGCCGTCCTGCGCGTGCGCCATCACGGCGAGCTCGGCAAGCTCGAGCTGCCCGAGCCCGACCTCTCGCGCGCGCTCGCGGACGCCGGCCTCCGCCGCGCGATCGGCGAGGCCGTGCGCAGCGCCGGCTATGCGCATTCGGCAATCGACACGGAGCCCTTCCGGTCGGGCAACCTCAACGTCACGTTCGTCGGCCGTCTCACGGCTCCGCAACGCGCATAGCCGCCGCGGTACCCGGCCCGGTCGTTCGCGGGTTTCCGGGCCTAGAGTGAGATTCGTGACTGACATCTGGATCGGGCTCGCCGAGGTGGTGCCGACCGAACCGGCGACGGACGACATCGGCGGCGCGCACGTGCACGTGCTGGCGCCGGCCGAGAACCGTGTCGAGCTCCTGGCCGCGGCCGAGGAGGCACTCGCCGAGCACGCGCTGCGCGTCGTCGACCTGGACGACGCCGAGCCGGTGCGCCGGCGCCTGCGCCGGCCGCTCGACCCGTCGCTGCTCGAGCTCGCGCTCGACGCGGCGCTCGAGCGCGAGACGAAGCTCGGCCCGTTCCACTGGTATCCCGCCATGCGCGACACGGATCCGGCCGCGCTTGCAACGGGCGCCGTCGACGAGCCCCGCGCGACGCTCGCCGCCGCACTCGAGACGCGGACGCTGCTCAAGGTGCGCAGCCGCTACGAGCAGGAGGGCGAGCGCGGCTACGTCGTCGGGCTCGGCATGCGCTGGGCGCTGATCCAGATCGTCAGCGACGACCTCACCGACGACGGCTTCCTGGCCACGAGTCTCGAGATGATCGCCGAGATCGAGATCGTCGATCCGGACGAATCGTTCTTCCCGCGCTTCATGGAGATGCACCCGCTGGCGGTGCGTCCGCCGAACGTCGACCTCGACGACACCCGCGACCTCCTGCAGAGCGCGCAGCGCCAGTTCCCGCTCCTCAACCTCGAGACCGAGCACGTGCAGCCCGGCAGCTGCTACATCGGTCGCATCTCCTCGCTCGACGACGAGGGCGTCGTGCTCGAGCTCGTGACCCCCGCCGCCGAGTGGGACGAGGAGGAGCACTACCCGTACGAGACGATCACCCGCATCGGCTTCGGCGGCCGCTACGAGGAAGCGCTGGCCATCGCCGCCGGGGCGCGGCGGCGCGGCTGATCACGCCGCCGATCGGCCTCAGCGGCTCATCCAGCCGCCGTCGACGGTCAGGATCTCTCCGGTCACGTACGAGCTCGCGGGCGAGCACAGGTAGACGAACGCGCCGGCAAGATCCTCGGGAACGCCCCAGCGCCCGGCCGGGACGCGGCCGAGGATCTCCTGGAAGCGCTCCGGATCGTCGCGCAGCGCCTCGGTGAAGTCGGTCGCGACGTACCCCGGCGCGATCGCGTTCACGCGCACGCCGTGCGGGGCCCACTCGTTGGCGAGCGCGCGCGTGAGGCCGAGCACGCCGTGCTTGGCGATGGCGTAGCTCGACACGAGCTTCCCGCCCTGGAAGGCGAGCAGCGACGCGACGTTGACGATCGCGCCACTGCCCTGCGGGACGAACACGCGGCCGGCGGCGCGCGACAGCGCCAGCACGCACTCGAGGTTGACGTGGAGCACGCGCTCGGCGTCCTCGGCCGTGACGTCGAGCACGCTCCCGCGGGCGATGATGCCCGCCGAGTTGACGAGGATGTCGAGCCGGCCGAAGGCCGAGGCCGCGTTCGCGATGGCGCGCTCGCACGCGCCGGCATCCGCCTCGGCGAGATCGAGTTCGACGAGCTCGCTGCGACGGCCCCGCGCCGCGATCGCCGCCCGCGTCTCGGCGGGGTCGCGACGGTCGACGTGCACGATGTCGCAGCCGGCCTCGGCGAGCGCGATCGCCGCCGCCTGCCCGATGCCGCGCGTCGTGCCCGTGACGCACGCGACGCGCCCGTCGAGTCGGAAGCTGTCGAGGACGCCCGCCATCGGCCGAGGCTACCATCGAGGCCGTGGCGTACCTCTCGCTCGAGCCCGTGACCTGGCGCGTGCGTGCGCTCGCAGGTGGCGGCCGGACGGTCGCCGACTCGCGCGCCGCGCTCCTCGTGCTGCGCGAGGACGCGCCGCCCGCCTACGCCTTTCCGCTCGCCGACGTCGACTCCGGCGCGATCGCGGACGCCGCCTGGCGCGCGCTCGACGGCGCTCCCGGCCACCTCGTGCTCGAACCCGGTCTGATCGAGGGCATTCTCGAGGAGGACGAGCCGTTGCTCGGGCATCCGCGCAACCCCTACCACCGCGTCGACGCGATCGCGAGCTCGCGCCACGTGGTCGTCGAGCTCGCCGGCGAGACGATCGCCTCCTCGACGCGGCCGCTGGCGCTGTTCGAGACCGACGAGCCGACGCGCTTCTACCTCCCTCCGGCCGACGTGCACGTGCAGCTGCTCGAGCCGAGCGAGACCGTGACCACCTCGCCGTACGCGGGGCACGCCATCTGGTTCTCGGCGCGGATCGCCGGCGAGATCCACCGCGACGTCGCGTGGACCTATCGCTTCCCGGTCGCGCAGCTCCCGCGCGTCGCGGGGCTGCTCGCGTTCCGCGACGAGCTCGTCCGCGAGCTCTGACGCGGCGCCCCGACGTCGCTGCGCGAGCACGCAGCGGCTGCCGGTCGGCTAGAACACCGCCCGGGGGCAGGAGATCGCCGAACGGGTCCGGCGAGCGCCTCCGACAGCTCGAGCAGAAGGAGCAGGCCGATGACAGCCGATCGCGGCACCACGAGGTTCGCACTCCCCTCCGACACGACGATCGCGGCGCGCCGCTTCGTGGAGGCGCCGCGTCAGGAGGTCTTCGACGCCTGGACGATGCCCGAGCACATCACGCGCTGGATGCTGGGTCCGCCGGGCTGGACGATGCCGCTGTGCGAGGTCGACCTGCAGGCGGGCGGCGCCTGGCGCTTCGGATGGCGCGGCCCCGACGGGAGCGAGCTCGGGATGGAGGGCGAGTACCGCGAGGTCTCGGCACCCGAGCGCCTCGTCGCGACCGAGCGCTGGGGCGACCCGTGGCCCGAGACGCTCACCACCGTCGTCTTCGCCGAGGACGACGATGGCACGACGATCACCTGTATCGCCGCCTACCCGTCCAAGGCCGCCCGCGACGCCGCCCTCGAAACGGGCGTCAAGGACGGCATGAGCCAGAGCTTCGACCGCCTCACGGCGTTCCTGGATTGACGGAGCCACGAGCCGCCGCGCCCCGGCGGCTGCACGTTTGGGGTCTGACCCCAAACGTGCACGCAAACGCTTCTGCTCACACCGCTAGTAGCACCAGAGCCGCGGGCCGCCGGCGCGTTCGACGGCCATGTCCATGACGCCGTCCGGCGGACCCTCTGCGCGGTTGTTGGGGCGGGCGGCAGCGCGCGCCAGGCCGCCGGCCGCAATGCCGCGCATGCTGGCGGGCGGCGGCGTCACGTGGCGGGCACGCCACGCGGGGAGCGCCTCGACGCCATCGCCACCGGGCGTACCGAGCGGCCGCGGCAGGAGCTCGCCGTCGGTGCGCAGCAGCGTGTCGTCGCGCTCCTGCCAGAAGCACAGGTGCCCGGCGATCGCCCCGACGTCGGGCAGGGGCGGCGAGTAGCTCCACGCGGCGTCTGCGCAGAGCTCGCCGGCGGGCGTGCGCACCGACCAGTACTCCGCGCGGCCCTTGTACGGGCACTCGGTGAACGTCGCACTGGCCTCGAGGAGCTCGCGCCGGACGTCCGCGAGGGGGACGTAGTAGCGCGTGATCAGCCCGGTCTCGTCGAGCAGCACCGGCCGGCGGGTCTCCGCGACGACGACGCCACCCACCTCCACGACGACGTGCCGCGAGCTGCGCCGCGCATCCGCGCGCAGGTAGGGATCGCGCGCGTGCACGTAGATGCGCTCCTCCTCCTCGTACCAGGCGTCCATCGAGTGGAAGTCGAGCGAGAAGTAGCCGCGCAGGTCGGGCGAGCCCTCGCGGGGCTCGAGGTACGTCCAGACGGCACTCGGGGCCACCCGCTCGCCCACGCGCAGGTCCCAGTAGCGGGCGATTCCGCGGTAGGGCGATTCGGTCGTCCATCGGCTCGGCTCGAGGAGGTCGGTGCGCACGTGGACGCCCGGGAGCCAGAAGACGGGCAGGAACCCGTGCTGGCGCAGCAGGATGGCGTCGCGCGTGTCGGCGACGGTCTCGCCGCCGAAGCGCACGCGCAGCCGGCGCGGCCACGGCACCAGCTCGCGGTGCCACGGGAGCGCGCTCAGCGGAAGCCGCCGGCTCTCGGTACCTTGACGCCCGCAGCGGCGATCAGCTCGTCGCTCAGCTCGCCGCGCTCGAGCGCGCGGAACGCCTCGAGCACGGCCCGCGGTGGGTTGCGATGGCGCACGGCCGCCATCGTCAGCGGCTCGCGCAGCGCGCCGCCGCAGTGCGCGCACGGCCAGTAGAGCTTGCGCATCAGCTCCGCCGCCTCGCCTTCAGGAAAGCTGCGGAGGATCTCGACGATCGTGGTGGAGCCGCGGATCACGCCCCCGCGACGGCGCCCACCGGCGGCGTCTCGTCGGCCGACATGCGGATCAGGTTGCGCGGCAGCTGGTAGCGCGCGAACGGCAGCACGATGACCTTGGCGTCCGGGCCCTTGCGCTCCATCGCCGCAGCGAACGCGGCGTCCAGCGAGGTCGTCGCCTCGATGCCGATGTCGGCGGCCATCGCGAGGTTCTCCTCGAGCGTGACCATCGTCAGCCGCTTGCGCGTCATGACCTCGTAGATCGGCACCCAGATGCAGCCCGCCCACATCTGGATCGTGCGCGTGTGGATGTCCCGTAGCACGCGCTGGTAGTTCTCGGGCGTGGGCGGCATGTAGGGCTTCATGAGATCCATGAGCGCGAGACCCGGGAAGTCGCCGATCGCCGTGTGCACGCCGGGCGAGGGGCTGCAGTAGATGATCTCGCCGCCGTCGGCGAGCACGAAGTCGGCCGACATGCAGCCCCACCCCGTGTGGAAGAAGAGGTGGTCGGTCGGCGCGAACACGCCGCAGATCGCGATGTCGGCCTGCTCGCCGGGATGCTCGTAGGCGTAGATCGAGTTGAACTTCTCGATTGCCGCGCGATGCGCGTCGGGATGCTTGCCGAAGATGATGTCGAGCACGCGTCCCCGCGTGTCGAGCAGCGCGTTCATCGTGCACTGCAGGCCGCACATCGTCGCGACCTCGTCGATGTCGGCGCGCATCGGCCCGCGGTAGGCGCCGTAGTGGGTCTGCGGCGAGGGCACGAACGCGCAGTGGTTCGACTCGACCGTCTCGTCGGAGGTGACGCCCGGGAGGATCAGCTTGCCGCCGCCGCCCGCACCCCAGTGGTTCGACTGCGCCTGGCCGATCGTGATCTTGAGGTCGCAGCGGGCGACCTCCTTGTGCAGCCACACCGGGGTGCCACGCGACGACACGCCGACGAAGGTGTACATCGCCTCGTTCTGGGGGTCGTTCTGGAAGAACGGGATGCCCATGCGCTCCATGCGCGCGAGGTTGTCCTTGCCGATCTTCTGCTCGGTGTCGGACTCCGACATCGGGAAGACCTTGCCGTTCGCGCACACGACGACCGCGTCCTCGATGCCGGCGGCCTCGAGCGCGTCGAAGACGGCGGGCAGGATGCGCGACTGCGGGGTCGGGCGGAACTGGTTGTCGATCACGACCGCCACGCTGGTCGCGCCCGCGAGCAGCTCGCTGAAGCGCGGGCCGGAGTGCGGGTGCTCGAGCGCGTGGGCGGCCGCCTCGGTGGCGTTGGCGACGGGTTCCGGCTCGTCGGGCCGGATCTCGGCGAGCAGGTTGGCCTCGGGGATGTCGAGCTCGAGCGTGTCCCGGTAGACGAGCTCGTCATTCCCGGCCGCGCCGATCGTGAGCGGGTCGATCGACTCGTACGGAATCACGGCGCGATGCATCTGCGACATCCCTGGGGCTCCTCGTCTCGGCTGACCGGCATCCGCAGGCTACGCCCGGGGGTCGCGCCGGTCAAACCCTCCTCGCCAGGCCGAACGCCGCGCGCTCACGGCGTCACGACGAGCTTGCCGAACTGCTCGCTCGCCTGCATGCGCGCGAGCGCGTCCCCGGCCTCGGCGAGCGGCCGCACGGAGTCGATGACCGGCGTCCAGTCCTGCACCTCGCAGGCGCGCAGGAGCGCACGGAAGTCGACCGGACTGCCCATCATCGTGCCGAGCAGGTCGACCTGCTTGAAGTACAGGGCGCGGATGTCGACCTCCGTGGTCGGCCCCGTCGTCGCGCCGAAGAACACGATGCGACCGCCCGAGCGTACGCTCGCGGCGCTCGCCCGCCACGTGCCTGCCGAGTCCATCACGAGGTCGGCGCCGCCACCGGTGCGTCCGGCGAGATCCTGCTCCCAGCCCTCTTCGCGATAGTCGAAGCCGGCCTCGGCACCGAGCTCGACGGCGCGCGCGATCTTCTCGGCCGAGCCGGAGGTGACGAAGACGCGCGCACCGGCCGCGCGCGCGAACTGCACGGCGAACGTCGAGGTGCCCGCGCCGGCGCCCTGCACCAGCACCGTCTCGCCCGAGCGCAGCCGGCCGCGCGTGAAGAGCGCGCGCCAGGTCGTCAGGCCTGCGAGCGGCAGCGCGGCTGCCTCCTCGAAGCTGAGGCGCGCGGGCTTCGCGAAGACGTTCCCGGCGGGCACGCGCACCTGCTCGGCGAACGTGCCGTCGTCCGGGCCGCCGAGGATGCGGAAGCGCGGCCCGAGCACCGCCGGATCGTCGCCCCAGTCGAGCGACGGGAGGATCAGCACCTCGTCCCCCTCGTTGAATCCGGACACTCCGGAGCCGACCGACCGCACCACGCCCGCGCCGTCGGATCCGGGCACGAGCGGGGCCGTCACGCCCGGCCAGCCGCCGGCGATCACGCGCAGGTCGCGGCGGTTGAGCGCGGACGCGCGCAGGTCGATCACGACCTCGCCGGCGCCCGGCTCGAGCTCCGGCCGATCCTCCACGACGGGGGCTTCCGGCCCCCCGAACTCGCGCACGGTCCATGCCTGCGGCACGACGTCCCTCCCGTTGGCCGACAATCGCCGCAGCCTATGCGGCGGCTACGCCTCGAGGCCGCGCAGTGCTGCGCCGATGGCGCCTGCCCGCACGCCGAGCGCGGCGTGGACGATCTCGACGTGGCCCGGATCGGTCAGGTGCACGTGCGCGGCGAGCCGTTCGCGCAGCGGCGCGATGATGCGCGCCGCCGCTGCGGCGACCCCGCCGCCGAGCACGATGCGGTCGGGCGTGAGCACGGTGACGACGTTTGCGAGCCCGATTGCGAGGTAGTCGATCCAGGCCTCGACGGCCGCGTGCGCGCGCGGCTCCCCGCGCTCGTCGGCGGCGAAGGCCTCGGCCGCCGTCGGCGTGCCCGCGGCCGCCGCGAGATGCGCCGCGCCCACGAACGCCTCGAGGCAGCCGGTGTTGCCGCACCCGCACTTCGGGGCGTCCGGACGGATGTCGATGACCTGGTGGCCGATCTCACCGGCCGTGCCGTCGAGGCCGAGCAGGAGCCGGCCGCCGAGCACGATGCCGCCGCCGACGCCGGTGCCGAGCGTCACGCCGACGAGCGACTGGCAGCCCCGGCCCGCGCCCACGCGCGCCTCGGCCAGCGTGAACGCGCGGGCATCGTTGATGAGCCGCACCGGTACGCCGAGCGCCGCGGTCAGCGGCGCGGCCATCGGGTGGCCCGGCCAGGCGCCCGGGAGGTTCGTGAAGAAGCGGATGGTGCCCTGCTTCTCCTCGTAGATGCCCGGCACGCCCACGCCCGCCGTGCCGATCGGCCCCGCGACCTCGATCGCCTGCCGGCCGGCCAGCACGAGCCGCTCGATCACGTGCGCAGGCCCGCCCGCGCCCTCCGTCGGCAGCGAGCCGTCGGCGACGGGCGCGCCATTCTCGTCGAGCACGACCCACTTGATGTTCGTGCCGCCGAGATCGAGTCCGAGATGCGAGCTCACAGCGGCGCATCCTACGGTTGGACGCTAGGCTCGCGCACATGAAACTCGGTCTCCTGACCGCGGCGTTCCCCGATCTCACCCTCGAGGAGGTCGCCGACTGGGCGGGCGCGAGTGGTTTCGAGACGCTCGAGATCGCGTGCTGGCCCGCGAGCGGCGGCGAGCAGCGGCGCTACTCCGGCGTCTCCCACATCGACGTCGAGCGCCTCGATGCGGCCGGTGCCGCGGCGATCCATGCGCTGCTCGCCGCGCGCGGCCTCGAGATCTCGTCGCTCGCGTACTACCCCAACCACCTGCATCCCGACCCGGCCCACCGCGCCGGGGTCAACGCCCATCTCGACCGCGTCGTCGATGCCGCGGCGCTGCTCGGTGTCGAGGTCGTCGGCACGTTCGCCGGCGCCGACCCCAAGCGCTCGCTGACCGAGAACCTGCGCTCGTTCGCGGAGGTCTGGCCCGCCATGGTCGACCGCGCGCGCGGCAAGGGCGTGAAGATCGCGATCGAGAACTGCCCGATGCTGTTCTCGGGCGACGAGTGGCCCTTCGGCACGAACCTCGCGCGCACGCCGCACATCTGGCGCGAGATGTTCAACGTGATCCCCGACCCGGGCTTCGGACTCAACCTCGATCCGTCGCACCTCGTGTGGCAGATGATCGACTACGAGCGCGTCGTCTACGACTTCGGCGACCGGATCCTGCACGTGCACGCCAAGGACATGGAGATCGACCGCGGCGGGCTCTACGAGCACGGCGTGCTCTCGGCGGGCCTCAACTGGCAGGTGCCCCGTCTGCCCGGCCTCGGCGAGGTGCGCTGGGATCGTTTCTGCGCGGCGCTCTATGGCGTCGGCTACGACCGCTGGATCTCGATCGAGCACGAGGATCGCCGCTTCGAGGGCGACGTCGAGCTCGTCAAGCGCGGGTTCCTGATCGCCCGCGACGCGCTGCGTCCCTACGTGCGCTGAGCCGTCTCGCGGCGGAGCCGCGCGTGCACCGACTCGCTCTCGAGCCACCAGCCGCACGGGCGCTCCGACGGTGGCGCGAGCGGCGCCTCTGCGTGCAAGCGCCGCGGCGTCCCGAGCTGCCAGCCGGCGGGCGTGAGCACCACCTCGCAGATCAGCTCGGCGAGCTCGACGGCCGGATCGCTCGCGACGCCCGAGCCGCGCACGCGCTCCTCGCCGACGCCGGCGGCGAGCAGCGCCCGTGCTTCGATCAGCCGGTCGATCGGCAGGCGAGCGAGCTCCGAGGCGTGCGCCGCGAGCGCGTGCTCGATCTCGGCGAGCCGCGCGCGGTCGAACGGGACGATGACGGTCGGGAAGGGCAGATCGGCCCACACGCCCCACAGCCAGAGCGGCGGCAGCGGCCCGGCGTAGGCCTCGAGCGCGCGCCGCGCGGCGCGCCCGACGAGCTCGTGCGCGTGGTGGCCGTCGTGCGGTGAGGGAGCGCACACGAGCGCGGGCGAGAGCTCCGGCAGCAGGCGCGCCAGGAGCTCGACGAGCGTCGCCTCCGCGGCGGCGAGGTCGTCGCCGGCCGAGAGCGCGAGCGGCGGATCGCAGGGCAGGAGCTCGAACCCGGCGCGGCGACAGGCCTCCTCGAGCTCGGCGCGCCTGATCTCGTGCTGCTCGGGGCGGCCGAGACCGCAGGCGAGGTTGACGATCCGCCAGCCGGCGTCGCGCAGCGCCATCAGCGCCGCCGGCATGCCCGCGAGCTCGTCGTCGGGATGCGGCGAGAGATGCAGCAGCGTGCGCGCGGTCATACCCAGCCCGGCGCGAGAAGCCGGGGCCGCTCGCTGGCGCTCTCCACCGCTCAAGTGGTAGCAGGTCGCAGCCGTCGCGACCGCACAGCGGGT
>CAZYYP010000033.1:0-20798 GCA_964651695.1 uncultured Gaiellales bacterium | reverse complement strand
CGCGAGCATGCGGAGCGCCGTGGTCTTGCCACAGCCGGACGGTCCGACGAGCACCATGAACTCGCCGTCCTTGACATCCAGATCGAAGGCGTTTACGGCGCGCGTGCCGTCGGGATAGATCTTCGCTACGCCATCGAACGTCACACCGGCCAACGCGTTCCCCGCCTTCCTGACCACGCCCCTGCCCGGGACACCGATCCATCATGTACCCCGACTTCGAATGTCCAAACCGACGCCGCACGGCACCGCTTACGGGGGCACCGCGGCGTACGCTTTGCGCATGCGCGCGAGCACTTCCAGCAGCGGGGCAGCCGGCATGAGAGGACCTCTGTGACGCTCCCGAAGAACCGCCCGCCGCGCATCCGCATCGAGCGCGTCTGGCCGCAGGTCGACGACGGCCGGTACCCGGTCAAGCGGGCGCTCGGCACCACGGTCGACGTGTGGGCGACACTGGTGCGCGACGGGCACGAGTCGCTGGGCGCCGCGCTGCGCTACCGGCCGCCCGGAGCGCGGCGCTGGCGCGAGACCCCGATGACGGCGATCCCCGAGGACCTCGACCGCTGGCACGGCTCGTTTGCGGTCGAGAAGATCGGCCGCTGGCAGTTCGGCGTCATGGCCTGGGTCGACCGGGTGGCCTCCTGGCAGCACGAGCTCGAGCGCAAGGTCGCGGGCGGTCAGACCGATCTCGCGAGCGAGCTCTCGGAGGGCGCAGCGCTCCTCGGGGTCGCATCGCTGACGGTCGAGGAAGGGCTCGCGGCCACGGCCGGCGACCGTTCCGAGCAGACCGCCGCCGACCAGACGCTCGAGATCGTGGTCGACGTCCCGCGCGCCTCGTGCAGCGCCTGGTACGAGCTCTTCCCGCGCTCCTGGGGCGGGTTCGCGGGCGTCGAGAAGCAGCTCCCCGAGCTCGCCGAGCTGGGGTTCGACGTGCTCTACCTCCCCCCCGTGCATCCGATCGGCCGCTCACATCGCAAGGGCCGCAACAACTCCCCCACGGCGAGTCGCTCCGATCCGGGCAGCCCGTGGGCGATCGGGGGCGAGGCGGGTGGCCATACCGCCCTGCATCCCGATCTCGGGAGCAGCGAGGAGTTCGCGAGCCTCGTCGCGCGCGCGCGGGCCCTCGGCATCGCGATCGCGCTCGACTTCGCGATCCAGTGCTCGCCGGACCACCCGTGGCTGAGCGAGCACCCGGACTGGTTCCATCGCCGCCCCGACGGCACGCTCAAGTACGCCGAGAACCCGCCCAAGAAGTATCAGGACATCTACAACGTCAACTTCGACACCGGCGACTGGCGGGCACTCTGGAGCGCCCTGCGCGACGTCGTGCTGTACTGGGTGGCGCAGGGCGTGACCATCTTCCGCGTCGACAACCCGCACACCAAGCCGATCGCATTCTGGGAGTGGATGATCGCCGAGGTGCAGGCGGCGCATCCCGAGACGGTCTTCCTGGCCGAGGCGTTCACGCGTCCGGCGCTCATGCAGATGCTCGCCAAGGCAGGCTTCAGCCAGTCCTACACGTACTTCACGTGGCGCATCACGAAGGCCGAGCTGACCGAATACGTGACGCAGCTGACGGCGTCGGAGCTACCGCAGTACTTCCGCCCGAACTTCTTCGCCAACACCCCCGACATCCTCCACGCCTATCTCGTGCGGGGCGGGCGGCCGGCGTTCGAGGCGCGGCTCGTGCTGGCGGCGACCCTCTCGCCCGTCTACGGCATCTACTCGGGCTTCGAGCGCTGCGAGAACGTGCCGCTCACGGAGTCGAGCGAGGAGTACCTCAACTCCGAGAAGTACGAGATCAAGCGCCGTACGCTCGGCGGGCCGCTGCTCCCGATGATCGCCCGGCTGAACGCCGCGCGGCGCGCGAATCCGGCGCTCCGGCAGATCGACAACATCACGTTCCTCGAGACCGAGAACGAGCACCTGATCTCCTACCTCAAGCGCACCGGCGACAACGCGGTGATCACCTGCGTGAACCTCGACGCGGCGCAGCCGCGGGAGGGCGTCGTCGTGATCCCGCCCGAGATCGGGCTCCCGGCGGCCTTCGACGTCTCCGACCTGCTCGGCGACGCCGCCTTCACGTGGCGCGAGGGCCGCAACTACGTGCGTCTCGAGCCGGGCCTGCAGCAGGCGCACGTGCTGCGCGTCGAGTCGTGACATCCGGCGAGCGCGCGCTCGCGGCGCTCGTCCGCGAGCAGCGCTGGTTCGGGTCGAAGTCGCGCGCGTTCGCGGGCGCGCGGATCGCCGGCAGTGGCCCGCTCGCCCGTCACTGCGCGCTGGCGTTGCTCGAGATCTCCTTCTCCGACGGTCCCGGCGAGCTCTACCAGGTGCCCTACCGCGGCGGCGGACGAGGAGCGGTCGAGCTCTCGCTCGCAGATCCCGCGCTGGCCGCAGCGCTGCTCGCGGCCTTCCGGCGCGGCCAGCCGATCGAGACCGGGCAGGGCGAGATCGCCTTCGACCTGCGCGGCGAGCTCCCCGGCGATCTCGGAGGGGTGCGCGCGGTCGGCGGCGAGCAGTCGAACAGCTCGATCGTCGTCGGCGAGCGCGCGATCGTGAAGGCCTACCGGCGGCTCGAGCCGGGTGAGAGCCCCGAGCTCGAGCTGCTGCGCTTCCTCTCGCTGCGCGGATTCGAGCACGCGCCGCCCCTGCTCGGCTGGTACCGCCACACCGGGGCGCCGATGACGACCACGCTCGGCGTCGTGCAGGCCTTCGTGCCCGGCGCGCGCGACGGCTGGGGGTACGCGCTCGAGTCGTTCGCAGATCCGGCGGCCTTCCTGAGCAGCCTGCACCGGCTCGGGGAGGTCACGGGTCGCATGCACACCGTGCTCGCGAGCGACGTCCTCGATCCGGCCTTCGCTCCCGAGCCGCTCGCGGGCGAGGTGCTCGGATGGGCCATCCAGGAGGCCGAGGCGGATGCCCGCGCGCTGCTCGGCGGACTCGAGCCGGACGGGCCGGCAGAGGCGGTGCGCGCCCGCAGCGGCGAGGTCATCGAGTACCTGCGTGCGCTGCTCGACAGCGGCGGCGGCCAGATCATCCGCCAGCACGGCGACTACCACCTCGGACAGGTGCTGTGGACGGGCGACGACTGGGTCGTCCTCGACTTCGAGGGCGAGCCCGCGCGCCCGCTCGCCGAGCGCCGCCGCAAGAGCTCCCCCCTGCGCGACGTCGCGGGCATGCTGCGCTCGTTCGCGTACGCCGCCGAGACCGCCCGCGGCCGTGGCGTCGAGGTTCCCCCGGCCTGGGAACACGACGCCCGCTCGGCCTTCCTCGGCGGGTACGCCTCGGTCATCGACCCGGCCCTGCTGCCGCCGGGCGCCGGCGCGCGCGAGCGGCTCCTCACCGCCTGCGAGCTCGAGAAGGCGCTCTACGAGCTGCGCTACGAGCTGGACAACCGGCCCGACTGGGTGCGCGTGCCGGTCGCCGGCATCCTCCGCCTGCTCGAGTAGCCGGTCGTACGACGCTCGGGGTCGTGCAGCGCTCGTGGTCAGAGCAGGTCGCCCTCGTCGGGCCCCGGCTCGAGCACGGCCTTCTCGTCCGGACGGTGGCGCAGGACGTTCTCGCTGTACGACTGCACCGCGACGGTCAGGCCGACATCGCGCCGCGCCGCCTCGGACAGGAACCAGCGGTGCTCGAGGATCTCGTGGAACAGCTCCGCGGCCTCCCGCTTGCCGCGCAGATCGGCCGGGATCGCGTCGATGGCGGGCTGGAAGACCTCGGTCAGCCAGCGGTAGGCGACGACCGACTCCGGCTGGGCCGCGCGCCCGTCGGTCGCGCGGAACGTCGCGAGGTCGTTGAGCAGGCGGCGCGCCTGGTTCTCCTGCACGTCGAGCCCCGTGAGCGTGTGCAGGCGCCGGCGGTGATGACCGGGCTCGACGACCTGCGGGTTGAGGCGCAGCCTCCGGCCATCGGCCTCGCCGACCAGCCGCACCTCCTCGACGTCGAAGCCGAGCGCGTTGAGGCGTCGCAGGCGGTCGTCGATGCGGTAGGTCTCGTCCGGCCCGAAGACGTCCTCGCGCGTCAGCTCCGACCACAGCGCCTCGTAGCGCCGCGGCACCTCGGCCGCTGTCTCCAGCGGATCGAGCTCGGAGGGCAGCCCGGCGGCCGCCTCGAGGTCGAGCAGCTCGCCGGCCACGTTCTCCTCCGCGATCTGGATGTCGTGGGCGCGCTGCCCGGCGCTCAGCTCGGGATGGAGATCGCCCGTCTCGGCGTCGACGAGATAGGCCGAGAGCCGTCCGGCGTCGCGCCGGAAGAGCGTGTTCGAGAGCGAGCAGTCGCCCCAGAAGAATCCCGCCAGGTGGATGCGCACGAGCAGCTCGGCGAGCGCGTCCAGCAGGCTGTTGCGCAGATCGGGCACACCCGGCCCGCCGAAGAGCGTGCGGTAGGGCAGCGAGAAGTCGAGGTGGCGCGTGATCAGGATCGCCTCGGGCTCGTGCTCGGCGCCGCCCGGGCTGCTGGTGACGACACCGACGGCGCCGACGACGGGCACGATCGCGTCGGCGAGCTCACGCAGCAGCCGGTACTCGTGGCGCGCGACGCGCGGCGGCAGCGCCTTGAGCGCGTAGAGCGCCTCGCCGTAGCTCACGAAGCGCACGACGTGGCGGTGGATGCCGCGCGTGACCTCGACGATCCGGTGCGAGTGCCACTCGGCCAGCGGCTCGCCCCACGGCAGATCGAGGAAGTCGGGGTTGCCCGGGCGCACGAGCATCTGGAAGCGCGCCGCGTCGCCCGCGCTATCTTTGTACCTCGCGCTCTGGGAGTCGTCGCCGGCGATGTCCCTGACGCTAACCGTCTCAGGTGGCGCGTGCCGAGGAGATTCGCCGGCACGCGTTCCGCGGGACCGCTCCTTGCCGCCAGCGAACTCACCTTCGGGGAGACTCGACATGACCCCGCCGCCTGACCATTCCTCCACCGCAACCTCCTTCCCGGACGCTCTCGAACCCCTCGCGCGCCTGGCTTACAACCTCGCCTGGACGTGGGATGGGGAGATCGCCGGCGTGCTGGACGAGGTCGACCCCGGCGGGCTCGCCGCCGCGGGCGGCAATCCGGTCGCGGTGCTCGCGGCCGCACCACAGGAGCGGCTCGACGAGCTCGCGGCCGACGGTGCCTTTCTCGCCCGGCTGGAGCGCGCGTCGGCCCGCCTGGACGGGCACCTCGAAGCCGAGAGCTGGTACGCGTCGCTGCCGGATGCGCCGGGCGCGATCGCGTACTTCTCGCCCGAGTTCGGGCTGAGCGAAGCGCTGCCGCAGTATTCCGGCGGCCTCGGGATCCTCGCGGGCGACCACCTCAAGGCGGCCAGCGATCTCGGCGTCCCGATCGTCGGGATCGGGCTCTTCTACCGCAGCGGCTACTTCCGCCAGTTGCTGACCGCGAGCGGCCGCCAGGAGGAGGAGTTCGCCGACTTCGACCCCGCGCTGCTACCGCTCACGCCCGTGAGCGGGCCGGACGGGGCACCGATCCGGATCACCGTGCCGCTCCCCGGCACGGAGCTGCACGCCGCGCTCTGGCGCGTCGACGTGGGCCGCGTGACGCTCCTCCTGCTCGACGCCGACGTGCCGGAGAACGCACCGTCCGAGCGCGCTGTCACGGACCGGCTCTACGGCGGCGACAGCGAGCACCGGCTGCGGCAGGAGATCCTGCTCGGCATCGGCGGCGTCAAGGCGCTCGTCGCGTGCGGCATCG
This sequence comes from uncultured Gaiellales bacterium, assembly GCA_964651695.1. Classification (GTDB taxonomy): domain Bacteria; phylum Actinomycetota; class Thermoleophilia; order Gaiellales; family JALYLC01; genus JALYLC01. The sequence goes on along the minus strand of CAZYYP010000033.1, from coordinate 15,119 downwards.
AGGCCGGGATCTTCCACATGAACGAGGGCCACGCGGGCTTCCTCGCCCTGGAGCGCGTGCGCGTGCTGGTCGCGGGCGGCAGCGATCCCGAGCACGCGCTGCAGATCGTGCGCTCGCGCACCCTGTTCACGACGCACACGCCCGTGGCCGCCGGCATCGACCGCTTCACGCACGATCTCATCGGGCGCTACTTCGGCGAGGGCGGCGTGCCGACCGGCCTCTCGCTCGAGCGTCTGCTCGCGCTCGGCAGCGAGACCGGCGGCGACGCCCGCGTCTTCAACATGGCCGCGCTCGGCATCCGCGTCGCGGCGCGCGTCAACGGCGTCAGCCGCCTGCACGGTGGCGTCGCGCGAGCGATGTTCGCGCCGCTCTTCCCCGGCGTCGAGGTCGACGAGGTGCCGATCACCCACGTCACGAACGGCGTGCACGCGGAGACCTGGGTCGGACCGGAGTTCGCCGCGCTCTACCGCGCACGCCTCGGTGACGGCTACGGGGCGCAGACCCGCGGCTGGAACGGGTTGCGCTCGGTCTCCGACGCCGAGCTCTTCGAGGCCCGCGCGGACGCGCGCCTGCGGCTCGTCGGCGAGGTACGCCGGCGCCTCGTGCGCCAGGCCGAGGAGCGCGGCGACGATCCGTCCGAGACGGCGCACCTGGCCGGCGTGCTCGACCCGCAGGCGCTCACGATCGGCTTCGCGCGCCGGGTCCCCACGTACAAGCGCCTCACGCTGCTGCTCAACGAGCGCGAGCGGCTGACGCGCGTCCTCACGAGCAGCGAGCGCCCCGTGCAGCTGATCGTCGCCGGCAAGGCGCACCCGAACGACGGCGACGGCAAGCGACTGATCGAGGAGTTCGGCGCCTTCGCCGCAGGCGTTGAGGTGCGCCACCGCGTGATCATGCTGGCCGACTACGACATGGCGCTCGCCCGCTCGCTCGTGTCCGGCGTCGACGTGTGGCTCAACACGCCGCTGCGGCCGCTCGAGGCCTGCGGCACGAGCGGCATGAAGGCATCGCTCAACGGCGTGCTCAACCTCTCGATCCTCGACGGCTGGTGGGACGAGTGCTTCGGGCCCGACTTCGGGTGGGCCATCCCCTCCGCCGAGGAGCCGGGCATCGATCCAGGCGTCCGCGACGACCGCGAGGCGATCTCGATCCTCGATCTCATCGAGCACGAGCTCGCACCGCGCTTCTACCCGGGCGATGGCGGTCTCCCGGAAGCCTGGCTCGCGATGGTCCGGAGCACGATCTCCACGCTGGCGCCGAAGCTGCTCGCCACCCGCATGCTGCGCGATTACGTGCAGGAGCTCTATCTGCCGATCGCGGCCTCCGCGCAGGGATAGCAGGAGGCGGGCTCGGATCCTCGGGAGGGACATGAGCGCACCCGGCACGACCGCCGCGCACGGCACGGACGACCGCCGCCGCTGGCTGGCCCTCGGCATCGTCTGCCTGGCGATGCTGATGAACACCCTCGACGGATCCGTCGTCAACGTCGCGCTGCCGGCGATCCAGCGCGACCTCGGCATCCAGCAGGCCGACCTGACGTGGGTCATCAACGCGTACCTGATCACCTTCGGCAGCTTCCTTCTCCTGGCCGGGCGCCTGGGTGACCTGATCGGCCGCAAGCGCGTCTTCCTGAGCGGCGTGACGCTCTTCACGCTCTCGTCCGTGGCGTGCGGCCTCGCCGGCGACGAGAAGGTGCTGATCGCCGCGCGCTTCGTTCAGGGCCTCGGCGGCGCGGTCTCCTCGTCGGTGATCATCGCCATGATCGTCTCCGAGTTCCCGGAGCCCGCCCAGCGCGCGAAGGCCATGAGCGCCTACATCTTCGTGGCGGTCGGCGGAGGGTCGATCGGCCTCCTGGTCGGGGGTCTCGTCACCCAGGCCATCAACTGGCACTGGATCTTCTTCCTCAACATCCCGATCGGCGTGGTGACGCTGCTGCTCGGCCGCGCGCTGCTCGAGGAGAGCGAGGCGATCGGCCTCGACAAGGGCGTGGACGTGCTCGGCTCGGTTGCCATCACGGTCGCCCTGATGCTTGGCATCTACGCGATCGTGACCACTCCCGACCACGGCTGGGGGTCGGTGCACACGCTCGCATTCGGGGCTGCATCGGCCGTCCTCATCGCCGTGTTCTTCGTCCTGCAGTCGCGCCTCGCCAACCCGATCATGCCGTTGCGCATCCTGCGCGTGCCGGGGCTCCTGACGACCAGCATCGTGCGCGGCCTGCTCGCCTCGGGGCTCTTCTCCACGTTCTTCCTCGGCGCGCTCTACCTGGAGCGCGTGCGCGGGTACACGGCCCTCCGCACCGGGGTGGCGTTCCTGCCTCTCTCGCTCGCCGTCGGCGTGCTCTCGGCGGGCATCACCGCCCGGCTCATGGCCCGCTTCGGCGCGCGCGCCGTGATGCTGCCGGGACTCGGGCTGACGGCGATCGGACTGCTGCTGATGTCGCGCGTCGGGGAGCACTCGAGCTACTTCCCCGGCATGTTCTCCGCGATGCTCGTGCTCGGGATCGGCGCAGGAGCCGCCTTCATCCCCCTGCTCGCGATCGCGATGGCCAACGTGCCGAGTGCCGATGCGGGACTTGCGTCCGGCATCGTCAACGTCTCGCTGCAGATGTCCGGCGCCGTCGGCCTCGCGGTGCTCGGCACGGTCTCGACCGACCACGCGCGCTCGCTCGTGAGCGACGGCCACAGCCTGCCGAGCGCGCTCACGAGCGGCTACCAGCTGGCCTTTCTCGTCGGCGCCTGCTGCGTCGCGCTCGGCTGGATCGTCGCCTTCGCGCTCCTGCACCCGCCACCGCGAACGACGGTGCCGGTGCCCGCGCAGGCGCTCGCCGACCGGGCCTGACTCCGCGGTTTCACGACGCGGCCGGCGGGGACATCCTCCCGACCGACCCGACCGCCGACAGGAGGACGACGAATGTCCGTGCCCCCGATGCCAGGTCTCTGGAACTGGCCGAATCCGATCCACGACCCCGAGCTGACGGGCGAGGCCGGGGACGACGCCCCCGACTACGCGGGCTACAAGGTGGTCGCCAACGACGGCGAGATCGGGCACATCGACTCGTTCGCGATCGCGCCCGACGAGGCGCACCTGGTCGTCGACACGGGCGGTTGGCTGTTCGGCCGCATGTCACTGATCCCGGCCTCGGCGGTGCGCGTCGTCAATCACGATTCGCAGACCGTCCAGATCGATCTGACCAAGCAGCAGATCAAGGACGCGCCCGAGTTCGACAAGTCTGCGGGCTACGGGTCCTATCGCGACGCCGCGACGGACTATTACGGCCCGATGATGTGAGGGCCGCCCGCGAGCTGGCGGAGGCCTTCGAAGACCGCTGCGGTCACGGCGTTGCCGAGGTTCAGGCTGCGCGCAGCCGGGTCGTCGATCATCGGGAGCGTCACGCTGCGCGCCTCGCCGGCCCACTGCCGGACGCAGTCGGGCGCACCGGTCGTCTCGCAGCCGAACAGCAGGTAGTCGCCCGCGGTGAGCTGCACATCCCAGTGCGCGGTCGCCGCGGCCGTCGTGTAGAGCCAGATGCGGGAGTCCGGCGCAGCGACGCCCTCGGAGGCGACGAATGCCTCCCAGCTCTCGTGCTCGACACAGTCGACGAGGTGCCAGTAGTCGAGGCCCGCGCGGCGGCGTGCCGGCTCGCCCATGTCGAAGCCGATCGGGTGGATGACATGCAGCCTGCACCCGGTCGCAGCTGCCGTGCGACCGATCGACCCCGTGTTGCCGGGGATCAGCGGATGGATGAGGACGATGTTGAAGCGCGGCTCCGGCAGGACCGGCAGACGGGTGGCGGACGCGCTCACCGCCGCAGTATCCTCGCCGCCGGAGCCGCGGCGAGCCGGCCGCGGCCGGACCGAGCCCGGGAGGGTCGCAGATGACGATCGAGCTGATCGGCGTGCCCTTCGACGGCTGGGGCCGCGAGGGGCATCAGGCCCGTGCCGCCGCGGCACTGCGCGCGGCCGGTCTCGGCGACGCGTTCGACGACGAGGTCGCCGAGCATCCCGATCCCGCCCTCCCCCCTCCGCTGCCCGGCCGGTCGCCCGGCTCCGGCCTGATCAACGAGATCGCACTGCTCGGCATGATCCACGCGCTGCGGGCCAGCGTCGCCTCTGCACTGGCCGAAGGCCGCTTCCCCGTCGTCTACGGCGCCGATTGCACCGTCCTCCTGGGCGCCGTGCCGGCGCTCCGGGGCGCCGTTGGACGCGCCGGCCTGGTGTTCGCCGACGGCCACGAGGACACCACCCCGCTCGACGCCTCGCCCGATGGCGAGGCGGCCAACATGGAGATCGGGCTCCTGCTCGGCTTGACCGGACACGCGGCGCCCGCGGCACTGCGGCGCGGCCTCCCGGCGCTCGACTGCGACGCGCTCGCGATGCTCGGCATGCGCGATGCCGCCTGGCGGCGAGAGCTCAACGTCGCATCGCTCGCCGACCGCGGCGTGCTCGTCCGCGACGCGGACGCCGTCGCCGCCGATCCCGCCGCGAGCGGGCGCGCCGCAGCAGCACACGCCGCCGCGCACAGCGCCGGATGGTGGCTGCACGTGGATGTCGACGTACTGGCGCAATCCGAGCTCGCAGCGCAGCGCGTGCCGGGCGACGAGGACCGTCCGGGCGGCCTCACGTGGCCCCAGCTGACCGGGGCGCTCGCGGCCGCGCTCGGGGTGCCGGGCTGCCGCGGCTGGAGTCTCTCGATCTACGACCCCGAGCAGGATCCCGGCGGCGGCGACGCCCGCCGCATCGTCGAGCTCGTGCGCGAACTCGCGCCGCACCTGCCGTCCCGGTAGGTCTGTGCGGCGCGACACGATCCGCCGCAGCCGAGGCAGGGCTCTCCCTCGTTCGGGTGAATGAGGCAACCGGATTTCCGGAAGCTTGCTAGAAGTAGGGCGACCCCGAGCACGCAAGGCGGGTCTCTCCTGGGAGTGGTGCCGGCGGTGCGAGCGCGTGTCCTTGTCTGTGCGGCCGCGCTGGTCGCAATCGTGGTGGTCGGCCTTGGCGTGGCGGCGTTCGTCGCCTGGCCCGAGGCGCGCCTCGGTGCGCCCGGCGACGCGCTCGCGCGCGTCGTGACGCCGCGCCTGGCAGGCCGCATCACGCGCGTCGACGTGCGCTCGGCGACCGGCGCCGTGATTCCCGCACAGCTGCACCACGGGCTCGTGATGCCCACCGGCAAGATCGCGAGCGGCACGAAGGTGACGGTCGAGCTGACCGTGCAGCGGCCCGGGTGGGCGAGCTGGCTCGTCGGTGCGACCGCGCACCGGACGTTCACTGTCGAGACGCCGACGGCGCACCTGCTCGGACGCTGGCTGCAGGTCAAGGCGGGCGGCCCCGTCACGGTCGCGTTCGATCGGCCCGTCGCGCTCGTCTCGTTCGCGGGGCACGCGGCGCACGCGCTCGCGCAGCCGCAGGCCAGCGTCGCCGTGGGGCTCGTCGCGAGCGGCACCCACGCGACAGGCGCCGTCGACGTCGCGGCGGCGGCGCGCAGCTGGGAGGAGCTCACCGCCCCGATCCGCGTCAACTGGTTCCCCGCCCAGCCGTATCCGCAGATGCTCGCCGACCCGGCTCCGGGCCTGGCGATCGGTCCCAAGCGGCAGTTCACGCTCACATTCTCGAGCCCGGTCTCCGATGTCCTCGGCACGGCGCGGCCGCGCATCTCCCCCGCGCTGCCCGGCAGCTGGCGACTGCTGGACGCCCACACGCTCGCCTTCCGGCCCCGCGGTCTCGGCTTCGCGCTCGGCACCGCGGTGCAGGTCGTCCTGCCACGCGCCGTCCACCTCGCCCGGCAGCCCGGTGCAGCACTGACGACGACGCTGCAGTGGCAGGTGCCGGCCGGATCCACCCTGCGTCTGCAGGAGCTGCTCGCGCAGCTCGGCTATCTGCCGCTCGACTGGACCCCGGCCGCGGACGCCGCCCCGAACTCCCTCGGAGCCGAGCTCGTCGCCGCGCGCTCGCCGCCGCCCGGGCACTTCCGCTGGCGCTACCGCCACACGCCGAAGGTGCTGCAGAAGCTCTGGCGCGCGGGTCACGCGAACGCCATCATGCGCGGCGCCGTCATGACGTTCCAGCACCGCCACGGCCTCGTCGTGGACGGGCTTCCCGGGCCGCTGTTCTGGCAGGCGCTGATCGCCGACGCGGTCGCCGGCAAGCGGCGCACGGTCGGCTACAGCTACGTCTTCGTGCACCGCAAGCTGCCGCAGTCGCTCAACCTCTGGCACAACGGCCACGTGATCGTCAAGTCGCCGGGCAACACCGGCGTCCCGGCGGCCCCGACGGCGCTCGGCACCTTCCCCGTCTTCGAGCACGTCTCGAGCGGCACCATGGCGGGCACCAACCCGGATGGCACCCGCTACCACGATCCGGGCATCCGCTACATCAGCTACTTCCACCACGGCGAGGCCATCCACGCGTTCAACCGCAGCTCCTTCGGCACACCCCAGAGCCTCGGTTGCGTGGAGCTGCCGCTCGCCGCGGCGAAGAAGGTCTGGCCCTACACGCCGATCGGCACCCTCGTCACCGTCGAGAACTGATCCGCGTGCAGGCAATCGCGAACGAGAGGAACGATCCATGACGGGCAAGGCCGACTTCACCGCGGAGGAGTGGCACCTGGTCGTCCAGGGGCCGCCGACTGCCGGCATGATCGTCATCACGGCACAGCGCGGCGGGACGTTCCGCGAGACCTTCTCGATCGCGAAGTCGTACACCGAGGCCGGCAAGCAGCACGGCGGGAGCGAGCTGCTCGGCGAGATCGTCGCGCACCGGCCCGAGCTCGACCGCACGCGCTTCCACTCGCCCGAGGAGCTTCGCGAGCACGGCCTCCAGCACCTCCGCGACGCCGTCGCGCTGCTCTCGTCGAAGGCCCCCGGCGAGCTCGACGCCTACCGGAGCTTCACGCTCACACTCGCCGAGAACGTCGCGGATGCCCACCGCGAGCGCGGGAGCGACCAGGGCACGAGCGACGCCGAGCGGGCCGCGATCGACGAGATCACGACCGCGCTCGGCTGAGCCTCGATCACCAGCCGGAGATCTCGGGCACGACCGACCCGAGCAGCTCGACGGTGGCCTCGGGCGCAGGGTTCTTGCTGAAGATGTACGCCACCGCGAAGCCGGTGTCGCGGGCCGTCGCGAGTTGCGCGAGCACCTCGTCCTTCGTGGCGTTCGCCGTGACGGAGAGGATCGTGGTCTTCTCGATCGCGTCGTAGTCGCGGCCCTCGCGCTCACAGTGCGCGCGCAGCACATCGAGCTTGCGGGCGGCCTCGGGTCCCGAGAAGATGTTGCAGGCATCGGCGTGCAGCGCGACGAGGCGCAGCGTCTTCTTCTCGCCCGACCCGCCGATCATCAGGTAGGGCTTCGGCCGGCTGAGGCTCTGCGGTGAGTTGAGCGTGCGCGCGAGCTCGTAGTGGACGCCCTCGAACGGCGCATCGCTACCACTCCACATCTGCTCGCAGATCCGCACGGTCTCCTCGAGGCGCTCGAAGCGCTCCCTCGTCGACGGGAACAGCAGGCCGAGGCCCCTGGCCTCCTCCGCGTTCCAGGCAGCGCCGATGCCGAGGCCGGCGCGACCGCCCGAGAGGACGTCGAGCGTGGTCACGCACTTTGCGAGCAGGCCGGGGTCGCGGTAGACCACCGCCGTCACGAGGACGTGCAGCTTGACGCGCCTCGTCACGGCTGCGAGGTACCCGAGCGTCGTGTACGCCTCGAGCATCTCGTCCTCGGGCGGCCCGATGCCCGAGATCTGCCAGAGGTGATCCATCACGGTCAGCCGCGCGATGCCCGCGTCCTCGGCTCCCTGGGCCACGCGGCGGAGCGTCGGCGCAAGCTCGGCCGCACCGCCGTTCCAGGTGAAGTTCGCGATGTGCAGTCCGAGTTCCAAGGGTCGCTCCTCGTTCAACGGTGGTCGGCGGGCGTGCCTGCACCGTAGCGAGCTACCCGAACGTGAACGAGTAGAGACCCGTGCCGCTCCGCACGGCGAGATCGAGCGTGTGCGGCCCGGCCTGCGGCAGGTGGATCAACGGGTAGAGGTCGTCGTGCCGGACGCTGGTGGGCCGCAGCGCCTTGCCGTCGATCGTCGCGGTGAACCCGCCGGCACCGCCCGCCGGGGGTGCGGCGACGACGTAGATGCGGGGCGCCGTGTAGCGGAAGAGCAGGTGGGCGCCGGGGCCGGCCACGATCTTCTGGCGCTCGATGCGCCAGCGCCCCTGCAGTTGCACCTCGTTGAGGAACTGCTTGGGCTGCGGCGTGTAGTCGAACGACGTGCCGGGGTGCACGATCTGGTTGTACCGACCGCGCTCGTCCCCGAGGTAGGTCTCGGGCGTCTGCACGCTCTCGGACACCGTGATCGCCCCATGCGGAGCGGCGCGGGGCGCCGAGGCCCGCTCGCCGAGCAGCGTGCGGATGTCGGACTCGGTGCGCGCGTACGCGCCCTCGCCGAAGTGGGCGTCGCGGATGTGGCCGTTGCGGTCGACGAGGTAATCGGCGGGCCAGTACTGGTTGGCGTAGGCGTTCCACGTGCCGTAGGCGTCGTCGACGGCGACCGGATAGCGGATGCCGTGCTCCTTCACCGCCCGCTCGACGTTGCCGACGATGTGCTCGAACGCGAACTCGGGCGTATGCACGCCGACGATCACGAGGCCCGACTTGGCGTAGCGGCTGTTCCACGCACGGAGGTACGGGAGCGTCCGGATGCAGTTGACGCACGAGTACGTCCAGAAGTCGACGAGCACGACCTTGCCGCGCAGCTTCTCGAGCGTCAGCGGCTGTGATCCCGGCGTGTTGATCCAGGCCGAGATGCCCGCGAAGGCGGGCGCAGGGCCGTAGTCCTCGAGGCGATCGGGCGTGGCGCCCGCGGCGAGCCCCGCCCGCGAGTGGGTCTTCGACGCGTCGAGTGACCGCAGGTCGTCGCGGATCGTCGCTGATCGCTCCGGCTTCTGGATCCACGACAGGTACCCCGGCGTGGCGGCCGCGAGGCGCGTCGGCAGGTTGGTCGTGAAGAGCCACGCGCCGAGCAGCAGCACGATGCCCGACGCGCGGCGCAGGGCGAGGCCGTGACGGCGCACGCGTGCGAACCCCGAGCTTGCGCGCCGCCCGAGCACGATCAGGACGAAGAGCGGCAGGGTCGCGCCCGCGGCGTAGGCGACGGTGATCAGCACGAGGCCCCCCGAGACGTGGTGCTCCGCCGCGAGGGCCGTCACCGCCGCCAGGATCGGCCCCGCGCAGGGGGTCCAGACGACCGCCAGCGCCGCGCCCAGCACGAGACCCGATCCGAACCCGTCACCGCCGCGGGTGGCTCCGCCGGCGCGTGCGGCCAGCGGCTCGAAGAGCCGGCCCGCCCAGCCGGCGAGGATCGGCAGGAGCAGCATCAGGCCCGCGAAGGCGAGCAGGATGACCGCGGCCGTATGCAGCAGGTCCTGGGGCAGCCCCAGCGCGTCGAGCACACGCGAGGCCGCAAGCGTGAAGGCGGCGAAGGCGGTCGCGAGACCGAGCGCGATCCCGAGCGGCCTGCGGCGACCGCCCGTCGTCGACGTCGCGAGCACGACGGGGATGATCGGCAGCACGCACGGCGAGAGAAACGTCGCCACTCCCGCAACCAGGGCGGCGATGACGAGCGTGATGCTCACGACGCCATGCTAGGTCGCCGAACGCTCGCAGGGCGCGGAATTCCGTCGCTGTTCAGATCTCGCCGCGGCCGGGCGCCCGACGGCTCGCAGGCAGCGACGGGCCGCGGCCGTCTAGCATCGCGGGCGAGCGACCGGCCGCCGGGGTCGCAAGCATTCGGGGGAGAGGATCGGAACCCATGCCACACGACGACCTCCACGCACTCATCGCGCGCCACGACGAGGGCTGGAACGCCCAGGACCTCGATGCCGTGATGGCCTGCTACACCCCTGGCATCGTCTTCGCCAACTACAACGCCGGAGAGGTCGCCGAGGGTACGGATGCCGTCCGCGCGCACATCGGAGGCATCTTCGCGGGCTGGCCCGACCTGCATTTCCGCGGCCGCCGCCTGTACGTCTCTCCCGGGTTCGCCGTCAGCGAGTGGACCGCCACGGCCACCCACGGCGACGGCCGCCGTCTCGAGTGGGACGGCGTCGACGTCTTCCCCTTCGAAGATGGGCTGATCGCGCGCAAGGACGTCTACACGACGTCGCACGCTGCGCGCGTGCTCCCCTGAGGCCGCGACGACGACGACGCACGACCGCGGTCCGCTCGGCGAGCGCGCCGCAGTGCATCCTGTGGGCATGCACGTGCGCCTCCTCCTCGCCGCGGTCGCGACCCTCGCGCCGGCCGCGGCGCTCGCCACTCCCGCGTCGCTCGCCGCCGGCTCCGCCGGGCAGCCGCCGCCCGAGTGGTCGGCCGGCACGAGCGACTGGCCGGCGCACAATCACGACCTCGCCAATACGCGCGCGACGACGGACTCGGCGATCGACTCGCGCACCGTCGCGAAGCTCGCGCCGAAGTGGCGCTTCGCATTCACCGGCACGAGCTCGTTCGGCGCCTTCGCCTCGACGCCGATCGTCATCGGCGACACGGTGTACCTGCAGGACCTCGACTCGAACGTCTACGCGCTCGACCGCGCGACCGGAACGGTGCGCTGGAAGCACCGCTTCGCTCAGGCCAACGTCGGCCCGAACGGCGTCTCCTATGGCTGGGGGCGCATCTACGGGGCGACGCCGACGAGCGCCTTCGCGCTCGATCCGCGCACGGGCAGGCTCCTGTGGTCGCGCCGGCTCACCCGCAGCGGCCACGAGGGCATCGAGATCGCGCCCCAGCTCTACGACCACACGGTGCTGCTCAGCACCGTCCCGAGCAACGTGCGCGGCTCCTACCGCCCGGGCGCGCGCGGCATCGTGTGGGCGCTCGCAGCGGCCGACGGGCGGCCGCGCTGGAGCTTCGACACCGTCGCCGACGGCGCCAAGCTGTGGGGGAACCCCGGCGTCAACGGTGGTGGCGGTTTGTGGTACCCGCCCGCAGTCGACGGGGACGGGCGCGTGTTCCTGGCGGTCGCGAATCCCGCGCCGTTCCCCGGCACCAAGACCCAGCCGAACGGCTCCAGCCGCCCGGGGCCGAACCTCTACACCGACTCGCTCGTCGCCGTGGACGGCCGCACCGGCAAGCTGCTCTGGTACCGGCAGGCCGTGCCGCACGACGTGCGCGACTACGACCTCGCGATCTCGCCGATCCTGACCCGCCTGCCCGTCGGCGGGGTGGTCTCCGAGATCGTGATCACGGCCGGCAAGATGGGCAAGGTCTACGCCTACCGCGCCGCCGACGGCGCGCCCGTCTGGACGGCTGCGGTCGGCCGGCACGAGAACGACGAGGGCCCGCTGCCGGCGCAGCCGGTCGTGGTCTACCCCGGCACGCTCGGAGGCGTCGAGACGCCGATGGCGCTCGCCGGGCGGCGGCTGTTCGTCCCGTGGGTCGACCTGGCGACGCACGCGAGCGCGACCTCGTCGAACGGCATCGATCCCATCCGCGACGGCCGCGGCGGACTCAGCGCGCTGGATGCCGCGAGCGGCAAAGTGCTGTGGCGGCAACGGCTGCCCTCGCCCGACTTCGGCGCCGCCACGGTCGTCAACGACGTGGTCTTCACGAGCACCTACAGCGGGACGACCTACGCCTTCGCCACGGCCACCGGGAAGCTGCTCTGGAGCGCGAAGGCGCGCGCGGGCATCAACGCCTTCCCCGCGCCGGCCGGCAAGCTCCTGCTCGTCGGTGCGGCCGCGCCCGGCCATTTCGCCCACCTGCACTACGAGCTGATCGCGTACTCGCTGCCGTAAGGGCTCGCCCTGAGAAGCTCTGACTGAATGAGCGTGGATGGCGGGGATGGGTGGAGCGAGCGATCTACGCGCGCACCTCGCCCGCCATCAGCGCCTCCTCGAACGCGACGGCGTCGAACCAGGCCTCCGCAGCCGACCGCGCCCCTGCACGCCCCAGCGCCGCGACGACCTCGGCGCCGGTGCGCGCCGCGCTCGCGATCTCGCGGAACCTCATCGGCTCCACGCGCAGCAGCCCGAGGCACCGCAGATCGACCGGGCACGGGTGCACGTAGTCGCCGAGCGACCCCGCGTCCGCCGCGCGCGCCTTGTCGATCATGCGCGGGAGCCAGGCGTAGCCTGCCAGCGTCTCGTCCATGGCACGCGGCTCGTCCCGTGCGAGATCCTTCGTTCTCAGCATCTCGGATGGATCCATGGCTGCTCGCCTCCTGGTCGCGGAACTCAAGGTTCGAGCATCATCGTAGGCACGAAGTGGCCTAGCGAAAAGATCCATTCGACATCGCCTTCACCGGACCACTATGCGTCGGCGATGGGCCTGCCGACGACCAGCGCCTCGCGCAACTCGGGGTCCAGGGCGCCATAGGCGGCGTCCGGCCGGACACCCAGCGCGTCGAGCGTCTTGGAGAAGAAGCAGCGAGCGGCAGCGGCGAGCACGACGTCCATGATCTCGTCGTCGGAGAGTCCCAGATCGCGCAGCCGCTGCCGATCGGCATCCTCGATCGACGATGCGTCGTCGACCACCCGCTCGGCCAGATCCATGACCGCGACGTCCACCTCGTCGAGATTCGCGCTGCGGTGATCGCGGGCGATCGCCAGTAAGGGCGCGCCGAGCTGGTCCTGCAGGATCCCGCCGTGGGCGAGGCAGCAGTAGCTCGAGCGGAGCCGCCGGGCGGCCGCGAAGGTCGCCAGCTCGTAGCGCCGCAGATCCATGTTGGCCTTGATCTCGCCGGCCAGCCGCCCCCACGCGGCGTAGACGCCGGGGCGATCGGCAAAGGCCTTCTCGTAGTTGGTCGTCATGCGGGAATTGTGACACCGGCGACGGAGTCGGATGGTCAACCGGCGACGTGCTCGTAGAGCGCCGTGAAGCGGGCCGCGAGGCCCCGCCAGGAGTAGCTCTCGCGCACGTGCCGGGCGGCATTCCCGCCGCGCAGCGCGCGCTCGGCGTGGCCCTCGACGGCGCGCACGAGCACGTCGGCGAGCGCGTCGGCGTCGTCGGGCGGCACGAGCCAGCCGTCCGGCTCGCCGTCCACCGTGTTGACGAAGCTCGGCGGGCCCCCGCTGAGCGTGCCGATCACCGGCAGCCCGCAGGCCATCGCCTCGAGATAGACGAGGCCAAAGGGCTCGGCCGTGGACGGGGCGACGAAGCAGTCGGCGCATGCGAGCCCGAGCGGCAGGTCGCGGTGCCCCCGCCAGCCGGCGAAGAAGATCCCGTCGATGCCCGCGCGCGTGGCGACGGTGTGCGGATGCTCGCCCTCCCACTCGCCGGGTGCGCCGCCCCAGATCACGAGCGGCGCCGGAACGGGCATGCGCGCCCGGGCGCGGGCATAGGCGCGCACGAGCAGCGGCACGCGTTTGAAGCCGAGAAAGCGCCCGACGAACATCAGCACCGGTCGCGACTCCCCGGTCGTCTCGTCGAAGAAGGCATCGATGACCTCGCGCTCGCCGTAGCGCACGCTGCCGGGCGTGCAGGTCGCCTCGTCCCAGCCCTGCGGGTCGCGCGCGAGCCAGTCGAGCCAGCGCTCCCTGCGCTCGCCGGCAGGAGCTCGGCGGACGGCGAAGCGCTCGGCATCGACGCCGTCCGGAATCAGGTGGACGGTCTCCGGAGCGAGGCCGAGCAGGCGCACGGCCTCGTCCTGCTGGTGGGGCGAGATCGCGATCGTCGCCCGCGCACCGGCCGCCGCTGCCCGCATGCGCGCCGCCCACCACGCGGCGTGCGGGCCCTCGCCGACGCCGGGCGCGCCGCGCTCGATCGCATCGAGCATCTTGAGCTCGGTGCCGTGCAGGTGCGTGACGATGGGGACATCGCCGAGCACTGCGGCGGCGGCCTCGTGGATCGGCGTCAGGTGGTGCAGGTGAAGGACGCGCGCCGCCCGCAGTCCGTCCGACCCGGCGATCAGCCGCGCCCATGCGGCGACCATCCGGGCGCCCTGCTCGGGCGACACCCGGGGGAACGAGCGGTCGGGCACGCCCTCGCGCTCCTCGTAGGACGGGTGCATCGGGAACGGCGCGTCCATCGGATCCTCACCGCGCCGCCAGCGTTCGACCGCGTCGTCGTAGGCGGCCGGGACCGTGTCGATGCCGGCGAAGAACGTCGCCGCGTTGCCGAACGCACCCTCGGGTCCGAGCGATCCGCACGCGAGCGTCACGTGCCAGCCTTCCCCGGCCAGGGCGCGTGAGAGGTATCCGGCCACGAGCGCCGACCCTCCGCGCGGAGAGAACAGCAGACCCATCGCCACGGAGTTGTCGTTGCCCGCCAGGCGGGCAGCGTAGCCTTCAGCGGCGGCCGGGGTCGTTCAGGAGGCCAAGCGCGCGCCGGCGATCCCGTGCCATCCGGAAGATCGAGCTGATCTCGTGACGGATGAGCGAGAGCGACGGGAGCGGCCACAGGACGTAGCGGTAGCGCGTCACGTAGCCCTGGCTGCGGTAGAGCCGATCGAAGAAGAAGCGCACGCGCGGGAAGTGGCGGATCGAGCACACCAGCACAACCTCGGATGCGCCATCGATCTCCCGCAGGAGCTCGAGCGAGCGCACCGCGTTCTCGGCCGTGTTGATCGCCTGCGGCTCGCGGATCAGCGCGACGTCGCGCCGTCCCCTCCACTCCTCGGCCATCTGCTCGGCCTCGGGCGGCCCCCCATTCGACGACCAGCCGGTGAAGATGACCGCGCGCGGCGGAAGCTCCGCCGCCAGCGCCTCGGCCCGGCGGATGGCGGCGCGGCAGATGGGGCTGATCCCGTGCCGGCCGTCGTCGTCGATCTCGTGGTAGCCGAGGACGACGATGACGCGATCCGACGCGGCGCCGGGATCCGCCTCCTGGTCGGCGGGCTTGTCGAGCACCCTGGTCATCGTCGTTGCGTTCGGCTGCGGCATGCGAGGTCCTCCGTGGAGGCGCGCGCTGTGAGTTCACCCCCGCCGTCGGGCCGGCGAGTGGCTCCACAACCAAACCTAGGCGCGCGGCGGCCGCATGTGGGGTCCGGGGAGTGAGGCTTTGGTGACGATCCGGTGAAGCCGCTCGGCTACTTGACGGCGCCCATGGTCAGACCGCGCACCAGGTGGCGCTGGACGAGCAGCGCGAAGATGACGATCGGCACGGCGCCGAGGACGCCGGCGGCGCTCATGCCGCCCCAGTCGACGC
>CAZYYP010000032.1:13795-20844 GCA_964651695.1 uncultured Gaiellales bacterium | reverse complement strand
GCTCCGTCGGTGAAGAATCGCGTCCCGCTGCCGAGCGGGCTGTGCGGTCGGTAACCGCCCCAGATGACCATGGCGCGTCCCGTCCATATCGCCATGGGGTCGAGGCGTCCGAGCAGGGGCGCCCCAGGGAATTGCGACCAGCGGTTGGCCGCCGGGTCATATGCGAGTCCGCGGCTCGGCGTCACGGGCAGGCCGGCACCCGCCGTCTGGCTACCACCCCAGACCAGCAGCCGCCGCCCGGTCCAGACCATCGCCGCTTGCCTGCGACCGGAGCCCATGGGCGGAAGCTGCCGCCAGCCGTTCGTCGCCGGGTCGTATGCGAACCCGATGCTCGCGAGCCGTGGCGGCTTCGCTCCTTCGGGCGCCCCGGCGCCACCCACGACCAGGACCTCGCGTCCGTCCCAGACGGCGTTCGCGCCGCTGCGAGGCGCGGGTAGCGGCGAGATTCGACGCCACGTGTCGGTCGCCGGGTTGTAGGCGGCGGCACGCGCCAGCGCCGCGGGATATGGCTTGCCGTCGGGGTCGAGGCCGCTGACGAAGATGATCAGCTCCCGGCCGGTCCAGGCTCCGATCGGCTGCTGGCTCGGGGCCAGCGGCGAAGGAGTCAGTTTGCGCCACGCGTTGGTGGTCGGGTTGTAGGCCGAACCACCGGAGGACGCGTCGCCACAGCAGCCGCCGCCCCAGTCGATCATTTCGTGACCCGACCAGACGACGAGCCCGCCGGCGCCCCCGCCGCTCGCGCCCGCCGGCTGCCGCCAGTGATTGGTCAGCGGATCGAAGGCCTGGAAGTCGAAGGGGCCGAGGACCAGCATCCGCTTGCCGGTCCAGACGGCCCAGTACCTGCCTTCGAAGTTGCCCTTGCGACCGTGGAGAGGCGTCAGCGGACGCCAGGTGCCGGCGGCCGGGCTGTAGGCGGCGGCGACGTCGACAGACCACGGGGGCGTCGGCTGGGCGCGACCGAAGACGAGCAACTTCGTCCCCGTCCACACGCCCACGACGGGCGATCTGGGCTGGATCGGCGCGGTAGGCAGCCGCCGCCAGGTTCCCGGCACGGCGCTCGGGCCGGCCGCGAGAGCCAGAGCCGGCAACGCGACGAGGACGATGGCGAACGCCGCACGAGTCACGAGCTTGCCGAGACGGAACATGAGTGCCCTCCACTCCTGCGCGTGGATCTGCTTGCTCATCAAGACGGGGAACGGCAGATATCCATGCTCTGCCGCGACACGCTACGCGTCCATCAGGCTCGCCCAGCAGCGGCGTGCTGCCATCGGCAGGCCCGCGTATCACGCCTGCGGCCTTCCCGCATGATCCTGCGATGGGCAAGGCCGCCCTCGCCGGCTGGAGTTCCGCGCCCCAGCGGGCCGCGCTGCCGCCGCCGCGGTCAACCGGCCCGGCAACGAGATGGCCCGAACCGTTCTCGGCGATCCCACGGAGGGCGATCCGCCACCAGCGTGACGCTGCTGGAGGTGTTCACGGCTGGGTCGGGATCGTCCCGCGCAGAGCGTCCAGGAGCGAGCGCGTCCCGGCGGCCGCGACGAGGTTGCCCTTCTGCTCGTGCAGACACGTCGCGTGCTCGAGCTCCGGCAGCGCCTCGCGAGGGCGTCCGAGCAGGCGCAGCACCTCGGCGAGATCCTCATGTGCGCGCGCCCGGAGCTCGAGGAAGTCGGTCCGCTCGGCGAGCGCGACCGCCTCGCGTCCCAGGCGCTCGGCGTTCTCGGCATCGCCTCGCTCCGCGAGAATCTTCGCCCGGATGCGCCTCCACCCGACCTGCGGATCCATGTCGTCCGTCATCGCCGATTCGGCGACGAGCTCCGTCAACTGCATGCCCTCGCCTCCCCGCCCTTGCAGGTAGAGCACGTGGGCGAGCAGCGGCGCCACCGTGGCGAGGTGCCCGACGTCACCTCTACGCTCGAGCGCGGCGACCGCAAGACGCAGGGCGCGCTCGGCGCCCTCGGGGTTGCCGGCGAGCAACTCGATCTCCGCGGCATCGAGCTGGGCACTCGAGGCGTCGACTTCGAGACCCAGCTCGTCCGTGAGCGCGAGCGCGCCCTCGACCCGCTCGCGGGCGAGGTCGAAGTTCCCGCGCATCGCCTCGAGATGCGCCTCGGACCGCATGATCGTCACCTTCAGCCGAT
This sequence comes from uncultured Gaiellales bacterium, assembly GCA_964651695.1. Classification (GTDB taxonomy): domain Bacteria; phylum Actinomycetota; class Thermoleophilia; order Gaiellales; family JALYLC01; genus JALYLC01. Next base: position 18,709 of record CAZYYP010000032.1, on the reverse strand, counting down.
GAGCGCCCTCCACCTGGGCGCCTATCTGCTCGACACGCTCGAGACAGGTGGTGACCGCGACCGGGCCGTTCACGAGGGCGATCAGCACGTAGTGGAGGCTCTCGATCTCCTGCAGACGATCGCCGGCGGCGCGGGCGTGCTGTGCGGCTCGTTCGAGGTCCCCCGTCGCGGCGGTCACGCCGCCTGCCCAGAATCGCAGCTGTCCGGCGAGTCCGAGAGCGCGTGCCAGTCCCGCTTCGTCACCGAACTCCTCGAAGACGCGGACGGCGTCGGCCAGCTCGCTCCGTGCCCCCTCGTGGGTCTTCGTGGCGCCCGTGAAGAGGCGCAGGTGGGTCAGCGCGACGCCGCCGTCGGCGGCCGCCCGGCGGTCGCCCGCGGCGCGTGCTTCCTGCACGGCCTCTGAGAGCACCTCGTCGGCCCTGTCCCACTGCCCCGCCTCGAACAATGCGCGCCCGAGGGAAGGCAGGAGGTTCAGGCGGCGGGCATCGCCCGGCGGGAGCAGGGCGACGGCACGGGCCAGGAGACTGGTCGCCGCTCGCACATCGCCCCGCGCGACCGCCTTCGCGCCGGCAGCCGCGAGGCGTTCGGCGGCACGTCCGGAGAGCTTCCGTGCCGCCACGTCGGCGGGGCCCAGCTCGCCGCGGTAGCGATAGGCCCGCTCGAGGTGGTAGCCGACGAGCTCGTCGCGCTCGACGACGTCTGAGTCACGCTCGGCGACCCAGGCGGCGAAGCGCTCGTGCAGGTCGGCGCGGACGGCTTTCGGGAGCGCCTCGTAGGCCGCGTCGCGGATCAGCAGATGACGGAAGCGGTAGGCGTCCTCGCCCGGCACCTGTGGCCGCTCCGGGCGCAGGAGCTCCCTGCGCACGAGCGCGGTCAGCGGCACCGTGAGCTCGGCTCCTTCCGGTGAGAGCGCCTGCACCGCGCCACGGTGGAAGCTGCGTCCCTCGACCGAGCCGCGTCCGAGCAGATCCCGCTCGACTGCGTCGAGCTGATCGAGGCGCGCGGCCAGCAGCGCCTGGATCGTCGCGGGCACGGCGACGCCGCTCCCGGGCGACTCGCGTACGAAGGCCACCATCTCCTCGACGAAGAGCGGATTCCCTTCCGCGGCCTGCAGGATCCGGGCGCGCAGCCCGGGATCGGCCGGAGCTCCGTCGAGCAGGACCGTGACGAGCGCTTCGGCATCGCCCGCCGCGAGCGGCTCGAGCAGCACGGTCGTCGCGTTGAGCTTCCCGCCGCCCCAGCTCGGACGCCGATCCAGCAGCTCGGGCCGAGCCATGCAGAACACGAGCAGCGGGGCATCCCGGCTCAGGTCGGCGATGTGATCCACGAGATCGAGGAACGCCTCCTCGCCCCAGTGGATGTCGTCCAGGACGACGACGAGCGGCGCATCCGCGGCGACCGCCCCCAGCAGCACCCGCATGGCCCAGGCGATCTCCTCGACCGAGGTCACGTTGTCGTCATCGCCGAGCACCGCCTGGAGAGCACGGGAGGCCGACCGATCCAGCCCGAGCTCGGCGAGACGCCCATGAGGATCGGCGCCGAGCACCTGCCGGATGACCTCGATGACGGGCCGGTAGGTGATCCCGTCCCCGTAGGAGGGGCAGGTGCCCCGCACGACGACGGCTCCGTCGAGCCCCCCGAGGAACTCGTGGGCCAGACGCGACTTCCCGACACCGGCGGCGCCCAGGAGGGTGAACAGCTGGCATGACCTGTCCGCTTCGGCCTGCGCCAGCGCCGCGCGCAGGCGGCCCAGCTCGCGCTGCCTCCCCACCATCGCGCCGGTCAGGCGGCGGGACGGCGGCTCCGCACGGACGGAGACGAGGCGGTAGGCCGCGACCGGTGCCGCCTTGCCCTTCAGCTCGAGCGCCTGCGCTGCCTCGACGATGACGGCTTCGCGAACGAGCGTCCGCGTCCCCGCGCCGATCAGGATCTCGCCGGGCTGTGCCGCCTGCTCGAGCCGCGCCGCCACGTTGACGGCATCGCCGGTCGCGAGCCGCTCGTCCGTGCCCGTCACGACCTCACCGGTGTTGACGCCGATGCGGAGCTCGAGCGTCGTCCCGTACTCCCGCCGGAGCGCCGCGTTGAGCTCCACCAGACCGTCTCGCAGGTCGGCCGCAGCCCGCACGGCGCGGAGCGCGTCGTCCTCGTGGGCGACCGGGATGCCGAACACCGCCATCACGGCGTCGCCGATGAACTTCTCGACCGACCCGCCGTGACGCTCCACCACGAGCCGCGCCAGGCCGAAGTAGCGGGCCATGACGGCCCTCAGCGACTCGGGGTCGAGCCGCTCGCCGAGCGCAGTGGAACCGGTCACGTCACAGAACAGCAGCGTCACCGTCTTGCGCTGCTCGCGGGCCTCCGCGGGGACGTCGAGAGCGGTGCCGCAGACGTCGCAGAAGCGAGCTCCCAGCCGGTTCGCGCGGCCGCAATTCGAACAACCCGACACGCGCTGAGTCTACGGCGGATGCGTCGCAGCAGACGACCGCCGAGCGACCCCCGCACGGCCTGCCGATGCACGCACGCACCCTGCGGCGAATCCCCGCCGGCCGGCGTCAGATCGTCTCGTAGGAGTCGCGGTGGCGCTCCGCGAGGCGCGGGAGCGCCTCGCCGAGGCCGATCTCCCTGAGGTGGTCGGATTCGAGGTGCGTCTTGAAGGCATCCTCGTCGATGTACTGCTCGTAGATCAGGAACACGCGCGGATCGGCGGTGTCGCGATGCGGTTGGTACATGAGATTCCCGGGCTCGGCGCGCGAGGGCTCCACGAGCCGCGCCAGCGCCTCCGCGACCGCGTCCTCCTCGCCGGGCTTCGCGGTCCACTTGGCCACTACGACAAACGCCATCTCGTGCTCCATTCGCGTTGTTTGCCCGGCCCGTCAGTCACGGGCGTGCCCGACGCTGCCGTTGAGGATGAATCCGCCGTCGCACACGAGCTCGGCGCCATTGACATAGCGCGCAGCCGCGGTGGTGAGGAACACGACCGCCTCGGCGATCTCGTCCGGCGAGGCGATGCGGCCGAGCGGGATGCGTTCCTCGTAGGTCGCCCGCACGTGCGGGGTGTACGCCTTGACGTTGAGCGGGGTGTCCGTCGCACCGGGCGCGAGCGCGTTGACGCTGATCCCCCGCGCACCGTACTCCACCGCGAGGGTCTGCGTGAGAGCCCGCACCGCGCCCTTGGCCGTGCAGTACGCGGCGAGGTCGGAGAGCGGCTGCAGGTGCGCGACCGAGGTGACGTTGACGATCCGGCCGCCTCCGGCCCCGAGCATGTGGCGGATCGCGGCGCGGCAGCCGTAGACGTAGCCGAGGACGTTGGACCCAAGGAGCGACGACCAGTCCTCGTCGGTGGTCTCCAGGAACGGCCGCACGAGCATGCGCGCGGCGTTGTTGACCCAGATGTCGAGTCCGCCGAGCTCCTCGCGGGCGATGCCGGCGGCAAACTCCGCCGCTGCCGGGTCGCCGGCGTCGGCCTCGACGAGCCGGCAGCGCCGTCCGAGCGCCTCGACGGCCGCGACCGTCTCGCGCGCCGAGGCCGACTCCTCCGCGCCGGCCTGCGGCCGGTAGGTCCCGACGATGTCGGCGCCCCCGCGCGCGAGTGCGATCGCCGTCGCCCGGCCGATGCCCTGGGATGCACCTGTGACCACGGCGACCGTCATAGCGTGCGGTACTCGATCGGCTGCCGCCGGCCGGTCTCGTGCGAGCGCACGATCGCGTCGCAGATCTCGGCGCAGCGGTAGCCGTCCTCCATCGTCGCGCCACGTGGGCCGATGGGATCGTCGTTCTTGATGCACGTGAGCAGATGCAGCAGCTCGTGCACGAAGTTGTCCTCCCAGCCGATCATGTGCCCGTGGGGCCACCAGTGCTCCCAGTAGGGGTGATCGGCCTCCGAGACCAGCACGTCGCGGAAGCCCTGGGCGCTCACGCCGGGAGTCGAGCCCGAGAAGTGCGCGAGCAGCTCGTTCTGGCGCTCGGCGTCGAACACGAGGGTGCCCTTGGAGCCGTTGATCTCCCAGCGCAGCTGGTTCTTGCGTCCCGGCGCGAAGCGCGTCGCCTCGAGCGTGCCGTTCGCCCCGTTCGCGAACTCCACGGTCGCCTGGAAGGCATCGTCGACGTCGACCGTGCCGCCCGGGCGCTCGTGGATGAACGTCTTCAGCAGCCCGGTGACGTTGGCGGGCTCGCCGACGAGGTAGCGCGCCTGATCGATGATGTGCGCGCCGAGATCGCCGAGGGCGCCCGAGCCGGCCTGCTTCTTGTCGAGCCGCCAGACCTTCGGGAATTGCGGGTCCATGACCCACTCCTGGTGATAGCGGGCACGGAAGTGGTAGATCTCGCCGAGTTCGCCCGCTTCGATCAGCTGCTTGGCGAGGATGATCGCCGGGTAGAAGCGGTAGTTGAACGCCGTCATGTGCTTGACGCCCGTCGCTGCGACCTGCCGCCAGATCTCGTAGCTCTCCTCCGCCGTGCGCCCGAGCGGCTTCTCGCAGATGACGTGCTTGCCCGCCCGGGCCGCGGCGACCGTGGGCTCGAGATGCGCGTCGTTGGGCCCGCCGTTGTCGAAGATCTGGACGTCGGGGTCGTTGACGACGTCCTCCCAGCGCGTCGTGTGCTTCTCGTAGCCGTAGCGGCGCGCGGCCTCCCGGACTCCGTCCTCGTTGCGCCCAGCGATCGCCACGAGCCGCGGGATGTACGGCGGTGGCCAGGTGACGTACGCGATCTTCTTGAGCGCGTTCGTGTGCGCACGACCCATGAACGCGTACCCGAGCATGCCGATGCCGATCTCGGGGATCGCGTCCTCGCCGGCACGCTGGTCGCCCATCGTGACGAAGCCGACCTGCTTCTCCTCGCTCATGGCGCACTCCCGTCCTCGGTCGTCGTGATCCCAGTGATCCCCGCGCCGCCCGTGTATGGGCGCCCCCGGCG
>CAZYYP010000032.1:0-13695 GCA_964651695.1 uncultured Gaiellales bacterium | reverse complement strand
CGGTCGTCGTGATCCCAGTGATCCCCGCGCCGCCCGTGTATGGGCGCCCCCGGCGCGATGCAGCTTGACGGACTCGTCCGCCCCGGTGCGCGCGTCGTCGCACACCCTCCCTGAGCACGCGCCCGGGAATCGCAGTTCATCACGACGCGGCGATGGAAGGCGGCGGCTACGTGCTGCGGTCGACCGGGCAGATCTCCTTCACGAAGCCGGGCCTGATCGAGACGACGTGCGAGACCGCACGCGAGCTCGGCGTCTCTCACTGGACGGCCGGGCGTGGCCCGGATCCGAGCCATGGGCCCGGGTATCATCTCGCCGATGGGCGCGACCCGATGAGCGAGATCGCGGCAGGCATCCACCGCATCGAGGAGGACCTCGGGCCGCGCTTCATGGCCCAGTACGTGCTCACGGGCAGCGAGCGCACGATGCTCGTGGACACCGGGCTGTCGCAGACGCTGGACGAGGCGATCGCGCCGTACCTCGCGTCGATCGGCCTGGGGATCGAGGCGATCGACCAGTTGCTCCTGTCGCACGCCGACGTCGATCACATCGGCTCGAACGCCGCCCTGCGGCGGCAGTCGCCGCGCACGTCCTTCCTCTGCGGCGAGCCCGACCGCCGGTGGATCGAATCGAACGAGGCGATCCTGGCCGAGAACTACCGCTGGTTCGAGCCGTACGGCTTCGCCCTCGGGCCCGAGGCGCTCGAGTTCATCGCGCGCGAGCTGGGCGGAAGCGCTCCGATCGATCTCGGGTTGCAGGGCGGCGAGACGATCCGCCTCGGGCCGGAGCAGCGCTGGGAGGTGCTCGCCCTCCCCGGGCACACGCTCGGCCACATCGGCCTCTGGGATGCGGCCGGGCGCACGGCGATCATCATCGATGCCGTGCTCAACCGCGGGATCTTCGATCGCGCGGGCGGGCTGCTGATCCCCCCGCGCATCTACGACCTGCCGGCGTATCGCGGCACCATCGAGACGATTCGCGCGCTCCGCCCCGAGCTGCTCCTGACCGCGCACTATCCCGTCATGGGCCGCCGCGAAGCCGAGGCGTTCCTCGACGAGTCGGCGGCGTTCTGCGACGACGCCGAGCGCATCGCGCGGGCGGTCGCCGCCGCTGGCCGCCCAAACCTGCGCGCGGTCGTCGAGGCGATCGACGCGGGCTGCGGGCCCTATCCCGAGCTACCGCAGGAGCTGACGGCGATCGCCCGCAGCGCCCTCGCCGCGCTCTGACGCGCAACGCCCGGGGTCTGACCCTTGCTGTTGCGCGCCGCTCCTCCAAGGACAACGCCCCGTGCACGCAGAGCGTTCGCCGCGGCTACGCGCTCTGCGCCGCGGCCTCGGCGTCGCTCCCGCGCACCTCGGCGCCGAAGCGGTAGCCCACGCCGTAGTGCGTATGCACGTAGGCGAAACTCGAGCGGCGATCGAGCTTCTCGCGCAGCTTGCGTACGAAGACATCGACGGTGCGATCGCGATGCCGATAGGGCACGTCCCAGACGCGCTGATGGAGCTCGTCGCGGCTCAGCACGCGTCCCGAGTTGCGCGCCAACTGGTGCAGCAACCGGAACTCAGTGCGCGTGAGGCGCGCGTCGGTCGCCCGGCCCTCGGCGCCGACCAGGAACGCGCGGTGCTGGGCGGGGTCGATCCGCAAGCCGGGGAACTCGAGGGGCAGCTCGCGCTCGGACGGCGGCGCGATGCGCGCGCGCCGGGCGAGCGCGTGCACCCGCGCCATGAATTCGGCCATGCCGAACGGCTTCGCGAGATAGTCGTCGGCGCCGAGCGAGAGCGTCGCCACCTTGTCGTGCTCGTTGCCGCGCGCGCTGACCGCGAGGATCGGCGTCATGAGGCCCTCGTCGCGGGCACGCTCGATCAGCCCCCAGCCGTCGAGGCCGGGCAGCATCAGATCCACGACGCACACGTCGGGCCGCTCGAAGCGCAGCTTCCGCAGGCCCTTCGCGCCGTCGTCCGCCCACTCGACATCGAATCCCGAGTTGCGCAGATGCGCCCCCATCGCTCGCGCGATGACGCCGTCGTCCTCGATCACGAGTACTGCGGTCATCCCGCTTCAGGTAATAGCGGTGCCTGCGCGCATGCGAGCGGCGGTCTGGTGAAGACGCGGTGAAGATCCGGTGATGACACCCGCGACCTCGATCGGGTACTCAAGCGCAGGGCTCTGCGCGCCGATGTTTTCTGCGGTGCGCCCCTTCGTCGATCACCCCGGCGGGAGACCGCCGGGTGCCGGCACGCTGCCAACGCTCGCAGTGGCTCTCAGCGCGCTCGGAACCTACCGCGCACAACTCGGCGAGACCGGGCTCCAGCGGGAGTTCGTCGAGGCCGGTCGGCTGCGCAGCGAGGGCGTCGAGCCGCGCGAGTTCGTGTCCGCGATCGAGCCCGCGGACGCCGTCGAACTCGGTCGGCTCGCCGCCGAGGTGCGGCAGTGCGGCCGAGGCGAGGTGCAGTACCGGCTGCGGGGCGCGCGCGGCACGCTGTTCGTACGCGAGCGCGCGGCGGCCGACCGCGACGGCACCGTCGTCGGCGTGGTCGAGGACGTCGGCAGCGAGCACGAGCGGCTGCTGCGCGCCGAGACGATCGAGCGTCTCCTGATCGAGCTCGAGGAGCACCTCTACACCGGCTGGTTCGACAGCGATGGCACCTACCACGAGACCTACCAGAGCCCGAACGGCAGCCAGCTGCTCGGGGGCGTGGAGGCCGACGAGAATGCCGAGAACTGGATGGCGGCAGTCCATCCGGACGATCAGGCGGCCTACCAGGCCTTCATGGCGGCCCAGGCGGGGAACGAGCACGCCACGGTGGAGTTCCGGCTCTGCGGCGCCGACGGCGTGACGCGCTGGATGCGTGAGCGCTCGAAGAGCCAGCTCCTCCCGGGCGGCGCCATCGAGGTCATCGGCATCGCGACCGACATCTCGTCGAGCCGGGCCGCCGCCGCCGCTCTGGCCGCGAGCGAGGCCAAGCTCGAACACGTGCTGAAAGCCGTCGACGCCTACGTCTACGTGCTCGAGCGCGACCAGGACGGCGCCTGGCATACGACCAGCGCGAGCCTCAACCGCGAGAAGTTCACAGGCGGCTCGCCGCCCGACGGCGACCGCACCCGAGGCGAGTGGATGTCTCTCATCCACCCCGACGACAAGGGCGAGGTCGCCCTGCAGGGCGAGGCGTTCGAGCGGGGGACGCAGTTCGAGGCCTCGTACCGTCTCGTCGGTCACGACGGCATCGAGCGCTGGGTGCTCGACCGCAACGTGCCCTTCGACACCGGCGACGGGCGCACCGTGCGCATGGGCCTCGTGCTCGACGTCAGCGACCGCCGCCAGCTCGAGCGCCGCCTGCACTCGAGCGTCGACCAGCTGCGCGGTGCGAACGCCGAGCTTCGGGAGCTCCGCGCGCAGGCCGAGCAGCAGGCGCGCACCGACGTCGTGACCGGCGCCCACAACCGCCTCGCCCTGAGCGAGCACGTCGCGCTCGCGCTCGAGGCCGGTGACGAGGGCGGCCTGGTGCTCTTCGACCTCGACCACTTCAAGCAGATCAACGACGCACTCGGCCACGGTGCCGGCGATCGCGTCCTCGTGGAGGTCGCGAGCCGTCTGCGCGGCGCCGCGAGCGCGGACGATTGCGTGGCTCGCTGGGGCGGCGAGGAGTTCGCCGTGCTCATCCGCGACGTCCGCGACGGGCAGGAGCTCGCACACCGAGCCACCGCCTTGCAACGGGCGATCGACAGCTCGCCGATCGCCGTCGACGCCGATCACCTGAAGGTCGAGGCTTCCGGCGGGGCGACCCTGCTCGCATCCGGGAGGACCCTGGACGACCTCGTGGAGCTGGCCGATCGCGCGCTCTACGCCGCCAAGCGACGTGGTCGCAACCGCGTGCTGCTCGCGAGCGACATCACCGCGAGCGATCTGATCGCCGAGCGCCCCGAGGCGATCCGGATCGCCGAGGCGCTCGCCGTCGCCGTCGGCGTGCGCGAGGGCTCGCCGCCCGGCCACCCGTCGCATGTCGCCTCGCTGGCGGCGCGCATGGCGCGCTGCCTGCACCTCGACACGAGCACCGCGCTCCGCTGCGAGCTCGGAGGCTGGCTGCACGACATCGGCAAGCTCTCGGTGCCCGAGCGCGTGCTGCTCAAGCCGCGCATGCTGGACGACGAGGAGTGGGCGATCATGCGCACCCACCCCGAGCTCGGGGAGCAGATCGTCGCGCGCATCCCCGCGTTGTACGCGGCCGGGCCGGCGATCCGCCACCACCACGAGCATTTCGACGGGTGCGGTTATCCGGACGGCCTGTCGGGCTCGGCGATCCCCATCGAGGCGCGCATCGTCGCCGTCGCCGACACGTTCTCGGCCATGACGCACGTTCGCCCCTACGCCTCGGCGCGCAGCGCCGGGGATGCGCTGAGCGAGCTGCGCCGGTGCGCGGGCACCCAGTTCGACCCGGCGGTGGTGGCCGCCCTCGAGACGGTGCTCGCGACCGTCGACGCCGAACTCGCTCCGCGCGCCGCCTGATCTCGCGGATCTGACGCACCCGATGCGGGTTGCGCCGAGAATGCCGCCGTGGCCACGCCCGCCCCAAGCTCCCGCGAGCGCGTCCGCGACGCATTGGCCGCCGCCGGGCTCGACTGCGAGATCGTCGAGACCCCGGACTCCGCACGCACCGCGGTGGAGGCGGCCGCCGCCGTCGGGGCGAGCGTCGCGCAGATCGTCAAGTCGCTCGTGTTCCTCTGCGACGGCCGGCCGGTGCTCGCGCTGGTCGCCGGTGACAACCGGCTCGACGAGTCGCTGCTCGCGGAGGTCGCAGGCGGTCGCATCACTCGCGCCGATGCCGCCGGCGTGCGCGAACACACCGGCTTCGCAATCGGCGGAGTGGCCCCGCTGGGCTCGCTCCACCCGCTGCCCACATTCTGCGACGCCGACCTGCTCGTCCACGAGTACGTGTGGGCGGCCGCGGGCGCTCCCCACGCGGTCTTCCGCGTCGCGCCGGGCGCACTCGTCTCCGCCGTGGGGGCGCAGGTCGCCGAGCTCGCGCTGCGCGAGCCCCCGCAGGGCTGAGGGGCCCTGATCTTCCCGCTTCCGCGACTAGACTCTGTGCGCTCATGCTCGCCGTGACGGTCACGCCCGGAGGGTCGCCCGCACTGCGCGAGCTCCCCTCCCCCACCACGCCCCCTGGCGGCATCCTCGTGCGCGTGCGCGCATGTGGTCTGTGCGGGAGCGACGTCGAGAAGCTGCGGCCCGGCGGGGCGGTCGCCGGCTCGGTGCTCGGGCACGAGGTCGCGGGGATCGTGGTCGACGGCGCGCTGCCGGCCGGCCTGCGTGTCGCGCTCGCCCACCACGTGCCCTGCGGCGTCTGCAAGCGCTGCCTCGCAGGACACGAGCCGCTGTGCCCGGCGTTCGTCGCGAGCGCCCTCGAGCCGGGCGGATTCTGCGAGCTCACGGCAGCCTCGTCCGCCCATGTGGCGCACGCGGTGCTGCCGCTGCCCGATCACGTCAGCGATCTCGCCGGCTCGTTCGTCGAGCCGCTCGCATGCGTGCTGCGCGGGATCGAGGGGCTCGCCGGCAACGCTCTTGTCGCCGGCGCCGGCTCGATCGGACTGCTGGCCGCCCAGGCGCTGAAGGCCCGTGGCGCCCACGTGCGCATGCTCGAGCCCGAACCCGCCCGCGCGCGCCGCGCGGCCGGTCTCGGCTTCGAGGCGCCGGACGACGGCGAGTTCTTCGACGGCGCCCTGCTCTCCGCCTCGGCGGCGCTGCCCGATGCGCTGCGGCTGCTCGCCCCCGGCGGCCAGCTCGTGCTCTTCAGCGGCGGGCGCGGGCAGCTCGTCGACATCGATCTCGTCTACCGCCACGAGCTCGTCGTGCGCGGCCTCCGCTCGTCCACCCCGCGCCATCTCCGCGAGGCCCTCGAGCTGATCGCGAGCGGCGCCGTCGACTGCGAGGGGCTCGTCGACTGCGTGCTCTCGCTCGACGCCTTCGAGGACGGCCTGGGCCGCTACCGCCGCCGCGAAGCGCTCAAGGTGGTGTTCGCGCCGTGATCGCCGCGCGCTTCTGGGCTCCCCGCGACGTGCGCATCGAGCACGTGCCGGAGCCGGAGCCGCGTCCTGGCGAGGTCGTGCTGCGCGTCGAGGCGGCACTCACGTGCGGGACCGACGCCAAGTGCTACCGGCGCGGGCACCCCGTGCTGCTCGGGCCCGTGCCCGCGCCCTTCGGGCACGAGTACTCGGGGGTCGTCGTGGCGTGCGGCGAGGCCGCCCCGTACCGCGAGGGCGATGTCGTGTGCGGCGTCAACTCGGCACCCTGTGGTGCCTGCCGCGCCTGCCAGGCCGGGCGCGAGGAGCTGTGCGCCGACCTCTACCCGCTCCTCAACGGCGCCTACGCGGAGCTGCTGTGCGTGCCGGCGCACATCGCGCGCGTGAACCTCCACCCCGTGCCGGCCGGTGTCCCGCACGAGATCGCGGCGGCCATCGAGCCGCTCGCGTGCGCGGTCCACGGAGCCGACGACGCGAACGCCCAGCCCGGCCAGCGCATCGCGATCCTCGGCCGCGGGCCGCTCGGCCGCCTGCTCGCATTCGCCTGCGAGGCCCGCGGGGCGACCGCCGAGCTCCTCGGCCGCGGCGAGGGCGAGCCGCGCAGCTACGAGACCGTGATCGAGGCTGCGGGCACGCCGGAGGCCTGGCAGCAGGCCATCTCCCTGGCGGCGCCGGGCGGCTCGGTCGTGCTCTTCGGCGGCCTGCCGCGTGACGCCGTCGTGCCCGTCGACAGCTACCGCCTGCACTACGAGGCGCTCACGCTGCGGGGATCCTTCCACCACCGCCCGCGCGACGTTCGCGTGGCGCTCGGGCTGCTCGAGCGCGCCGCGTCCACGATCTCGCGCCTGCTCACCCACGAGTTCGCCCTCGCCGACGTCGTCGAGCCGCTGCGCAGGAGCGCAGGTCTCGCAACGCGCGACGGGCTGCTCAAGGCGGTCATCCACCCGTGAGGATGTTCGCCTCGCAGCTCCGCCGCCTGCCGGTCAACGACCCTGCGGGCGAGCGCATCGGTCGCGTCCACGACCTCGTCGTGACCATGCTTCCCGGCGCGCCTCCGCGGCTCACGGGCCTGCTCGTGTCGGTTGTCGGCAAGCCGATCTTCGTCGGCGCGGGCAGCGTCGAGTCGATCACGGCAGCCGGCATCCAGCTCTCGAGCGCCCGCCTCAACCTGAGGCGCTACCAGCAGAAGCCGGGCGAGCTGCGCGTGCTGGGCGAGCTGCTCGATCGCACCGCAGTCGACCGCGAGGCGAACTCCCCGGTGCGCATCAACGACGTGGCGATCGCACCCTCGCACGCGGGCTGGGAGGTCGTCTCGGCCGACGTGCTGCAGGCTCGGCGCGCGCTCGGCCGGGGGCGCACGCGCGAGCTGCCGTGGACGCGACTGACGGGAATCAGCGTCGCCGAGACGGCGGCGAGCCGCGCGGCCCTGCTCGCGAGCGCGCGGCCGGCCGATGTCGCCGAGGCGCTGCTCGAGCTCGAGCTGAGCGAGGCCGCGCGCCTCTTCGCCGCGCTCGACGTCGAGCGCTCGGCCGATGCCCTGCAGGAGATGGAGGACGAGGACGCCGCGAGACTGCTCGCGACGCTCGACAACGAGCACGTGGGCGACGTGCTCGACGCGATGGACGCCGACGACGCGGCCGACCTCCTCGGCTCGCTGCCCGACGACCGCCGGCACGAGCTGCTCTCGCTGATGGAACCCGACGAGGCCGCGCCCGTGCGCCGACTCCTGGCCTACGCCCGCAACAGCGCCGGCGGCCTCATGAAGTCGAACCCGGTCGTCATGCGACCGCAGGACACGGTCGCCGAGGCGCTCGCGCGGCTGCGCGGCCGCGAGCTGACGCCCGCCATCGCCTCGCAGGCGTACATCTGCCGCCCGCCCGCCGAAACGCCCACCGGGCAGTTCATCGGCGTGGCCTACCTGCAGGCACTCCTGCGCGCACGCCCGTCGGAGACGGTCGCCTCGCTGCTCGACCGCGACATCGACCCGGTGACGCCCGACCTGGACGGCGCCGCCGTCGCCGCGCGCATGGCGCGCTACTCGCTGACCGCCCTGCCGGTCTGCGACGACGAGGGGCGGCTGCTCGGGGCGGTCGCTGTCGAGGACGTCATCGACTTCCTGCTGCCGCGCGGCTGGCGGGCGCAGCCCGACGACGAGGATGTCGCCGGCGGAGACGGCGCTTGATCGACGGACTGCGCCGCAGGTTCCAGGCGCGCCGGCTCGACGCGCCGCGCAGCCCGGCGCGGATCGGCGCGCACTACGACCCCGATGCCTTCGGTCGCCTCTCCGAGGGCATCGCGCGCTTCTTCGGCACGGCTCGCTACCTCGTGTTCCAGACGGCCATGGTGATCACGTGGATCTCCGTCGGCTACTGGTGGCTCGGCTTCGACCATCACCCCGGGCTCTTCCTGCTCAACCTCGCCTTCTCGACGCAGGCCGCGTACGCCGCGCCCCTGATCCTGCTGGCGCAGAACCGCCAGGCCGAGCGCGATCGCCAGCGCGCGGAGGAGGATCGGCTCGTCAACCAGCGCACGCAGGCCGAGGCGGAGTTCCTGGCTCGCGAGCTCGCGGCCTCACGGCTCTCGCTCGGGAAGATCGAGGCCACGCTCGCCCGCGTCGAGGAGCGCCTCGAGCGCTTCGAGCAGGGGATGGGCGACGACGACGCCGGGAGCGGCGACTAGCGCCGGTCAGGCGCCGGAGACGGCGACGGGCGCGTGCGCCCGCTCCCAGGCCGCTTCCTCGGGCGTGAAGTACGCGACGCGGGTCTTCTTGTACTCCTTCGTGGAGTACAGCACCGAGTAGTCGTCGAGGTGCGTTTCGGCGCCGACCGCGGCCAGCACGGCCTCGCAGTCGGCCTTCGTGCGACCGTGGGTCATCGAGAAGAGGTTGTAGGGCCAGTCCGGATAGGTCGGGCGCTGGTAGCAGTGCGAGACGCCGCGGAAGGCCGCCATTGCCCGCCCGCACTCGTCGAGCCGCTCCTCCGGCACCTTCCACACGCCCATGCCGTTCTGTACGAACCCCGCGTTGCGGTGAGCGAGCACCGCGGAGTAGCGTCGCATCTGGCCTGTCTCGAGGAACGCATGGCCCCGGGCGAGCAGCTCGGCCGTCTCGAAGCCCGCCCGAGCCGCGATGTCGCGGAACGGCTCGGCCTCGGCCGGCAGGTCGAGCTGCAGCGCGCGGATGGCGTCGAGATCGCGGTCGCCGAGCGACTCCGGCGGCGGCGCCTTACGCGCCGGCTGCGCCTTGACGAGCTTCGCCGCAGGATCGCGATCGCCCTTGACGTCGAGGTCGACGCCGATCTTGAAGAAGCGCAGTGCGGGCATCGGCCGGATCACGTCGACCTCGGCGAGCTCACCGAGCAGCTCCACGGTGCGATCGAGGCCGAGCTGCGAGCGCGGCGACACGGTGAGCGTGAACCACACGTTCAACTCGTGCTCGCGCAGGTAGTTGTGGCTCACGCCCGGATGCGTCGAGAACACCGCGGCTGCTGCGTCCTGCCGCTCGACCGGCGTGCGCGCCGCGACGAGCATCCCGCGATAGCCGAGGCGCCGCGAGTCGAAGATCGCCGAGATCTGGCGGATCACCTTCTGGTCGCGCATCGCCGCGACCCGCTCGAGCACCGTGGCCTCGTCGCTGCCGATCGCCTCGGCAAGCGCCGCGTACGGTCGCTCGACGAGGGGCAACTCCGTCTGGATGCGATCCAGCAGCTGCGCGTCGAGGCCGTCCACGCCCGGATCCTACCTGCGATCACGGGTGGCGGAGACCCACCGACGCTCTCCGCCGCGGCGGTCGGTACGCTATCTGCATGCGCGCACGTCGAGTTCCCCCGTTGCTCCTCGTACTTGCCGGCGTTGCCGTCCTGGCGACCGGCTGCTTCTCGTCGAAGGTCTCGGATACGACCATCACCAACGAGATCACACTCGGTCAGGGAACCGCCGCCACGGCGGTGAACCCCGAGTCCGGTGGTGGCGCGACGCCGACCACGACCGCCGCGACGCCGACGACCGGCTCCACGAGCTCCACGGGAACGGCGACGACCGCGGCATCGACCGCGACGACGACCAGTGGCGGCAGCTCCGGCGCTGACCTCGCTGCCGGCAAGACCGCCTTCACCGCGACCTGCGGCGGCTGCCACGCGCTCAAGGATGCCGGCACGAGTGGCCAGGTCGGACCCAACCTCGACCAGCTCGGCACGCTCACCGTCGCGCTCATCGCGCACCAGATCGAGGTCGGCGGCGGGCCGATGCCGCCGAAGCTGCTGACCGGCGCGGACGCCGCGAACGTCGCCGCCTACGTGGCGTCGGTCGCCGGCAAGAAGTAGAGCGCTCGCTGCCGGCACTGCTGGAGCTGCCGCCCGGCCTCGATCCGTGCGCCGTGCGCGCGGTCGCCATGGATCTCGACGGCACGGTGCTCGACGAGACGTTCCAGCCGTCCCTGCGCACCGCCTCTGCGATCGCGCTTGCAGAGGCCTCGGGCATCGCCTGCCTGATCGCGACGGGGCGCATGTTCGTCTCGGCCCGCAGGGTGGCGCAGAAGCTCGGCATCCGGCGCCCGCTGATCTGCTACCAGGGCGCGATGGTGGCGGATCCCGTGACCGGCGAGGTGCTGGTGCACCGCCCGATCGAGGCGCCGCTCGCACGCGAGATCCTGCGGGCCATGCCCGAGGAGCACGCGCGGCGATCGAACCTCTACGTCGACGACGAGCTCTACGTGTGGGAGGAGAACGAGGCCACGCTGCGCTACGCAGAGGTGGCGGGCGTCCCCATGCACATCGTGGGCGACACCGCAGAGTGGCTCGAGCGCCCGACGACGAAGATCGTCACGGTCGGCACCCCGGACTCGATGGACGCCCTGCGCGACGTGCTGCAGCCGCAGTTCGGCGACCGCGCGTTCGTGGCGAAATCGCTCCCCTACTTCCTCGAATTCGCGGCGCCCGGAGTGTCGAAGGCGAGCGGCCTCGCCCTCGTGGGCGACCTGCTCGGCTTCACGGCCGGCGAGACCGTGGCCGTCGGCGACGCGGAGAACGACCGCGAGATGCTCGAATGGGCGTCCCTCGGCCTCGCCGTGGCAAACGCCGACGAGCGCCTGCTCGCCGAGGCCGACGCGGTGATCCCCTCGGTGCACGACGACGGCGTGGCCCAGTTGCTCGAGGTGCTCGCCGCCGCCCGCACCGCGAACGGCCGCACCGATCTAGGCTGAGGACGTGCTCGACATCCGCCTGATCCGCTCGGACACCGAGCGCGTGCGCGCTGCACTCGCCCGCCGCCAGGCCGAGGGCCTGCTCGACGAGGTGCTGGCGCTCGACGAGCGCCGGCGCGCCCTGCAGACCGAGGTCGACGCACTGCGCGCCGAGCGCAACACCGCCGCGCAGGCGATCGGCGAGGCCAAGCGCGCCGGGCGCGACGCAGCCGCGGAGATGACGGCGGCCGCCGACCTGCGCGACCGCCTGGCCGCGCGCGAGACCGCCCTGCGCGAGGCCGACGGCGCATTCGAGACCGCGATGCTGGCGCTGCCGAACGCACCCCACGAGAGCGCTGCAGACGGCATGCTCGAGGAGGACGCGCAGGAGCACGCCGTCTCGCGCCGCCCCAGGCCGGAGTTCGCGTTCGAGCCCCGCGACCACCTCGATCTCGGCGGCGAGATGATCGACGTCGAGCGCGGTGCCCGCCTCTCGGGCTCGCGCTTCGCCTACCTGCTCGGCGACATCGTCCGCCTGCACCTCGCGACGGTGCAGTTCGCCCTCGACAAGCTCGTCGGCAAGGGCTTCACGCCGGTCATGACGCCCGTGCTCGTGCGCGAGGAGGCGCTCGTCGGGACGGGCTTCTTCCCCGGCGATCGCGAGCAGGTGTACGCCGTCGCGAACGCCGACCCCGAGCTGTTCCTGATCGGCACCTCCGAGGTCGCGCTGGCGGCCCTGCACATGGGCGAGATCCTCACCGAGGAGGAACTGCCGCTGCGCTACTGCGGTCTCTCGTCGTGCTTCCGCCGCGAGGCCGGCGCCGCGGGCAAGGACACGCGCGGCATCTTCCGCACCCACCAGTTCGACAAGGTCGAGATGTTCTCGTTCTGTCATCCCGATCGCTCGTGGGAGGAGCACGAACTGCTGCTCTCGATCGAGCGAGAGATCGCGGACGACCTCGGGCTGCACTACCGCGTCATGAACATCGCCGTCGGCGACCTCGGCGGCTCGGCGGCGAAGAAGTACGACATCGAGGCCTGGCTGCCCGGCCAGGGCCGCTACCGCGAGCTCACGTCCTGCTCGAACACGACCGACTACCAGGCGCGCCGCCTGGACGCCCGCTACCGCGGCGCGCACGGCGTGCGGCACCTGCACACGCTCAACGGCACGGCGATCACCTCGTCGCGCACGCTCATCGCCGTGCTCGAGACCCACCAGTGCGCTGACGGCAGCGTGAGCATTCCCGAAGTGCTGCAGAGCTTCGGCGCCCCAGCCGAGATCCGCGCCAAGCGCTGAGCCGCGACGCGCGGAGCGAGTCCGCATGCCTCGATGCGAGCGCGAGCGTTGCACGCACCGGTGCCAGGTCCGCACGAACCGGGGTCAGACCCCGATCCGTGCATGCCTCGACCGCGGCGCGAGGGTCAGCGGAAGCCGGCGTCGCTCTGGTCGCGGAGGCGCGGACGGGGCCGCAGGGCATAGCGCACCGCGTAGGCGCCGAGCGTCCACTCGCTCACCGCCATCAGGGGCAGGAGCTGCACGAAGCGACGGCGCAACTGCGGGTGCTCGTCGAGGCGGCGGTAGATCACGGGCAGCCGCAGGAGGGCGAAGTAGTGCAGCGGCACGCGGCTCGCGATGCGCTTGCGCCGGCCCTCGCGTTGCACCGGCCCGATGCGGGCAGCGGCGAAGGCGACGCGGGCCTGCTGCCGGCGCAGCTTCGCGAAGGTATCGCGGTCGTGCTCGTGGAGCGCGGCGTAGCGCGGATCGAACACGAGGCGGATGCCGCGATCGAGCGCGTCGGCGCAGAACAGGCTGTCCTCGCCGCCGTAGCTCTCGTCGAAGCGCAGGTCGAGCGCGCGCGGCACGAGCATGCAGTACGAGGAGACGAAGCGCACGTCGCGCGGGCTCCCCCGCTCCAGGTACGGCGTCTCGATCTGCAGGTGCGCGACCCACGACCAGGCCGTGTGCGGGGCAAAGCGGCGCGCGGACCCGACGATGGCGCCCGGGAACTCCCGCGCCGCGCGGCGCACGCCGGCGCCGAAGCCGGGAAGGGGCACGGCGTCGGCGTCCAGGAAGACGACGATATCGCCGACCGCGGCGTCCCAGCCGCGATTGCGCGCGCCCCCGGCGTAGCCGACCTTGCTGCCTTCCACCACGCGCGCGCCGTGCGCACGCGCGATCTCGGCCGTGCGGTCGGTCGAGCGGTCGTCGACGACGATGATCTCATCGGGACGCTCGGGATCGCCGACGAGTGCCTCGAGCACTGCTCCGAGCGTCCGCTCCGCGTTGAACGCAGGGATCACTGCGCTCACGCTCTGGCCGCCGTCGGCGCTCATCTCCCACCCATCCTACGCAGGCGCCGCGGGGACGCCACCCCGCGCGCGCGGGACCACCCGACCGGGTAGGCAATCGGGCTTCGCGACCCGACCGAACGCGGGTCGTAGTCGCGCCCAGGCCCGCCTAGCCTGGCTGGGGAACCCGCTGCCTGGAGCCTGCATGCCCGAAG
>CAZYYP010000031.1:0-21370 GCA_964651695.1 uncultured Gaiellales bacterium | reverse complement strand
CCCGGTCCTCAGCGGGAGATCGGGGTCTGACCCCGGTCTCCCGCTCACCGGGCGACGTACGTGCCCGCGGGCCGTGCCCGCCGGGTGACGTCAGGTCGCCGAGCGCAGGGGACCGACGTCGGTCAGCGCCTGCAGGCGGTTCTGTGCGTCGAGCGCCGCGACCTTGTAGGCCTCGGCCAGCGTCGGGTAGTTGAAGACCGTGCCGACGAGGTAGTCGACCGTCGCGCCGTTGCCCATCGCGACCTGGCCGATGTGCACGAGCTCCGTCGCGCCCGTCCCGAGCACGTGCACCCCGAGCAGCGTGCGGTCGTCGAGCGACACGAGCAGCTTGAGCATGCCGTGGCTGTCACCCAGGATCTGGCCGCGCGCGAGCTCGCGGTAGCGCGAGATGCCGACCTCGTACGGCACCCCCGCCTCCGTGAGCTCCTCCTCGGTCCTGCCCACGAAGGAGATCTCGGGGATCGAGTAGATGCCGATCGGGAGCAGCGCGCCCATCGCCCCGGTCGGCCGGCCGAGCGCGGACAGCGCGGCGATGCGGCCCTGCTCCATGGCCGTCGCGGCGAGCGCCGGGAACCCGATCACGTCGCCGACCGCATAGACGCCCTCGACGGTCGTGCGGTACAACTCGTCGACGGTGATCTGGCCGCGCTTGTCCGCCTCGACGCCGATCTTCTCGAGGCCGATCCCGGCCGTCGCGCCCTGCCGCCCGGCCGAGTAGAGCACGGTCTCGGCGGCGATCCGCTTGCCGCTCTTGAGCATGATCAGCGCGCCGCTCTCGTGCCGCTCGACGGCCTCGACCGTCTCGCCGAGGCGGAACACGACGCCGAGATCGCGCAGCGAGAGTTGCAGCGCGCGCACGATCTCCGAATCGCAGAACGGCAGCAACTCGCGCCGTGTGTCGACGACCGTGACCTTGGTGCCGACGGCGGCGAACATCGATGCATACTCGATGCCGATCACCCCGGCTCCGACGACGACGAGCGACTGCGGGATGCGCGCCAGGTTGAGGATGCCGTCGGAGTCGAGGATCGACTCCTCGTCGAACTCGATCGCCGCCGGCCGCACCGGACGGCTGCCCGTCGCGATCACGATCGCCCCGGCATCGACGACCTGGCGGCGGCCGTCGGCGCCTGCGATCGCGATCGTGTGCGCGTCGATGAACGTCGCAGCGCCGTCGAAGACCGTCACGCGGTTGCGCGCGAGTTGGTCGCGGATGACATCCGACTCGCGCTGGCTGACCTCGGCCGAGCGCGTGCGCAGGTCGTCCATCGTGATGTCTTCCTTGACCCGGTAGCTCTGGCCGTAGATCGCGCGCTGGCTGAAGCCGGTGAGGTAGAGCACGACCTCGCGCAGCGTCTTGGACGGGATCGTCCCGCTGAAGACGCTGCAGCCGCCGAGTTGCGTGGCCTCGACGATCGCCGCGCGCTTGCCGAGCTTCGCCGCCTGGATGGCGGCTTTCTGGCCCGCGGGACCACCCCCGACCGCGAGGAGGTCGAAGTGCGCCGTCGGCGCGTCGAAGTTGGCAGTCGCATTCACGAAGCCCGTAGTCTGGACGATCGGGGCGCGGATCTCATGGCGAAGTGGTGAAATCGCCCCGCTCCGTGCCCTGCGGGCTTCTAATAGAGCGAAGCAGCCAGCCGTTTGCGGATCGCCATGGCGAGCGGATCCGTGTCGCCGAGCTCGGCGAAGACGCCGATCATGATGCGCCGCACGCGGTCGCGCGTGTCGCCGCTCGTCTCGCCGATCGCCTCGAGGAGGGCGCGCAGACCCGCCTCGTGCTCCCCGCGAGCGAGTGCCTCGAGCCCGAGCCGCGCGACCTGCGGCGCCTCGCCGTCGAGCGCGAGCTCGCTGCGCGCGAGCAGCCCGTCGGCCTCGCGGTCGTGCTCGACCGGGCGGAGGATCTCGAGCGCCTCCTCGTCACGCCCGTCAGCGAGCAGCAGGCGTGCGAGCTGCACGCGCACGTCGGCGCGCGCCGGGTCGAGCGCGATCGCCTCGCGCAGCGACGGCTCATCGCCCGCAGTGAGCAGTGCGTCCGACGCCTTCGGCACCAGACCCGCAACGAAGCGCTCGACGATCGCGGGAGGCTGCGCGCCGGTGAACTCGTCCACCATCTCGCCGTCGCGGAACGCCTTGACGTTCGGGATGCCCTGAATGCCGTAGCGACGGGCGATGCTCGGATTCGCGTCGACGTCGATCTTGACGAGCTCGACGGCGCCGCCGGTCGCATCGACCGCCTGCTCGATCACCGGAGCGAGGCGGTGGCACGGGCCGCACCACTCGGCCCAGAAGTCGACGAGCACCGGAACGCTACGCGAGCGCTCGATGACCGCCTGCTCGAAACTCGCCTCGTCCACGTCGATCGCCATCGTGGCCACAGCCTAAGGGACGGTTCCGCCCGGTGTCGCGAGTACGATCGGCGGCGATGGCCGAACTCGAGACCTACCGCGAGCTCGCGGTGCCGACCGGCGCGGAGGTGCTCGGCGTGTTCGTCAACGGCGTGCCGCTCGTGGCCGGTCAGGACTACGAGGTGCTGCCCGATCGCATCCAGCTCAAGCAGGCGGTGAGCCGGCGCACCACGGTCTCGGGCATCGGCAAGGTGCTGCTCTCGCTGGGCATCGGCGTCTACAACCGGGGCGACGTGGTCGACGTGCAGGTGCGCGGCGGCAACGGGCAGACGCAGGTCGTGCGCGGGCGGCAGTTCGGCGAGCAGCCCGGGCAGCGCCGCTAGACCGACGACGTACGAGTGCGGGCCGGACGCCGAGGCTGCCCGACGAGCGGATCGGAGATTCAGGCTCCGACGCCCGCGAGCAGCGCGAGCGCCTGCGAGCCGAGCACGAGAACGAGCGCCGAGGGCACCAGCGTGACGGCGACGACGAGCGCGATCTTCGGCCCTGCTGCGGCGGCGCGCTCGCGGACGCCGAGGCGCGCCAGTTCGCGCTGCAACGCGGCCTGTTCGCCGAGCGTCGCGGCAAGCGGCGATCCGAGCTCGTCGGCCGAGGCGAGCGCGTGTCCCGCGCGGTCGAGCTCGCGCACCGGCTCTCCGCCGAGCGTACGCAGCACCTCGCGACGCGGGCGCGTCGAGCGCAGCTGCGCCGCGCAGGCGGCCAGGCGCGCGCCGAGCGCGCCATCGACGTGCGGTGCGACGGCGGCGAGCGCGTAGTCGAGGGTCGCGCCGCCCTCGACGCACGCGGCGAGCAGATCGAGCGCGTCCGGCAGGGCGCCGGCGAGCTCGGCATTGTGCCGGGCACGCGCCATCAGCGACCGCCGGCGCACCCCGAGGACGCCGGCAGCGACGAGCGCGCCCTCGACGATGGCAGCCGAGCCGCCGAGCCGCTCCCACGTGACCAGGCACGCGCCGGCCACGGCGCACACCTGGAGGGCGCGTGCCTGCGGCCAGAGCGCGACCACTGCCATGACCGCGGCGATCGCGGCGAGGGCGGCGCTCAGCCGATCCTCCCGGCGATGGCGCGGATCGCCAGCAGGCCTGCGAGGTCGAGGACTGCGGCGACGGCGATGATCGCCAGGCCCGGCGCCGTCGTGAGCAGGAGCCGCACCGCTCCGGCGTCGAGCAGGCCTGCGAGCGCGAGCCCGACGATCGGCAGGAGCGGCACGACGCGCGCCGACAGTCGCGCCTGCGCCGTGAGCGCCCGGATCTCGGCATTGACGCCACGCCGCTCGTCGAGTCGCAGGGCGAGCGAGCGCAGCAGCGCCGGGAGGTCGCCGCCGGAGCGCAGTTGCAGGGAGACCGCGGCCGCCGCGAAGCGTGCACGCTCGCCGAGTGCGGAGGCGAGCGCCGATGCGATCTCCTCGCCGGCGGCCGCACGGCGTCCCGCGAGCGCGAAGGCCTCGCCGGCGCCTCCACCGACGGCAGCGGCCGCGGCCAGTGCGCGATCGGGCGTGCGCCCGGCCCCCAGTTCGGCGGCGACACGGCGCAGTGCGTCGGGCAGCTCGCGCTCGAGCGCGCGCTCGGCGCGCAGCGTGCGGATGTGACGGACGAGCGCGTCGGGGACGCGTTGTCCACCAGCGGCGCTCGCTGCACAGACGAGGGCGGCGACACCAGCGAGCAGCGCAGCCGTCACGCCGGCGTGCCCGCCGCGCAGCGCAGCTCCACGGACGTGCGCGGCACGAGCCGCCACCCGCGCCCGTCGCGTTCGACGCCGTGGATCGAGACGAGGCGACGCTCGCCGTCGCTGCGGCGCATCACCTGCACAACGACGTCGAAGGCCGACGCCACCTGCTCGCGCACTGCGGCGTGCGGTAGCTCGAGCCCGGCCATGAGCGCGAGGAGCTCGATCCGCCGGAGCGCGTCGTCGGGGCTCTTGGCGTGCACCGTCGTGAGCGACCCGTCGTGCCCGGTCGTCATCGCTTGCAACATGTCGAGCGCCTCGCCGCCGCGCACCTCGCCGACGACGAGGCGGTCGGGCCGCATGCGCAGGGCATTGCGCACGAGCTCGCGGATGCCGACCTCTCCCCTGCCCTCGAGACTCGCACCCCGCGCCTCGAGGCGGGCGACGTGGGGCCGGTCGATCCGGAGCTCGGCGGCGTCCTCGACGGTGACGATGCGCTCGGCGGCGTCGATGCATGCGGCGAGCGCGCCGAGCAGCGACGTCTTGCCGCTCGAGGTGCCGCCGCTGATCACGATCGAGAGCCGGGCGCGGATGCAGGCGTCGAGCAGCGACGCGTCCTCCTGCGAGAGCGATCCGAGTTCGACCAACTCGGGGAGCGTGAACGGGCGCGGTGCGAAACGGCGCAACGTCAGCAGCGGCCCGTCCGGCGCGAGTGGCGGCAGCACGGCGTTGAGCCGGGAGCCATCGGCGAGACGCGCGTCGACCATCGGCTGCGCGTCGTCGAGCCGGCGCCCGGCGCGAGCGGCCAGGCGCACGCACGCGTCGCGCAGCGCGTCGGCATCGTCGAAGCGCAGCGACGCTCGCTGCAGCCGCCCCCGGCGCTCGATCCAGACCTCGTGCGGGCCGTTGACGATCACCTCGGTGATGCCCGCGTCGTTCATCAGCGCGGCGAGCGGATCCGGGCGCGCGGGCTCCGGGCCTCCGTTCGCCACCCCGTCCGGCGCAGCGGCCGAGCCGAGCTGCGCCCGTTCCCACAGGCTCATGCGACACCGGCGACTGCGAGGGCGGTGAGCGCCCCGAACGCGCCGCGCGGCGGGGCGAGCCCGCGCTCACGCGCGCGCGCCACGCGGGCATCGGCCTTGACGGCTGCGAGGAGCGGGAGTCCGGCCTGTGCAGCGAGCGCCTCGGCCGATCGCGTACTCCCCGCATGCGTCACGACGATGCCGAGCAGAGCCGGGCGGAGGCCGAGCCGGGCGATGAGGAGCGATGCGCGGCGCGCTCCCCGAACGCCGCGGGCGTCCGCGGTCGCGACGACACCGACGAGCCGGGCGCGCTCGAGCACCGGAATCGTCTCGACACCGAGCCGCGAGCCGCAGTCGACGACGGCGGACAGGCCGCTCGCGTGCGCAAGGTCGAGCAGGCGAGTGATGCCACGCTCGTCGATCAGGTCGGCGTGCTCGGGGAGCGACGGTGCCGGAAGCACCCGACAGGCGTCGCCGCCGGCGAGCCCCGCGGCGAGCTCGCTCGGGGTGGCGAGGGGCCCGCAGGCGATGCGCAGAAGTGCGTCGGGCACCGCGACGTGCACGCCCGCCACGTCGGCGGCATCACCTGTTGCGAGCGCGAGATCGAGCAGGAACGCGCGCTCGTGTGCGCTCGCGAGCACCACGGCGCACGTCGTCGTGCCCATTCCACCGCCGGCTCCGAGCAGCGCGATATGACCCTCGTCTCCGGCTGCCGGATTGGACAGCGAGACGTCGAAGCACCCCGCGGCCGCGAGTGCGTGCCGAAGCGCCGGGCCGTCGAGCGGCCGCTCGACGGCACCGACCGCGCCGCAGTCGAGTGCCTGCTGCGCGACGGCGGCGGATCCCGCGCGCGCGACCAGAAGCACCCGCGCGCCGGCGTGGCGGGAGCGCTCGCCGCGGACGAGGTCGCCTGCGGCGGCGTGCGCGGAGTCGGCTGCCAGGAGCACATCGGCATCTGCCGAGTGCGCCGGGGCCAGCAGCGCGATGCCGGGCAGGTCGGCGAGCGCGGCTGTGAGCTCTGCGTCGAGCCCCGCATCGCCGCCGAGCAGTGCGACCCGGACGATCACGCGCCCTCGCCTCGCACCAGCAGCCGGAGCTCACGCCCCGTCTTCGCCGTCGCGAGCGACACCGCAACCGCCGTGGGCGCGCGGACGGTGACCACGATGTTCCCGGATCGCTCGGTCGCCGGTGCGAGCAGCTCGAGCCCGCGAGCCGCGACGTGCGAGCCGTTCGGGTCGATGACCACGACGTCGACCGAGCGTCCGGCGCGCAGCAGCCCGAGATCGGGCGCAGATGCAGGCGACAGCTCGAGCGCGACCGCGCGCTCACCGCGCTGGAGCTGCGATCCGCCAACGACCATGCGCAGCGCACCACGCACCAGGAAGTCGCCGCCTGCCAGTGCGATCAGCGTGCGACGACCGGCGAGAAGGCCGAGCGAATCGAGCATCGAGGGTGTGCGGTCCGAGGCCGCGATGGGAACGGCGACGACATCTGCGGCGCGCACGATGCCTCCGGCCGGGATCGCGTGTCGCACGGCCAGCACCGAGCTCTTCGCGCCGCCGCCCGACGGGATGAGTGCGAGAGCGAGTGCCAGCAGGGCGAGCACGAGGCCGCCGGTGGCGAGCCACCGATCGCCCATCCGGTCGAGGATCGCGAAGCGGCTCACGGGGCGATCGTCTCGACCGGAGAGAGCGGCAGCCGCAGTGTGAAGCGCGCTCCACCGGCGTCCGACCGGCCGACGCTGACGCCGCCGCCGTGTGCCTCGGCGATCGCGCGCACCGTCGCGAGCCCCATCCCGGCGGTCCCGGCGCGGCCCGGACCCCGCGCGAACGCATCGAAGAGCCGGGGCAGCATCCCCGGCTCGACGCCTGGGCCGTCGTCCTCGACGACGAGCACGAGCTCGCGTCCCGCTGCGGCCGTCAGTTCGACGCGCACCTCCGTGCGCGCGTGGCGCGTCGCGTTGTCGAGCAGGTTGTCGAGCGCCTGTCGCACCCGCCCCGCATCGACCGCGGCCGGGATCGGCGCGCGTGCGGGGCCGAGCAGGAGCACGCGCTTCGACCCCGCGCGCACCCGTGCCGCCGCGACGGCCTCCGAGACCAGAGCGCGCACGTCCGCGGGAGCGCGTTGGATGTGCAGCGCCAGCGCATGCGTGCGTCCGAGCTCGAGGAGGTCGTCGACCATGACGGCCAGGCGCGAGGCCTCGTCCTCGATCGTCTGGAGCTGCGCGGCGCGGCGGCGCGAGCGCTCGCCCCGTCGCAGGACCGATGCGTAGACCCCGATCACCGCGAGCGGACTGCGCAGGTCGTGGCTTACCTGCGAGACGTAGAGCCCGCGCTCGCGATCGAGGTCGCGGAGTCCGTGGGCCAGGTGCTCGAGCGAGCCCGCGACCCTGCCCACCTCGCTCCGCCCCGCGACGAGCGCGACATCCCGGTCGCCCTCACCGAGCCGGTGCGCGGCGTCGACGATCGTCTCGAGCTGCCTGCGGTGGCGGAGCCCTGCGCGCTCGAAGAGCCGCACGCCGACGAGCACCAGCACGAGGCCGATGGGCACGAGCCCTTCGGCTTCGATCAGCAGAAGGTCGCGCTCGACGTGCTGCCGGCTGCGGCTGACGGCGAACAGCCGCCTCGTCCCCACGCGCGTCTCGGCAACCATTCCAAGCACTGCGGCGCGACCGGAGCGCACGGCGGCGACCAGCTCGCGGTCGCCCCCGGCGCGCCGGCCGTCGATCCAAGCGAGGCGCGTATCGGGCACGACGGGGACCTTTCCCCGCAGCAGGGAGGGCAGCGCCGCTGAGAGCGTGCGCTCCAGGCTCGCCTCGCCCTCGCTTCCGACGCGATCGTGGATCCGCGCGACGACGAACAGGCCGATCGCAGCGAGCGCCAGTGCGATGACCACGGCGACCGCGACCGAGAGGCGCGCTTCGAGCGGGAGCTGCCGGCCGCGGACGCTAGAGCGCACGAGCGACTTCGAGGCGGTATCCCCGCCCCCACTCGTTGACGATCGGATCGGACGGGGCACCTGCTGCGACCAGCTTGCGACGGAGGCGGCTCGCGTGCGAGTCGACCGTGCGCGTTCTCAGCGTCGCCGGCATGCGCCAGACCTCGCGCAGGAGGTCGGCCTTCGAGCGCACCGCCCCCGGGTCGCGAGCGAGCTCGAGCAGGAGGTCGTACTCGCGCCCGGAGAGCGGGAGCAGGGATCCCGCCCAGCTCGCGCGGCGCGCAGACGGCTCCAGAAGCAGCTCGCCGACGCGGATGTCGGCGTGCAGACGC
Organism: uncultured Gaiellales bacterium; assembly: GCA_964651695.1. Taxonomy (GTDB): domain Bacteria; phylum Actinomycetota; class Thermoleophilia; order Gaiellales; family JALYLC01; genus JALYLC01. Next base: position 13,012 of record CAZYYP010000031.1, on the reverse strand, counting down.
CGGCCGCGCACGAGCAGCGCGTGCACCCGCGCAATCAGCTCGGGCAAGGCGAATGGCTTGCGCAGGTAGTCGTCGGCTCCGCGTTCGAAGCCCCGCAAGACGTCGGCCTCCTCGGTCCGCCCGGTCAGCAGGAGCACCGGCGTGCCGCTGTCGAGCCGGTCGGCTCCGCAGCGGAGGCGCCGCAGCACGTCGAGACCCGAGCCGTCCGGCAGACCGATGTCCACGATGGCGACATCGGGCGCCAGGTCGTCAAGGGTGCGCAGGGCGTGCCGCAGCGAGCGCGCCTGTCGCACGTCGAAGCCCTCTTCGCCGAGTTGCTCCGCGAGCACGTCGGCGATCTTCCCCTCGTCTTCGACGAGCAGCACCGTCTTGCGCATATCGATCTCCCCCTCAACGAGCGTTCGTGCAGCCGGCGCCACCGTATGCCCGAACAAGCATCTCGATCAAGGCGGTCGAGACAATTGGCACACTTTGGTCACACTCAGGTGACCGGCGTGACGTCCGCGACGGTGACGGGTCGCTCGGCGTCAGAACGCGGGGTCGGCGCGCAGCACCATGCCCTCGTGCAGGCCGAGGCGCGCAGCCTCTCCGGGGCCGACCTCGAGGACGTAGCGCGCGCGCCTGCAGCCGGCCATCCGCCACGGCGAAAGATCGTGGACGATGCGGACGACGCGCATGTCCGCATCGCAGAAGACGATGTCGAGGGACATCCGCATGAAGAACATGTGGATCGACTTCTCGCGAAACCCGAGACCCTCGCCGACCGGCAGCGAGCGCCGGCCGAGCAGCCCCTTCGTCCGCGTCGCGAGACCGCGCGCGAAGCGCAGGCGCTCGAAGAGCGGTCGTCCGTCGGGCGCCTCGATGCGGTGCCAGGTGTCCATCGGACTCACCGTAGTGCGTCCGCAGGCCGCCCGCTCGACGCGAGATCCCGTGCCGAGGGGGGCATGAACTACGCTTCGCGCGGTCACCACGGGGAGCCCGATGGACGCCGAAGACACCCAGCACGACCCACTGCGAGACGCGCGCGAGGCCGCTCTCCGCCGCATCGGCGAATTGCGCCAGCGGGGCGTCGCAGCCAGCGAGCCGGCAGGTCCCGACCTCCGCACGCTGCTCGCCCGGTCGGAGCGCCACGTCGACGAGTTGCGCCGGTCGGCGAGCGAGCTCGCCGCCATTCTGCCGACCCGCGTCGAGGCGGCAGTCGCCCGCGCCCTCGGCGAAGACGAGGGCGGCCTCGGCCGCCGGCTCGACCACGTGGTCGGCCAGAGCGACCGGCTCAACGCCGCGATCGAGCGGGTCGAAGGCGACCTCCTCGCCGAGCGCATGGCGCGCGTCGAGGATCTCGAGGTGCTCGTGGGACTCGTGAGCGGCGGTCTCACCTCGCTGCGGGCGGAATTGCGCGCCGTGCGCCGCGAGCTCGCCGATCTCCGCACCGTGGTCGGCCTGCCGCTGCAGGTCACGGTGGCACGCGAGCAGCCCGTGGTTGCCGCTCCCCCGGCGACGTCGCTGCTCGTGCGCGCGAGTGTCGAGGACGCCGCCGATTCGGCGGTCCCGCTGCACCCCGACGCATCCTGATACGCACGCGTCACATTTCCGCGTAGATCCGTCACCGCCGCCGCCGCCAAGGTGGCGGCATGCGGGAACGAGGACAGGCAAGCGTCGAGACGGTCGCCCTGATCGCGGTGGCGATCGCCGTCGCGGCGGCTCTGCTGCTCGGCGTCGTCCGCGTCGCACCGCCGTTGGCCGCGACGCTGGCTCAGACCCTCTCGGGGATCCTCGCACCGGGTGCGCCCACCGCGCCCGGGCTCGACGGCCTCGAGAGCGCCCTGCTCACCGCCGCCACGAGTCCGGACTCGGAGGGGCCGACGCTGCTCGACGTGCGCGCGCACCTGCGCTCGCGCCTCGGCCAGGCTGCCGGCGACGCGGCCTTCTCCGCGATCCTGCGACCGCTCGTCGATCGCGCGCTGCCGTCGAGCGCCGCGCACCTGGAAATCCAGTCGATCGACGTCACCGACACGGCCACGGAGGCTGCGTGGCTGCGATCGAGGTTCCACCCGAACTGGTCCGTCCGGGCGTCCAAGACCGTCCTCGGCCTCCTCGGTCCGCCCGGTGCGATCTACGCCCTCGCAGATGCGTTCGGCATCGCGGGAGGGGAGCTCCCCGATGCGCTCGCTCCCGGCGCAGGCGCGGGCGACGTCGTCGTCACGCTCGCGGGGGGTCGAATGCTCGCGCTCCGGCGGCGCCCAGGCAGCGGACTCGCCGTCGTGGGTGATGCACGCACATCCCCTCGCGGGGGCGTGCGGTGACCGGCGCACACGGACAGGCCTCGGTCGAATGGGCGGGGCTCCTGGCGCTCGCAGCCGTTCTCGGTGCCACGCTCGCGCTGATCGCGGGACCGCCACTCGCACATGCCATCCGTACGGCGATCATCGCGGCACTCTCGGAGAGCAGGCCCGCGGTCGCCGCTCCCGCCTCCGCGACCGCTGCCGACATCGCCGACGTGCAGTCCGCCCTGGTGTCCGATGGCGCCGCGCTGACCCCTGACGCCGTCTTGATCGCGCTCGGCCGGAGACACGGAGCGGCACACGCGGTCGAGATCGCACATGCGCTGATCCTTGCCGCGGCGCGCGAGCGCACGCCGTGGCTGGGAGGCACGCGCAGCTATCACCCCTGGACGAAGGTGCAGAACGGTCTCTTCGCCCCGCCGGCCTCAGCGGACGGCGATCATGACATCGAGACCCCGACCGGCCCGCCCGTGGTCTCGTGGGTGACCGTCGCCGCGCAGCGCGCAGCGCTCGTCCGTGCCTTCGCGCACCACACGGACGCAACCGAAGTCGTGCTCTCCGTGGCGGCGCTGCTCCCCGGCGGCAAGCTCGTCACCCGCATCGCACAGCGCGAAGTGATCGGTGGTGTGCGCTCGCTCGCGTCACGCGCGATCAAGGTCGCCGACGGCACCACGACGGGCGCGCAGGCGCTGAATCTCGTCCACGCCGACGATGGCGGCGTCCCGGGCGGCATGCGGGCGGGTGACGTCGAGGTCGAATGGCCGGTGCACCGCACCGCCTGGCGCAACGGACATCTCGAGCCGGCACCGCTCACACAACTCGGCTCGGCTTCCGGATCGCAGGAGCTGCGCGAGGACTACGAGCACATCGTCTATCTCCGCCCGGTCTCCGGTGGCCTGGCGATCATCGGCGAGGAAGCGCGGCCCGAGGCCGGATGAACGTCCGCCCGCCGCCGAGATCGACGCGCGGGGCACTCCCGCACCGCGCGCATCCCACAACCCGCATCACACGATCGCGGGCCGAAGAGAGGACGTCCCAATGTCCCCATCCCTGACGCGGGCCGTCGCCGCGCGAATCCTCACCGCCGAGCGCGGTCAGGGCACCGTCGAGTATGTCGGCATCGTGCTGGCGGTCGCCGCGCTCCTCGTCGCCGTGGCCGCCGCGATCGACAACAAGGTCGGCGGGCCGATCGCGACGGCGCTCGTCCACAAACTGCAGGACGCGGTCACCCAGGTCGGCAACGCCAAGCACTCCTGAGGCGCCGGAATCGCCGGGGCGCGTGCGGTTTGCGCGCGCCCCGGCGGAGCGCGCGTCGCTCAGGCGGGCCGGACGTCGGCCGGCGCACGGTGCGTCGCGTCCGGTTTTCCATCGGTGCGGCCCGCCAGCGGCAACGCGAGCGTGAACGCCGCGCCGCCCCCCTCGCGGTCGCCGACAGTCAGCGTGCCGCCCATCGCATGAGCGAGCTCCGAAGCCACGGGCAGTCCGAGCCCGATGCCGTCGCGTACGTCACCCGTCACGAACGGCCGCAGGATCGACGTCCGATCGGCTTCGGGAATCCCCGGGCCGGTATCGCTCACGACCACCTGGCCCATGCCGTCCGCGAGTGCCACCTCGACGGCGATCTCTCCTGCCGCCGGCGTCGCGTGCAGAGCGTTCGTCACGAGGTTCGTGACGATCTGCAGGATGCGATCGCCGTCTCCGAGCACGACCGGATCCGCCGCCCGCTCGACGCGCAGGCTGATCTGACCGCTACGCGCCTCCTCGCGCTGCGCGCCCACTGCCTGCTCGCACACTGCTGCGAGATCCACCTCCTCGACGTTGAGCGAGAAGCGGCGCGTCTCGAGGCGCGCCAGGTCGAGCAGGTCGCCGATCAGGCGCTGCAGGCGCCCCGCCTCGGCAAGCACGATCTCGAGCGACGCCTGCTGCTCCTCCTCACCGTCGATCACGCCGTCGGCGATCGCCTGCACGTGACCCTGGATCGCCGTCAGCGGCGTTCGCAGCTCGTGCGAGATGCGCATCAGGAAGTTGCGCTCACGCTCGCTCGCCTCCCCGAGGCGGCGGGCCATCTGCTCGAAGCGCAGCGCCAGCTGCCCCAGCTCGTCGGGGCCCTTCGACGACAGGTGCACGTCGTAGTCGCCGCGCGCGACGCGCTCGCTCGCCTCGGTCAGCTCGCGCACCGGTCGCGTGATCCGGCGGCTCAGCAGCAGCGCCACGAGCGCGCCCGCGAGCACGGCGAAGATCAGCGGCAGGACCACCCTTCGTCCCTGCACGAGCGTGGAGGCGTTGATCGAGCGCACGGGCCGCGCGATCACGATCGCGCCGATCAGCTGATCTCCGAAGCGGAAGCCGCCGGCCGCGGCGATCGTCGACGTGCCATCCGCCAGCTTCAGATCGAACGTCTGGGCACGGCGATCCTTGCCCTGCCTCCCGAGCAGGCTCCAGTTCAGCCGTGACTCGGTGCCCGTCGGGGCCTTGCCGAAGTTCACCTCGATCGGCGGCTCGAGGCCCGAGCGGCCGACGAAGTAGACGTTCGCAGCCGTGATGCCGCCGAGCTGGCTCGCGAAATCGGATGGAGCACCCGCCTCGCCGCGCAGCCGCTTGTTGGCGAACTCCTCGGTCAGCTGCACCGTGCCGAGCGCCTGGCGGCTCAGGTCGCTGCGTGCACTCGACTGCTGCTCCTGCGAGAACTGGCGCACCGCCACCGCGGCGAAGAGAAAGGCAGCAAGGGCGAGGCTGACCAGGAAGAGCGCGACAAGTCGCGTTCTAAGAGACCGCAGAGGCATCGTCGGCAACCTTGTAGCCGACACCCCAGACGGTCACGATCGGGCACGTGTCGCCGATCTTGCGCCGGAGCTGGCGCACGTGCACGTCCACGGTGCGCGTGTCGCCCGCGAACGTGTAGCCCCACACCCGCTCGAGCAGCTGATCGCGCGTGAGGACGAGCCCGCTGTGATCGAGCAGCTCCCAGAAGAGGTCGAACTCCTTCGGCGCCAGCTGAATCGGCGCGCCGTCGACGGTGAGCTCGCGCCTCCCCGCATCGATCGCGATCGCGCCATGCGTGCGCCGCCCCTTCGAGACCGGCGGCGGAGCCGTGGCGCGGCGCAGGATGCTGCGGATGCGCGCAACCAGCTCGCGCGGGTTGAACGGCTTCGTCAGGTAGTCGTCGGCGCCCACCTCGAGGCCGACGATCTTGTCGACATCGTCGTCGCGCGCCGTGAGCATGAGGATCGGCACCGTGCTCGTCGCGCGCACCGCGCGACAGACCTCGAGGCCGTCCATGTCGGGCAGGTTGAGGTCGAGGAGGATCAGCGCCGGGTCGCAGCTGACTGCCTTCTCCTTGGCCTCCGCACCGGTGACCGCACGGTCGACGGCGTACCCGGCCTTCTCGAGGTAGGCGCTGACGAAGCTGGCGATGTTCGCCTCGTCCTCGACCACGAGGATGCGCTCGCTCATAGGCTCACTCTAGCGACGCGGTGGGCGGGCGCCCGGCCGCGGATCAGCCGGAGGCCGGCACCGTGGTCGTCGCGGTCGTCGTGGTGGGCGTCGTCGTCGGCGGCACGGGCGGCGCCGGAGGCGGCGTTCCCGCGACCGCGAGCTGGTAGAGCGGCCGCGATGCCTTCGGGACGACCGCGAGCTTGAGCGCGGGGCCGTTCCAGCGATCCTTGCGGCCGTTCACGGAGAGGGTGCCCTTGCCGCGCAACTGCAGGCGCCCGTAGACGCCGGAGGCGTTGAACGTCGCGGCGCCGGAGATGGTGACGCGGTAGAGCGTGCCCGTGATCTTGAACGCCGTCTTGATGGTCCCGCCTGCGGGAACGAAGCTGCGCGAGCCGTCCACGTTGATCGTCGGCACCACGGGTGTGTCGATCTTCATGTCGTGGCTGGGCGAGTAGTCGAGAACCACGATCGACGCGCCGGAGAAGATGGTGCCGTAGGCCACGCCGCCGCCGCCGGCGAAGATCTGCCGCCCGACGCCCTTGGCGACGAACACATCGCCTCGGGCACGCGTGGCGGCATCGCTCGCCGGGACGAACGCGAGCAAGACCGCAACGGCCGCGAGCGCCGCTCGGAGGACGGCAGCGCGACTCGCATGCGTGCGCTGATGGCTGGGGAGGCGCATACCTCGATTATCCACGGGCGCTGTCAGAACGCCGTGCTGCGGCGGTAAGGATTTCGTAAGTTCCGGAACCTACGCTCAACGCGGTTATCCGGGCTCACCGTAGTCGTAGAACCCCCGGCCGGTCTTGCGGCCCAGCAGGCCGGCGTCCAGCATGCGCCGCAGCCGCGGCGGCGGCGCCATGCGCGGCTCGCTCAGCGCGCCGTGCAGCGCCTCGGCAGCGTGCACGTGCACGTCGATCCCGATCAGGTCGATGAGCCTGAACGGGCCCATCGGCCAGCCCGCGCCGGCTGTCATGGCGGCGTCGATCTCGGCCGGCTCGATGCCGAGCTCGTCGAGCGCGCGCACCGCGTCGTTGAGCGCGGGCACGAGCAATCGGTTGACGACGAAGCCGGGCGTGTCGTTGCAGCGCACCGGCTGCTTGCCGCACGCGCTCACGAGCGCGCCGGCGGCCGCGTAGGGCCCCTCGGCGGTGAGCTCGGCGCGCACCACCTCGACGAGCGGCATGAGCGGCGCCGGATTGAAGAAGTGGAGCCCGAGGCAGCGCTCCGGCCGGGCGCTGCCCGCCGCGATCGCCGTGACCGAGATCGCCGAGGTGTTCGTCGCGAGCACGGCGCCGGGCGCACAGGCGGCGTCGAGCGCGGCGAACAGCGCGCGCTTGGCCGCGAGATCCTCGCTGATCGCCTCGATCACGAGCTGGCAGTCGCGGAGATCCGGGAGCTCGCGCACGAGCGTCAGGCGAGCGAGTGCGGCGCGGCGCTCATCGTCGCTCCGGACTCCCTTCTCGACACGGCGCGCGAGACCACGCTCGATGCGGTCGCGGGCGCGCTCGAGCGCCAGATCGTCGACCTCGTGGCCGACGACGGCGCAGCCGCCCTCGAGCAACACCTGGGCGATGCCCGCCCCCATCGTCCCGAGGCCGACGACCCCGACGCGAGTGATCGCCTCCATGCGCGCATACCGTAGTCGGCCGGGCGCGCCGCAGCGCGCGCGCGACGGCCGGCGCGCGTGAGCCGGGCCTGTTACAAGCTCATCACTGTGATGACACGGGCCGCGTCACAAAGTCGGCTGTCAGACCTGCAAGTCCGTCCGCCGCTTACTAGTTTTTCGCGTGCTCATCCGGTACGCTAATGGTCCGCTTCCTGGACCGTGCATGCACGAAGTTCCGGAAGTCCACCCCAGCCTTCCGTCACGAGCGAGTAGCCATGTACCGCTTCAGCCGCAGCCTCTATCTCGAGATCAAAGACATCGTCGATCCGCACCCGGACACGATCAGCGTGACCGAGGCGCGTCGGCGCGTGCTCGAAGCGGCGCAGTCGACGATCGAACGGCTCGCGAGCGACCCGCGCTACTTCCCGCAGCCGGCGCGCAGTCTCTTCCAGCAGATCCGGTGCTACTTCCCGATCTCGCAGCAGGCGCGCGTCTTCTACGCGATCGAGCGCATGGTCAGCCTCGCCCGGGCCTCGATCCAGATCGAGCTCGACCGGCTGAACGAGGCCAACGCCCGCTGCCGCGCCACCACCCGCAAGGGCAAGGCCTGCCAGCGCACGCCGCTGCCGGGTCGCGAGTACTGCCCGTCGCACTCGCATCTCGAGGAGCCCTCGACGATGCCCACGCGCGTCGGCGCCGCTGCCTGATCCAGATGTGCGGGCCGTGAGTGCCCGCGCCATGATGGGCGCGTGCACGACCTGCCCGATCGACTGACGCTCGGTCGCGACACCGGCGAGCCGAACCGGCTGGCGCTTGCCGACGCGCTCGACCTGCTCGGGGCGCTCGTGACCGGCAGTGTCGACCTCGCCTACGCCGACCCGCCCTTTGCGACCGGGCTCGTGCGCCGCGCCTCCGACGCCGGCGGGGTCGAGCGGAGCTATGACGACCGCCTCGACGACCCCGAGGCCTACCGCGCGTGGCTCGAGCCGCATCTCGCCGAGTTGCACCGGGTGCTCGCCCCGACCGGGTCGCTCTTCCTGCATCTCGACCACCGCATGAGCGCGCACGCGCGCATCGCCCTGGACGGCGTGTTCGGGCGCGCGGGATTCCGCAACGAGATCGTCTGGCGCTACGGCCTCGGCGGGCGAGCCCCCGCCCGCGCGTTCGCCCGCAAGCACGACGTGCTGCTGTTCTACGCCCGCGGCCCCGCCAACACGTTCCACCGGCTGCGCGGCGCCGTCACACCCGCGATGGAGGCGAAGTACGCGCACGTCGACGAGCACGGCCGCTACCAGCGGGCGCACGGGCGGCGCTACTACCTCAAGGGCGGCAAGGCGTTCGACTCCGTCTGGGACATCCCGAGCATTGCGCCGACCTCGTCCGAGCGCTCGGGGTATCCGACGCAGAAGCCGCTCGCGCTGCTCGAGCGGATCCTGCTCGCGACGACCGACGAGGGCGCGCTCGTGATCGACCCCTTCGTCGGCAGCGGCACGACGGCCGTCGCCGCCCAGCGTCTCGGTCGTCGCTTCGTGGCCGGCGACAGCTCGGCCGAGGCGATCGCGATCACGTGCGCGCGCCTCGAGCGGGAGGCACGCCGGCAGGCGGCGCCGGACGTCCTCGTCGCGCGCCCTTGATTCCTGGCCCGCCAGTCTCCACAATCGCTCGCAGGGAAACAAGAGCCCGGTGGCGAACCTCCGTCCGCACGGACGAGAGCGGTCACCGGCAGGAGCATGCATGTACCAGTACAGCCGCGCGATCTTCCTCGCGGTCAAGGAACTCGTGGACGACACCCAGCCCGGTGTGAACCGGGTCGAGGCGCAGCGGCGTGTCCTGGCCGCGTGCGAGGCCGCGGTGGAACGGCTCGCCGCCGATCCGCGCTACTTCGCCCGCCCGACCCGGAGCCTCTTCGAGGAGATCCGCCGCTACTTCCCGATCACGCAGCAAGCACGTGTGTACGTGGCCGTCGACGAGGTCATCTCGCGCGTCGTCGAGGCCGCAGAGGCCGAGCTGCAGCGTCGCAGCGACCTGCTGGGCCGTTGCCGCGCACTCACGCGCAAGGGACAGCCGTGCCAGCGCGGCGCGATGCCCGAGAGCGAGTACTGCCCGTCGCACGCGCATCTCGACGAGCGCATCGCGGCCGGCTTCGTCGCCGCCTGACCGCCCCCGGTCATTCGAGCGGCAGCTGGAGCTGCGCCTCGCGCGCGAGCTTGCCGACGTAGACCCCAAGCAGCCGCACGGGTGCGCGGCGGTCGGCGAGCGCCTTCTCGAGCAGCTCGATCGCGAGTTCGGCGAGCGCGCTCGCGCCGGCGACCGGCGCGGGCAGCGTGCGCGAGCGCGTCACGATCGCGAAGTCGGAGTAGCGCAGCTTGGTGGTTACGGTGCGCGCGGCGAAGCCGTGGCGTTCGACGCGCGCGAAGACGTTCTCGGCGATCGGCGCCAGCTCCGCCGCCATGGCGCGGGGGTCGAGGAGGTCGTGGTCGAACGTCGTCTCCTCGCCGATCGTGACGGGATCGGAAGCCTCGACGACAACGGGCCGAGGGTCGATGCCGCGTGCGCGCTGGCGCAGGTCGCGGCCGACCTTGCCCATGCCCAGCGCCGCCAGCGCCTGATCGTCCTGACGGGCCAGGTCGCCGATCGTCGCGAGGCCGGCCGCGAGCAGGCGCTGCTCGCCACGCGGGCCGATGCCGGGAAGCGCGCGCAGCGGCAGGGGCGCGAGGAACGCCGCCTCGCGGCCGGGCGCGACGACGAAGATGCCGCCGGGCTTGCGGTGGTCGCTCGCGATCTTCGCCACGGTCTTGCCCGTGCCGCAGCCGAGCGAGCAGGAGAGGCCGGTCGCATCGCGCACGGCCGCCTGCACCGCCCCGAGCAGCGCTCGCGCGTCGGATGGCTCGCGCACGAGGCCGGCGAGGTCGAGGTAGCCCTCGTCGATGCCGACCTGCTCGAAGCGCTCGACGAGGCTCGCGACGACGCCCCAGACCGTGCGCGAACGCTCGCGATAGCGTGCCATGTCGGGCTTGACGAAGATCGCCGCCGGGCAGCGCCGGTAGGCCTCGGCCGCGCTCATCGCCGAGCGGATGCCGAACTGGCGCGCCTCGTAGCTGGCCGTGGAGACGACGCCGCGGCTGCGCGGGTCGCCGCCGACGACGACGGGGCGGCCGCGCAACTCCGGGCGGTCGAGCTGCTCGACGGCCGCGAAGAACGCGTCGAGATCGAGGTGCGCGATCACGCCCGGCGCGCGCGGACCGGCGAGACGCCTGCCGCCACCGCCTCGCTGCCCGTGAACACCGCGCGCACCACGGCGTGCTTCGGCAGCCGGACCGTGAGCCGCGCCCGTCCCGGCTTCTTGAGCTTCGCGAGCCCGATGCGGTGCCACGTCGCGCCGCGACGCTGCTCGAGCGCGATCCGGGCGCCGATGAGCGTGCGCGACGACGTCACGACCACGCCGATCGGGCTCCCCGGCGGCGCATCCTTCGCCGCGGGCACGAAGCGCTTGATCCGGAGCGCCGGCGAGCGCTGCACCGTGCCGATGTAGGCGAGTTGCAATCCCGTGGCATCGCCGCTCGCGATCGTCAGAGCGACGCTGCGCCCGCGGAGCGCGGCGACCGGCACGCGCACCGCGTGCCAGGTCCTGCCCGCGATCGCCGTCCCGAGGCTCCGCAGGCCCGCGCTCAGGGCGATCGCGGGTCTCCGCCCCGCGATGCCGCGGATCCAGACGCTCAGGGTGGCGGCATCGGGCGCGAGCGTGAAGCGCGCCGTACGGAGCTCGAACGGCCCGGCCGAGGCCGTCAGCAGCGCTCCCGCAGGCGCCCCGGTCGCGCGGCGCGCTGCGCCCCGCACGAGCGTCATACCGGCCGCGATCTGCTCGCTCTCCCCCACGCGCGCGAGATCGATCGCATCCTGACGCGCCATCACGGGGTCGAGCACCAAGCGCACGGTCTGTCCTGCGAGTCCGGTCGCGTTGAACGCGAAGGTGCCCCAGCTCGCCGTGGGCTGGAGATCGCCGAGCACGTGCGCGGTCCCGTCGGCGAGGACGGCCGTCAGGTGCACGAGCGGGAAGCCGACGGGGGCGCGCGCCGTGACCAGCACCACCTGCTCGGCCGGGCCGATCGGCAGCGGCGGCGACTCGAGCGTCGTGTTGTCGCGCAGGGCGGCGTAGTGCCCGCCGGGACCGCCGCTGCGCACCGACACGGCCCCGGGCCCGCGCAGCGTCCAGCCCTCGAGGCCCGCCGCAAAGCGCGCGGCGGGCGGACGGGTCGGCGCGGAGGTGATCGTGAGCATGCGCGCCCGCGGCGCCCACCAGGAGGGGTCGGACATGGCCGGGGCGGCCGCGGCCCGGGCCGACGCAACTCCCGGCAGGAGCCCGGCGACCGCGCACGCGAGGACCGCGGCGCGCAGGGACGTCAGGCGGCGCGGTGCCATGCCCGGCATCGTAGGGCGGCGCCCGCGCCCCACCCCCGTCCGCGCCGCGGGCCGCCCGCCGATCGCAGGAGTGGCATGGGCCGAACGTGGGCCCCTGGGACATCCGCCATGGGCCCGCACCTCGCATAGACTGCCCGTTCTGTGACACCCGACACCGACAAGCTCGTACGCCAGCTCTCGCTCGTCGCGTACCTGATGGCCGAGCGGCGCTCTGCTTCGGCACGCGACGTCAAGCAGGCGGTCGAGGGGTACTCCGAGATGTCGGACGAGGCCTTCGCGCGGCGCTTCTACGCCGACCGCAGCGAGCTGCTCGCGCTCGGCGTGCCGCTGCAGTCGCAGCGCGACGACTTCACGGGCGAGGAGCTGTACACGCTCCTGCAGGAGCACTACTTCCTGCCGCCGCTCGACATGAACGACGCCGAGCTCGCCGCGCTCTCCACCGCCGTGCACCTGCTCGACGGCCAGTTCGCCTACGCCGAGCCGCTCCGGCTCGCACTCCAGAACCTCGCCCTCGGCCGTCCGAACCCCTCCTACGACGCCGCGCCCGAAGTCAGCGTGCGCCTGCTCGGGAGCGGCTTCACGACCGAGGTGGCGATCCGCCTGCAGAAGCTCGAGACCGCGATCTCGAAGCAGCGCACGGTCGTCTTCCGCTACTGGGCGATCTCCTCGGACGAAGAGGCTCTCCGCACGGTCGACCCGTACAGCCTGTACCTCATGGGCGGCCACTGGTACGTGATCGCGCGCGATCACGATCGCGACGACGTGCGCACGTTCCGGCTCGACCGCGTGCGCGGCGATGTCCGCTTCGCCACGCGCCGCGAGCGCGACTTCCGCGTCCCGCCCGAGTTCGATCCGAGCGCCTACCGCAACCGCGCGCCCTGGCAGCTCGGCGAGAGCGAGGAGCTCGCGACGATCCTGGTCGAGCCGGAGGCCGCCTGGCTCGCCGAGCGCGCCGTCGGGCAGTACGGGACGATGGAGCACCGCGACGATCGCTCGCTGCTCTACACGACCGCCGTGGCCGACTGGCAGGAGCTCGCGCGCTGGCTGATCGGCCTCGACGGCCTCGCCACGCCGCTCTCGCCGCCCGAGCTCGTCGACCGCGTCGCCTCGGCGCTCGAGCGCGTCGCCGCCGACCACGAGGGCGATCCGCAGCCGCACGCCGTGCCGCTCGAGCTCGTCGACCGCGGCGCGCCGCCCGAACGGGGCGAGTCACCGGTCACGCCGGAGCGCTTCGCCGTGCTGCAGGCGATGCTCGCCGACGTCCTCG
>CAZYYP010000030.1:0-21845 GCA_964651695.1 uncultured Gaiellales bacterium | reverse complement strand
GTCCTACCCGAGGAGCTCACGCAAAAGGCCCGCTCAGGCGGGCCTTTTGTCTTTCGCGCGTCACGCCGTTGAGATCGCCGCGGTCCGGCCGCCCGTAGCTGGTTCAGCCGATCTCGTCCGCGTGCCAGGCGCGACCATGGGTACCCGAGGCGGCCGACTACGTGAGCTTCGCCGGCTGGCCGAGCTCGAAACGCTCTCGCCTCGCTGAAGGCGAGACCCGGCGGTCAGCCGACTTTGAGGAACGTGCGCAGCGCGCGACGGGTCAGGTCGCTCTGCGTCGTGTTTTCGTCAGCCGCTCGTTCCTCGAGTGCACGCCGGAGCTGCGGGTCGAGTCGAACGGGCACGACCTCGGATGGGCCATTGCCGAGGCGAGGCCGGCCTCTGCTGCGGAGCTTGGCGACGTCGTAGCCGCGTTCGGCCTCGTCGACGAGGCCGAGCTGGAGGAACGTGTAGCGGTTCTGGAGGCAGTCGAACTCGGCCTTGCCGGCGGGTTAGTTGCGCACCCGTACGGGTAGAGACATTCTCATGTCTCGATCAGGAGGATCTCGTGGCCGGAAGCAACGACGAATCCGTGAAGCCCACCGAACAGCGCGGCGGAACGACGCCCGACGCGGCCGAGGCGCGTGAGAAGGGTCAATGGGCAGGCACCGTGGCCGACGGCATGGTGCCCGCAGACCTCGGGGGCTCGGACGCGCCGAGCGAGCTTCTGGGCGACGATCCGGATCTCGGCAGTGCCGTGCTCGGCAGGACGACCGGATCGGACGAGCCGGCGACCGAGGACGGCGTGGATCTGGATGCCGGCGACAACGCCGACGCGACGGCCGACGGCGGCCCGAACGTTCCCGAAGGCGTGGAGCCGTCCCTCAGAGACGCCGCCACCGTGAAGAACGACCCCAACCACGCCTAGAGCCACGACGCCAGCAACGGGCGAGAGGCCCGCATGTGCGCGGGCCTCTCGGATCGGCGGACTGCTGATGCGGCCCCGGGTCAGTTGCTCCCGAGCGCCGTTGGGTTCGGATCGCCGGCGGGGCGCTCTCCGGTGACGATCTTCCCCGCGGCGTCGTAGGCGACGAGTTGCCGGTCGTCGCTCTGAGGATCGGCGCGCGGGTCGACGTAGGCGAAGAAGCGCCCGTCGACGACGGGCGCCGTGGCGCCCGAGACGAGGTCGACGAGGCGGACGGCGGTGGCCGGGATGTCGGAGTCGATCGTGCCGTAGACGATGCGCTGGAAGTTCGGCGGGTCGGTGTCGGTCTCGAAGGAGTCGATGCCGGTTGGGATCAGCACGCTCTTGAACATCGGATCGTCGCGCTCGGTGAAGCACGCCGGCCCGTTGCCGCCGACTCGGTCGTTGTCCTTGCCCGCACCCCAGGATCCGTCGGGGAAGCGGAGACCGAGGCAGGCACCTGTCGAGGTCGAGCCGGTGGCGGCCCAGAGCTCCACGGAGCCGACGCCGGGCACGTCGACCCGCTGTACGACGCGCTCGCTGCCGGCGACGGGGTGCACCGGGGCGCTCGGGTTGCCCTGGCCCGCCGCATCCGGCGATGAGAAGACCTCGGAGGCCGTGAGCAGGCGATCCGCGACTGCGGTGCCGCCAAGGGCGAGGAGGGCGATCGCGACGATGATCATCAAGCGCCGCTTGGAGGGTGCTCTGCGCGCCGCGGCAGGTCGGTTGCGCGGCTCTTGCAGCACGCGCGCCCGGATGACCGTGGGGTCGGCGACGGCCGGGGCGCCGGCGGCCGGGTCGCGCTCGCGGAGGAGTGTGAGGATGTCATCCATGGAGAACCTCCGAGTCGGAGCAGATATCGGGGGCGCGGTGGGAGACACGGAAGTCCAGCGCGGACGTGCAGCGCCGGCGGGCCCGGTGGAGGCGAACTCGGAAGGCGACGGGATTGATGCCGAGCGCCTTCGCGGCCTGCGTGGGGGTGAGGTCATCCCAGGCGACGAGCAGGAGCGCCTCGCGGTCGATGTCGGAGAGCGAGGCGAGCGCTTCGGTCAGGGCCGCGTCGAGCCCGACCGGCTCGGGCGCCTCGAAGCGGGGCTCCGCGACGTCGTCGAGCGACACGCGCCCCTGCTCGTTCCTGCGCTGCGAGAGGACGATCCGGCGGGCGCACACGAGGAGCCACGGCAGCGGGTCGTCCGCGGGGAGGTCGTCCAGGCGCCGCCAGGCGATTGTCATGCACTCGGCCGCGACATCATCGGGGTCGCGCGCGCCGCGTCGGCGCGCGTAGCGTGCGATCGCGTCGAGGTGGACGAACACTCCGTCGAAGCGATCCTCGTCCGTCGGTCTCATCACGTTGCCCATACGAGTATCTGCGGTTTGGCGCCCTGAGCGTTACCGCGATTGTCTCTAGGATTGCTCTCATGGTGGGCGCCTGGGGGATCCGGCGATGAGCGTGGTCGGCGAATTCGCGCGGGCTCGCTGGCCGTGGACGGGCAGCGGATACGGGCCGTTGCCCGTACTCCTGGTCATGCTGACGATTGTTACGGGTCTCGTCGACTCCGTCAGCTACGTCGCCCTCGGGCACGTCTTCGTCGCGAACATGACGGGGAACGTCGTCTTCCTGGGTTTCGCGATCGCCGGCGCGCCGGGCCTCTCGGTCGGCGCGGCGCTCGCCGCCGCGGGGGCATTCCTGCTCGGGGCGACGGCCGGCGGCCGGATGGGCGCCGCTCTCTCGTCGCACCGCGCCCGGATGCTGCGCGCGGGGAGCGCGACCAGTTGCGCGCTCGTGGCGCTTGCTGCCGTCGTCGCGCTCGTCGCCCGCGAGCCCGTGTCGTCGGGAGCGCGCTACACGCTGATCGTGATCCTGGGGCTCGCCATGGGCGTCCAGAATGCGATCGCCCGCCGGCTCGCGGTGCCCGATCTGACCACGACCGTGCTCACGCTGACGCTCACCGGCATCGCGGCCGACTCGAAACTCGCCGGCGGCCCAGGCGGGCATTCCGCGCGCCGTCTCGTCTCGGTCGCGGCGATGCTGATCGGCGCGCTCGCCGGAGCGCTGCTCGTGATCAACGTGGATCTCGCCCTGCCGCTAGCGCTCGCGGCAGCGCTCCTGGGCGTCGTCGCGGCCGCGGTACACCGGTCTTCACGCCGAGATAGCGAGTGGGCGCGCTGACGCGCGACGGATCGCCGTCAGAGCGCGTCGCGCGGCGCCGCTGTCCCGATGGCCTCGGGACGATCCGGCAACCGGTGGACGTTCGAATCGGGGGAGAGCGCGGCGCGGGCGACCATGATCCGCGCGGCCTCGACACGCTCGCGCTGACTCCGAGCGCGGCCCTGGAGGTCGTCCAGATCGACGCGGGCGGGAGCGGTCGCGTCGGGGACAGCCCGGAGCGCCTTCCAGAGTGCCTCCTTGCCGGCGATTCCCAGCGAGAGCAACTCGAGTTCGTGGAGGCGCTGCATCTGCGACTGGCCGCGTAGCCGGCCGTTCGGCTTCAGCCGGGCTGCCAGCTCCGACACCCGGGCGGCGGCATTCTTGACCGGCGAGGGGTGCACGCCCAGCTCCGACATCAGGCGCTTCAGCGTCTCGCGGTCGGCCTCGATCTCCTCGGCGACCTGCGTGAGGTCCCCGGCGGCGCGCGTCCCCTCGCAGTGCGAGGCGACGCGACGCGCCAGCGCGACGCCGCCGGTCGAGCCGGCGAGGTGATCCTCGAGATAGATGGAGAGCGGTGTGCGGGACATACGCACCATCGGTACCCGCTCGGCGGCGGCGCAAACGTGCCTGCGTCGAGTTTGTAGAGTCGGGGCATGACGCGCACAGGAGGAGACCGATGACCTGGCGGAGCGAGCCACCGTTCCGTGCCGACCATGTCGGCAGCCTGCTGCGACCCGCGAACCTGCTCGAGGCACGCGGCGACTACGCCGACGGGCGCCTCGCCGCGGACGAGTTGCGCGCGGCCGAGGACGCGGCGATCCGCCAGGTGATCCGCATGCAGGAGGAGATCGGCCTGCAGGCGGCGACCGACGGCGAGCTCCGCCGGGGCTCCTGGCACATGGACTTCATCTACCAGCTGGGAGGCGTGGAGAAGCTCGCCTCGGAGCTCGCGGTCGAGTTCAAGAGTGCGAGCGGGCCGGTCGTCTTCACGCCGCCGTCGATGCGCGTCGATGCGCGCATCCGCCTCGACCACACGATCTTCGGAGACGACTTCGCCTTCCTGCGCGACAACGTGACGACGGCCGTGCCGAAGCTGACCATCCCGTCGCCGAGCATGGTGCACTACCGCGGCGGGCGCGCGGCGATCGACGAGACGATCTACCCCGACCTGGAGGAGTTCTGGGCCGATCTCACGGCCGCCTACCGCGAGGAGGTGAGCCGCCTCGGCACACTCGGCTGCACGTATCTCCAGCTCGACGACACGAGCCTCGCCTACCTCAACGATCCGAAGCAGCGCGCGCACATGGCCGACATCGGCGGCGATCCCGCACACCAGCACGAGACCTACATCCGGCACCTCAACGAGGCGATCGCGAGCCGGCCCGAGGGGATGCGCATCACGACGCACATGTGCCGCGGCAACTTCCGCTCGTCGTGGTTCGCAGAGGGCGGCTACGAGTACGTCGCGGAGGTGCTGCTCAACGAGCTCCAGGTCGACGGCTTCTTCATGGAGTTCGACGACGAGCGTTCGGGGGGCTTCGAGCCGCTGCGGTTCCTGCCGCCCGGCAAGCTCGTCGTGCTCGGCCTGGTGACGACGAAGCACGGCGAGCTCGAGCAAAAGGATGAGCTCAAGCGCAGGATCGACGAGGCGGCGAAGTTCGCCGACATCGATCAGCTGTGCCTCTCGCCGCAGTGCGGCTTCTCGTCGACCGTGGACGGCAACGACCTCACCCTGGAGCAGCAGGCCGCGAAGCTCGGCCTCGTCGTCGACGTCGCTCGCGAAGTCTGGGGTTAGCCCCAGCCGAAGCGCAGTGCGACGACCGCCACCGCAAGGAGCACGTGCGCCGCGGCGAGCGCGCGCAGAGAGAGCTCGGCGGGCGCCGTCAGCGCGTCGACGTCGAGCAGCGTGCGCGCCTCGCCCGGCCGCTCGATGAAGCCCTCGACGCGCAGGCCTCCGCGTCGCAGGCGCCGCGCCCAGTTGGAGAGGGCGCGCTGAGCGAGGCTCGTGGCCGCCGCGAACGCGGCGCCGAGCACGACCGGCAGCTCGATCGATCCCGTCTGCGCGAAGCCGCCGACGAGCACCGGGAAGGCGCCCCAGCCGAGCGCGAAGACGTGGTCGGTGTGGAGGGCGCCGCCGAACCACTCGAGGTTGTACGCCAGCACGAGCCCGATCCCGATGACCACGAACGGCACGAGGTAGACGCCGATCGCGCTGACTCCCCAGAGGCCGATCGCAGCAGCGCCCGCAAGCGAGACGGCCGAGGCCGTCACGAGGGCGGAGGCGGGGAGAAGGGTCGCGAGCGGCCGGCCGTTGAGCTCGTCGAGGCAGTGGGCGGCGACGCCCACGGCGAGCAGGAACGCGATCAGCGTCCAGGTCAGCCGTGCGCCGTCGGTGCGCGTCGCAAGGGCCCCGCCGAGCGCGACGTAGGAGAGATGCCAGGCGGTGTACGGCGGGTGCAGCAGCGTGACGCAGTCGCGGAGACCACCCGGGCGGAGCGCGTAGAACGCGACGCGCCGCGCGTCACCGGACAGCGCGCACCCCCCAGGCGACGAGTCCGCCGCCCAGGCTCAGGCGCTGCACGTGCACGTCGGCGCCACCCGCGTCGATGAGCATCGCCGCGAGCGCTCTCGGGGGGTACGCGGCGCCGAAGGCGCTGATGCTCGGTCGCAGATAGCGGCCGACATCGGCCCATCCGGGTGAGACCATGCGCCCGAGGACGGGCAGGCCGACGCCGGTGTAGAGGTGCCAGAGGGCGCGCGCCACGGTGTTCGGCGGGACGCCGAAGTCGAGCAGCGCGAACGGGGCGCCCGGCCGGATCAGCCGCAGCAGGCTGCTCATGGTCGCCTGCGGATCGTCCAGGTAGCGCAGCAGGTAGCCGGTGGTGAGGGCATCGAACGACCCCTCCTCGAGCTCGATCTCCTCGGCGCTGCCGACGCGGAGCTCGATGCGGTCGGCGAGGCCGGCCTTCGCGATCCGCTCGCGCGCGCCGGCCAGCATCTGCGGCGACTGGTCGACGCCCACGACGTGGCAGCCGTAGCGCCGCACGAGCCCGCGCGCGATGGCGGCGGTGCCCGTCGCGACGTCGAGCACGCGGGCGTCCGGCCCCACGCGGACGTGCCTGATCAGGTGGCGTCGCCAGCGCGGGTCCTGCCCGAACGAGAGGATCGCCGCCCAGCGGTCGTAGTCGCCGCCGAGCGGGGCGAAGAGGGCGCGCGCCGTATCGTTGATCGCACCGTGCCCGTCCACGCCGGCTCCTTCGCTGGTCGAGATGGAGACTACCGGTGCCGGCGTGCCGCCGCGATCTCGCTGCCTTCCTGACTCGTCAGTCAGGATTTCGGCTAGACTCGGCCGGTGCTCGATGCGATCGTCATCGGAGGGGGTTTCGCCGGGGTCACGGCCGCGCGTGAGCTGACGCTCGCCGGCCTCGACTGCACGCTCATCGAGGCGCGCGACCGCCTCGGCGGGCGCACGTGGACTCGCGACTGGGACGGCGACACCATCGAGCTCGGCGGCGGGTGGGTGCACTGGCACCAGCCGTACGCCTGGTCCGAGCTGAAGCGCGCCGGCCAGGGCATCGGCGAGAGCATCGCGCCCGAGCTGATCTCCTGGACGGTCGGCGGGGTGCGGCGCACCGGCACCGGCGCCCAGCGCCACGCGATTGCGCGACGCGCCTGGAACCGGTTCGTCGAGCCGGCGGCAGACGCCTTGCCGCGACCGCACGATCCCCAGTTCGCGATCGCCGCGCTGGTGCCCTTCGATGCGCAGACGATCGAGCAGCGGATGGCCGAGCTGGGGCTCGACGAGGAGGAGTACGACGTGCTCGCGGCCGAGCTGGAAGGCGTCGCCAGCGGGTACATCAACGACGCGGGCGCGGCCAGCGTGCTGCGACTGCACGCGCTCTCGGGCAGCAGTCTCGAGCTGGCCGAGGACGCCGGCGGCCGCTACACCTTCGGCGCGTTCACGAAGGGCCTCGTGGAGGCCATGGCGGCGCAGGCGCCGTTTGCGCAGTGGCTCTCGACGCCGGTCGACTCGCTCGGCGCCGTGAGCGACGGCGTCGAGGTGCGCACGCGCACCGGCGATGTCCTGCGGGCGCGGACCTGCGTCCTGACCGTGCCGCTGAACGTGCTGCCGCACGTCGGGATCGACGGGTTGTCGACGGCCAAGCGGGATGCCATTGCGCTCGGCCAGGCCTCGCGCGGTCTAAAGCTGTGGCTGAGGGTGAGGGGCGAGAGCCGGCCCATCAACACGATGGCGCCGGGGCACCCCTTCGGCTACCTGATGGCCGATCGCCTGCTGCCCGACGGCGGCCAGTTGCTCGTCGGCTTCGGCCGCGACGCCGCCGCGTTCGACATCGACGATCGCGCCGCAATGCAGAAGTCGCTGGACGAGCTGCACCCCGGACTCGAGATCGTCGACGCCATCGCGCACGACTGGCTGGCAGACGAGTTCACCCGCGGCACGTGGGCGATCCACCGGCCGGGCTGGTACGCGCACCACCATGCGGCGATGCGCGAGCCGGAGGGCCGCATCGTCTTCGCCGGCTCCGACCTGGCCGACGGCTGGAGCGGCTATGTCGACGGCGCCATCGAGTCAGGGCTGCGGGCGGCCACTCAGGTGCGGGCGTTGCTGCAGTCCGGTACCTGACAGACTGCGGCTCTATGAGCGCTCCCGGTCATACCGCGCTCGGCGCCTGGAGCGGCGGGCGGTTCATGCACTTCGGCGAGCCGCTCGGCGACGAGCGTCTCGTCGAGCTCTTGCGGCCCGACGCGGCCATTCACACCGTGGTCACGGCCGATGTCTACGGCGCGGGCGAGGCCGATCTCGTGGTGGGACGGGCCATCGCCGGTCTGCCGCGCGAGTCGTACTCGCTCGTCGGTGCGGTCGGCCACGACTTCTACGGCACCAAGCGCGACGGATCGAAGGGCTTCCCGCGCTTCACCTCGCCCGAGCTGCGCGGCGTCGACGGCTATGCCGGCTACCTGCAGGAGGCCGCCGAGCGGAGCCTCGAGCGCTGCGGCGTCGATCACTTCGACGTCCTCCTTCTGCACAACCCCGACCGCGTGGGCTACACGTCGCCGGCGGTCTGGGGTGCGATGGCCGGTCTTCGCGAGGCGGGACTGTGCAACGCGATCGGCATCGCACCCGGGCCTGCGAACGGCTTCACGCTCGATGTCATCGGTTGCCTGGAGCGGTTCGGCGACCTGATCGACTGGGCGATGCTGATCCTCAACCCGCTCGAGCCATGGCCGGGGAAGCTCGCGCTCCCGGCCTGCGAGCGCCACGGCGTGAAGGTGCTCGCGCGCGTCGTCGACTACGGCGGCCTCTTCCACGACGATGTGCCCGACGAGGGCTCGCTCGGCGAGACCGACCACCGCCGCTACCGCGCCGCCGGCTGGGTCGAGGCGGGGCGGGCGCGCCTCGACGAGTTGCGGCCGATCGCCGACCGCCACGGCCTCACGATGCTCCAGTTCTCGGCCGCCTGGACGCTGGCCCAGCCCGCCGTGGCCTGCGTGGCGCCGACGCTGATCCAGGAGGCGGGGCCGCACGCCAAGCCGGTCGAGGCCAAGCGCGCCGAGCTCGCCGCGGTGCCTTCCGGGCCCGTCCTCGAGCAGTCCGAGCTCGCCGCGATCGCGGCCATCGGCGACAACACCGGCTGCATGGCGCTGAAGGGCGCCTCGCCGCGCCACGAAGGCGCCGAGCGCCCCGACGCATGGCTGCTCGACGACGAGCTCCGCGACATCGGCCGCCGCTTCGGCATCGAGGCCGACCGCGATCTCGTCCCCTCGTAGACCAGAGCTGCCTCGCCTCGGCCGATCACGGGTGCTACGTTGGGGGTGTCGGCGTCTTCGACCTGAAGCCGAGCGAGCGGCGGAACCCTTTCTCATGCAGCGGACTCCACGATTCCGGCGCGCCGCGCGCGTCGTCGCCCTGTCGGTCGCCTTGTGCGCGATGCCGGCGGCTGCCGCCGAGGCTGCGACGCCGGCGGCTCCGACCGCGGCGCTCGCCTACACGGCCAAGATCATGATCACGACGAACGTGTTCACCAAGCCGGGCAAGGGCATCAAGACGCGCCTGCCGACGCACGCGCAGTGGGGTGGTGGCCCGAACGTCCTGCTCGTACTCGACAGCACGCTCTACCACGGCAGGACCTGGCTGCGCGTGGCGCTTCCGGATCGCCCCAACGGATCGAGCGGCTGGATCCGCGAGGACTTCGTCCGCCTCAGCACGTCGCCCTGGCGCATCACGGTCAATCGCAGCGCGCATACGGTCACCGTGTATCGCGACGGCCGCAAGCAGCGGAGTTTCGAGGCCGTCGTGGGCGCGGCTGCCACGCCCACGCCCCGCGGTCTCTACGCAATCTACGAGAAGCTGCCGCAGGTGGATCCCAAGGGCTTCCTGGGGCCCTGGGCGCTCCACCTCACCGCGTTCTCCGACGTGCTCTTCAACTACGGCGGTGGTCCCGGCCGGGTCGCAATCCACGGTCGCGACGGCACCAGCCTCAAAGATCCGCTCGGATCGTCGGCCTCGCACGGCTGCGTCCGCATCAACGACGCGAACGTCGTCTGGATGGCGCACGTGGTTCCGCTCGGCACGCCGGTTCTGATCACCTGAGGCCCGTGCGCCCTCACCCCTCTGGGTGACACTCAGCGGCGCTCGAACGCCGATGCAAGGTGGATGGTGGCGATCGCTCGCATCGGCGTGCTCGCGGTCGCGGGCGTTGCCGCCGCGGCCATCGCGTTGCCGCATCTCGTCGCGGCCAGCCCGGCGCCGGCGCAGGTTCCCCACGCCGGGGGACCGCTCGTGCCCGTCGGGCTCGGCGATACGCCGACACGCCGGCTGCACATGCCGCCGCCCTTGCAGCCCGTGATCAAGCCCAAGCCACCGCTCGCGCTCGAGATCGACCACCTGCCGAAGCTCGCGCCCTACTCGCTTCCGCCGCGCCTCATCCTGCGGGCCCGTGCCGGCGATCGGCAGCAGCGACGGGCGCTCGAGCGCCGCGTCCTGCAGAGCCCGCACCTTGCGCTCTCGCCGCTCGCCCGGCGTGCCGTCAAGCACCACGAGGTCGCCGCCGGCGCGCTCACGCTGCTCCTGCACACGCCGCACCTCGGGTCGCCGCTGCTCGTGTTCTCGGCCAGGGGCCGTTCGCTCGAGGTCCAGGCCACGCGCATGTGGATGACGCGCAGCACGCTCGTCTCGCTCGGCCGGCTGCCGTCGAGGGCACGGCCCGCTTCGCTGCGTCTGCGGCCGGTCAGCGTCGACTTCACCGACGTGCACGCCCGTCACGGCGGCATGATCGGGCCGCAGGCGGTCGCGATCGCGAAGCGCTATCTCGGCATTCCCTACGTCTGGGGCGGATCGACACCCACGGGCGGCTTCGACTGCTCGGGGCTCGTGATGTACGTCTACAAGCAGCTCGGCATCACGCTCGACCATTACGCAGCGTGGCAGTACCTCGAGGGGCAGCGCATCGCCCCGGCCGACCTCGAGCCCGGCGACCTCGTGTTCTTCGAGCCCAAGGCCGACGGGCCCGGGCATGTCGGCATGTATGTCGGCGACGGCAAGATGATCAACGCCCCGCATACCGGCGACGTGGTGCGCATCGTCAGCATCGAGGGACGCGCCGGCTACGTCGGTGCCGTGCGCCCGTACTGATCCACGCGCTCGAGCGGGCCAGGGCCGACGGCGAGCAGGCTGCCACCGGCGATCTCGACGCGCACGGGGCCGGACACGATCTCGTTGCTGACGCCGCGCGTCGACCCCGGCTGCAGCGTCTCGGCGCGCAGCGGCCAGCGCAGCCCGGTCGTCGTGACGCCGCTCGCGGGCCCGCCCAGCGCGAGCAGCGTGAGCACGGCGCCGGGCTCTCCCGCGAGGGCGACGGGCTCGTCTGCGTGAATCGCAATCGCGCGCGCCGTGCCGATGCGCGCGTCGATGTGCAGCGGGGCGAAGCGCTCGGCAGCCAGCAGGACGAGCTCGGCGAGATGGTGGTCGAGACGCGATCCCCCTCCGCCGCTCACGACCGTGACGCGGCTCGCGCCGAGCCCGAGGGCGTGCTCGAGCGCGAGCTCGAGGTCGGTCGCCTCCTTGTCGGCGGGGTAGCGCTCGACGCGGACGCCGGCGATCTCGGCCGCGCGCACCGCGTCAGGGGCAGCGGAGTCGAGGTCGCCGACGAGCACGTCCACGCTCACTCCCAGCGCGGCGGCATGCTCGAGGCCCGAGTCGGCGGCGATCACGAAGGCCCCGTGGGGGAGAGGGCCCGCGTCCGTCGCGTCGGGAGCGGGTCCGCCGCTGACGACCAGGACGCGGCCGATGCCGGGCGCTGCCTCCACCCGGCGAGTGTGCCAGGATCGCGTGGTGCGCGTGGTCACGCTGGGAGATCTGCTGCTCGACGTGGTCGTGCGCCTGGAGGCGCCGTACGCGACCGATGACGACGTTCCCGCCGCGATCGCGCTCGTGCCGGGCGGGCAGGCTGCGAACGTCGCCGCGTGGGTCTGCTGGCTGGGCGCCGAGGCGCGGCTCATCGCGCGTCGCACCGACGATGCGGCCGGTCGCCTGATCGCGGGCGAGCTGGAGCGGCGCGGCGTCGAGCTGGCCGGGCCCTTCGTGAGCGGCGAGCGCACGGGGAGCGTCGTCGCCCTGGTCGCGCCCGACGGGACGCGTACGCTCGCGAGCGACCGCGGCGCCGCGGGCGGGCTCGCACCCGACGACGTCGACGAGGGCATGGTGACCGGTGCCGACGTCCTGCACGTCGCGGGCTACACGGTTCTGCGCACCGGCGGCCACGAGGCGGCCCTGCTGCTCGCGGGGGCGGCCCGGCGCTACGGTGCTCGCGTGACGGTCGACCTCTCCACGGCGCACGGCATCGCGGAGCTCGGGCGCGACGAGATGCGGCGTCGCGTGGCCGCGCTCGCTCCGGATGTCGTCTTCGCGAACGAGGCCGAGGCCGAGGCCTTCGGCGAGCCGCTCGGCGTCACCTGGGTCGTCAAGCGCGGAGCGCTCGGGTCGGCGGTCGTGCACGACGGCGAGCGCCTCGTGCACGAGGGCATCCACGTCGAGGGCGTGCTCGACACGACCGGCGCGGGTGACGCGTTTGCAGCCGGGTTCCTGCTCGAGCGCGACCCGATCGACGCTGCGCAGCGCGGCCAGGCGGCCGCGGCGCGCTGTATCACGCGGGTCGGTGCACTGCCGTGAGCGCGTCGCCGCGTGTCTCCGACGAGGTCGCCGACGCGCTCGCGCGGCGGGCGCCCGTGGTGTGCCTCGAGACGACGCTCGTCGCCCACGGCTTCCCCGCCGGCGAGGGCTATGCGGTCGGAGCCGCCTCGGAAGCGGCGGTGCGCGGAGCCGGCGCCGTACCGGCCACGGTCGGCATCATCGACGGGACGCTCGTGATCGGCCTGACCGACGAGGAGGTGCGGCACTTCAGCGACGCCGGCGCCTCCGCGCGCAAGGTCGGCGCGCGCGACCTCGCAGCCTGCTGCGTGCAGCGCGCGCTCGGCGCGACCACCGTCGGTGGCACGCTCGCGGCGGTTCGCCCGCTGGGGATCGGCGTCATGGCGACCGGTGGCCTCGGCGGCGTGCACCGCGAGTTCCCGCATCCGCCCGATATCTCCTCCGACCTCGGCGAGCTCGCGCGCACGCGTGTCGTGATCGTGTCGTGCGGCGTCAAGTCGCTGCTGGACGTGCCGGCCACGAGCGAGCTGCTCGAGACGCTCGGCATTCCCGTGCTCGGCTACCGCACCGACACCCTGCCGCTCTTCTACGCCGCCGCGGGCGGCCCGCCCGTCTCGGCGCGCGTCGAGACCCCCGCCGAGGCTGCGGCGGTGGCGCGTGCGCACTGGGAGCTCGGGGCCGCAGGCGCGGTCGCGCTGACCCGGCCGCCGGAGCCGAGCCTGGACGACATCGAGCCGCTGATCGAGGAGGCGCTCGCGGAGGCGGTGGCGCAGGGCGTGCGTGGCCCGGCGATCACGCCCTTCGTGCTGGCGCGCCTGCACGAGCGCAGCGAGGGCCGCACCCTGCGGGCCAATCGCGACCTGATCATCGGCAACGCGGCGCTCGCCGGCGAGGTCGCGGTCGCGCTGTCAGCTGTGTAGCGCGAGCTTGACGACGTCGCCGTCGGCGTCGCGCACGCGGGAGTACGAGACGCCACTCGACGAGTAGTTCATGAACACGGCCACGATCGTGCCGTGGGGCGTGAAGACGAGCGCCGCATCGTGCTGGATGTCGGGCAGCCAGCCGGCCTTGTGGCCGACCGGGAAGGGACTCGACGGTCGCACGAGGCCGGGATAGCCCGCGTGGATGAGCAGCCAGAGGGCGACGCGCGCCTCGCGGGGCGTGATGCCCTGGCGCCGCGCCGAGCCGTGGCCGGTCGAGGCGAGCATGAGCGAGACGAGCAGCGTGCCGAGGTCGTGCGCGGTCGTGTACTTGCAGCACGGGAAGACCGGCTGGCTCGCGACCGACAGCGGGGGGAGGGGCGAGCGTCGCATGCGCGCCGTCGCGGGCGCGCGCTCGCCGGGCTCGAGCAGGAAGTCGCAGCACGTGAACGTCGCAGTCGCGCCGAGCGACCGGGCGGTCGCATCCACCGCGGCCGGGCCGCCGGCGCGCGGGAGCAACTCGTTGGCGGCGAGATTGGACGAGTTGAGCACGAGCGAGCGCTCGAGCGACCACGACGGCGAGTTCACGGGATCGTCGTCGTCGTGTGCGAAGACGCCGAGCAGGATCGCGAGCTTGAGCGTGCTCGCCGACGCGAAGCGCGCGCCCGCGTTGTAGCCGGCCGTGCTGCCGTCGGCGAGGTTGCGGATCCACGCCGCCGAGTACACGCCCGTACGCGCGGGCAGGTCGACGACGCGCTTCTGCAGGGGCTCGTCGATCGTGCGCGGCGGCGCGACCTCCGCGGCGGCCGCGGGCAGGCCGAAGACGTGCTCCACGGTGCGCGTCGCGATCACGCGCTGCCCGTGCAGCGCCTCGACCGTGACGGTGATGTCGCGCGGTGGCAGCCCGATCGGCCCGACCAGGAATGCGCGTCGTCCGCTCGTCAGCCGAATGAGGCGCACGGAGCGCCCGTCGGCGAGCACGCGGAGCGCCGTGGAGCCCGGCGGGGCGACGCCCTGGACGATGCCCGGGTTCGCCTCGTAGGCCAGCGGCGCCGTGAGCGTGAGCGCGATCACAGCCGGAAGGGTAGAGTCACAGCCGATAGCACTCCCCGCCTTCGGAGGCACACGGGTATGTGGGCTGTACTGATCATCATCGCCGTCATCATCGTCCTGGCCCTGTTCCTGGTCGGGATCTACAACGGCATGGTTCGCGCGCGCAACCGCGTCGACGAGGCCTGGAGCGGGATCGACGTCCAGCTCAAGCGCCGGCACGACCTCATCCCGAACCTGGTCGAGACGGTCAAGGGCTACGCGGCGCACGAGAAGGAGGTCTTCGAGGCCGTCACGCAGGCGCGTGCCAACGCGATGAGCGCGCAGGGCCCGGCGCAGTCCGCCGCCGCCGAGGGTCAGCTGACCGGAGCGCTCGGTCGCCTCTTCGCGGTCGCCGAGGCCTATCCGACGCTGCGCGCGAGCGAGAACTTCCAGCAGTTGCAGGCCGAGCTCACGAACACCGAGGATCAGATCGCCGGCGCCCGGCGCATCTACAACGGCAACGTGCAGGGCTACAACACGCGTATCCAGACCTTCCCGGCCGCGGTCTTCGCAGGCATGTTCGGCTTCACGAAGCGCGAGTTCTTCGGGCTCGACTCGCCGGCCGACCGCGACGTGCCCGCCGTCTCGTTCGGCTCCGGGTCCGACGCGGGCGCCGCGCCCGCCGTCTCGATGGCTCCCCCGGCCGCGGCGCCCGAGGCGACTCCGCCGCCGGCCGCGCCCGACCCGGGGTCCTCTCAGCCGACCTGAACCGTCGCTTCCGCGACGAGTTCCGCGGGATGCGCCACGCGCACGTCGAGTCCGGCTTCTCGGAGAGCTCCGCGGAGTTGGAGCGCACAGCCCGGATTGCCGCAGCTGACCGTCTGGGCGCCGCTCGCCCGGATCGCCTCGACCCGGCTCTGGGCGAGCTGCTGTGAGAGCTCGGGCTGCGTGAACGAGTAGACGCCGGCCGCGCCGCAGCAGCGGCCACTGCCCGCGAGTTCGACCGGCTCGTAGCCCGCCCCGCGGAGAAGCTCGCGCGGCGCCTCGCGCACGCCCTGGGCGTGCAGGAGGTGGCAGGCGTCGAACACGGCCACCGGCCCGCCACCGCTGCCCGCCGGGGGCGACGGTGCGCGCAGCAGCGCCTCACTGAGATCGAGCACGCGCTCGTCGTGCGCCCGCAGCGCCGCACCGCATCCGGCTGCCGTCGAGACGAGGATCGCGCCCGCGGGCACGCCGGCGAGCAGCTCATCGCGCATCGCCTCGCCGGTCGTGAGCTCGCCGTTGTGCAGATGGAGTGCGCCGCAGCAGCCCTGCTCGGGGCCGGCGACGACGTCGTAGCCGGCCGCGGCGAGCGCGTCGACCGCTGCCTGCTGCACACCCGCGAACGCCTCGCGCATCACGCAGCCGCGCAGGACGACGGCGGTCGGGCCTGCGCGCCTGCGCTCCCAGTCGACCGGTTCGTGACCGTCGAGTGACCTGCCGGTGCGCCCGGCCGCTCCCGGGACGAAACGGGCGAGCGGGCGCCCGGCGCGCAGCGCGAGCGCCAGCAGTCGCGGGCGCCGGACGAGCGCCAGCAGGCTGCGCACCTGGAACGACGGCGTCTGGGCACCGCCGTCGCGGGCGATCTCGAGCAATTCGCCGTACTGCACGCCGGACGGGCAGGCCGTCTCACAGGCCCGGCAGCCGAGGCAGCGGTCGAGCGGGCCACGCGCATCCTCGCTGGACAGCTCGCCCGCGACGAGGCGCTGCATGATGTGTATCCGGCCGCGGGGGCCGTGGTTTTCCTCCGCCACAAAATGGATGGTGGGGCTGGTGGGCAGGCAGAGCCCGCACGAGACGCACTGCCGCGCGAGCTCGTCGAAGCGCGCGCGGCGCGCGTCGGTGAGATCGAGAGCCGTCACGCGCGGGCCGCCCGCACGACGGCTTCGACGAGCTTGGCGCCCGCGGCGGCCGCGGGCCGCGTGGGCGCGAGGGCATCGCGGGCGGCGGACGTGACGAGCGCGAGCCGTCTGCCGGCGTCGTAGGCCCAGGCGCCTTCGTGGGAGGGCAAGGCCGTGCGGGCGTCGCGGGCCGCCATGCGCACGGCGACGGGCGGCAGGCCCTCGCACACGGCGAGCCACCCGGCGTCGCCGAGCTGCTCCAGCGTTGCGCCGGCTGCCTTGGCGCACTGCTCGAGGTGCCCGTGGCGGCGTCCTTCCTCGTCGCTCCCGCAGTCCTCTGCGATCGCGAGCAGAGCCGGTTCGAGCACGACGAGGCCCGCGGGGGCGGCCGGGTCGGAGCGGAGGGCCTCTGCGAGCGCGAATGCATCGCCCCCGCGTGCGAGCAGGCGCTCGCGGCGCTCGGGTAGCTGCGCAAGGCGGAAGACGGCCCATTCGACCGGCGCGCTGCCGAGCAACATCCGGCGCAGGTCGTAGCCAGCGACGTCCTTGACGGCCTCGGATCCGAGCGACAGCCCATCGATGCCGGCGGCGAGCACGCGGTCGCGCAGGCGACCGTAGCGGGCTTCGATCGGGCCGCCGTCGCGCCGCTGCAGCAGCTCGCGCACGGTCATGGAGCCATCGGCGTCGACCGGCAGGAACTGGCCGGCGACCTGCGCGGAGAGCTGGACGGCCGCGAGCGTCTCGCCGCCGTCGGCGCGCACGCTCGCGTTGCCCGCACGGAGCTCAGGCGACATCGGCGTACATCCCCCTGCGCGCATCGGTGCCGGCCTCGGGGAGCGCCTTGCCCGGGTTGAGCACGCCGGCGGGGTCGAGCACGGCCTTGACGCGGCGCATCGCGTCGAGCTCGGCATCGCCGTACTGGCGTCCGAGTGCGTGCAGCTTCTCGAGTCCGATGCCGTGCTCGCCCGAGAGCGTGCCGCCGTTCTCGAGCACCATCACGAGGAGCTCCTCGCTGGCTTCCAGCGCACGCTTGAAGGCGCCCGTGTCGCGCGCGTCGTAGTGCAGTCGCGGATGCAGGTTGCCGTCGCCGAGATGCGCGACCGACGAGAGCATGAGGTCGTGGCGGGCCGCGATCTCCGCCGCGGCGCGGAGCGAGACGACGAGCCGATCGCGCGGCGTGGCGAAATCATGCGTGTAGGAGTCCGCATGCATGCGGCCGAGCGCGCCGTAGGCCGACCGCCGGGCGTTCCACGCGATCGCGATCTCCGCGTCGCTGCGGGCCTCACGCGCACTCCCGCCCGCCTCCTCGACACAGCGCACGACGGTCGTGATGGCGCGATCGATGCCCTCCTCGAGCGCCTCGACCTCGATCAGGAGCGCCGCCTCGACGCCGACGGGGAGGACGCCGGGCGCGAGGTGATCGAGCGCGCGCGACATCGCGTCGTCGATGAACTCGCAGGCGACGAGGCCCGGGGCTTCGAGGATCATCCGCTCCGCGCACTCGCCGCACTGCTCGAGGCGCGGGAACCCGGCGACGACGACTGCCAGGCGCTCCGGCAGCGGCAGCAGGCGCACGAGTGCCGAGGTGACGATTGCCAGGGTGCCCTCGCTGCCAGTTACGAGCGCGCGCAGGTCGGTGGCGTCGGTGTCCTCGAGCCAGGCGATGGTGCCGTCGCCGAACACGACCTCGATCCCGAGCACGTGATCGGAGGTCACACCGTGCCCGAGGCAGTGCAGGCCGCCCGCGTTGGTCGCGATGTTGCCGCCGATCACCGAGGCCGCGCGCGAGGAGGGGTCGGGGGTGTAGCGCAGGCCGTGGCGCCGAGCCTCAGTGTCAAGTTGAGCGTTAGGGAGCCCGGGCTGGACACGCGCCGTGCGCTCCTCGACATCGAGCGCGAGGATGGCCTTCATCTTGTTGAAGGCGATCACCATGCCGCCGCGGGTCGGGGCGGTCGCGCCGGTCAGCGCCGTGCCGCCGCCGCGGGCGACGACGGGGACGCCGTGCTCGCGCGCGATGCGCACGGCCGCGGCGACGTGCTCGGCAGTCTCGGGATAGACCAGGGCGTCCGGGTGCCCGATCACGTGGGATGCGTCGCGGGCGACCGCGGCGAGCTCGGCCGGCCGGGTGCGCACGCGCGCGCCGAGGGCCGAGCGCAACGCGGCCACCCACACGTCCGTCATGCGGCGACCATGCGCGGCACGGCGGGGTCGAAGCGCAGGATCAGCCGCTCGATGCCCCCGTCGCCGGCGAACGTCCAGGTGCTCGTGCCGCGATTGCGGCCGGCCGTCCAGCCATTGCCCTCCCAGTCCGCCGTGAGCACGCCGGAGGACAGGCGCAGTCGCCAGAAGCGCGCGACGGCGCCCGCGGGAAGCCGGGCGAGCGGCGTGTCGAGCGGTCGAGGATGGGGCCCACCGGCGAGCGCGAATGCCCCGTTGACAGCGAAATACGCGCCCGCGGCGGCGCGGCCGGGCGCGCAGAACGCGCGCTCGAATGCGCGCACGAACGGCTCGGGATCGGCAAGGTCGACCGCGGGTCGGTAGGGCAGCGCGAGCTCGCATCCGAGTTCGGGATGTGCCGGGTCGACCGCGGCGCGCAGCGGGCCGGCCGCGGTCCAGCCGCGCCGTGGCAGCGAGCGCTCGAGGCTCGCGCGCGCGATCCGCAGATCGGCGCTGGGCGGGAGCGTCACGCAGAGTGCGTCGCACGGCTCCTCGCGGCGCAGCCGGAACCCGTTCCCCGCGTCGGACCCGGGTACGACGAGCGTGACGCGACCGCCGTGGGCGTACCAGTACGGTCGCGCGGGCAGCGGCCGGCCGGCGAGCTGGGCCAGCGCTGCGGCCAGCTCGCCCGTCTCGAGCTCGCGCTCGGCGGCGAGCGTCGCCTCGATCCGCCTCGGCGCCGCCGTCTCGCCGATCTCGCAGAGCAGGGCGAGGCGGTCGTTGAACGAGCCCCATCCGCCGCGGAAGTCGGCCAGCCAGTCCTCGTTGCCCTCGAACCCGCGCTGCGTCACGCGCAACTCGCAGCCGTCCCCCGCAGCCTCGATCGCGAAGCGCAGAACGCCCCAGTACGGCGGCTCGAACTGCACCGCGAGCAGACGCCCGGGCTCCAGTTCGGCGATCGGCCCGCCGAAGTTGAGCGCGGGGTGGTGGAGGCCGCGCGCCGACGGCCAGTGCGGAAACGTGAAGCGCCAGTAGCCGCCCTCGCGCACGTCGGCCTCGGCGCTCGCGAAGAGCCAGCGATGCAGATCGGCGGGCTCGGTGAGCGCGCGCCAGACGCGGCCGGGCGGCGCCTCGATGCGCACTCGCTGGTCGACCTCCACCGCCATGGCGCGCTCGACCGTCGCGTTCATCCGAAGCGATCGCCCATGAGGGCGCGCAGCTTCGCGCGATGATGGTGCGCGTCGACCTTGCGGATCGTGCCCGAGCGCGCGCGCATCACGAGCGACTGCGTGGTCGCGCCGGTGGCGTCGAAGCGCACGCCGCGCACGAGGTCGCCGTCGGTCACGCCGGTGGCGGCGAAGAAGCAGTCCTCGCTCGCGACGAGATCCTCGGTCGTGAGCACGCGGTCGAGGTCATAGCCGGCTGCGACGGCGGCCTTCGACTCGGCCTCGTCGCGCGGCCACAGACGGCCGAGCAGGGTGCCGCCGACGCAGCGGATCGCCGCGGCCGAGAGCACGCCCTCGGGCGTGCCCCCGATGCCCCAGAGCAGGTCGACGCCGGTATCCGGCATCACGGCGAGCAGCGCGGCGGAGACGTCGCCGTCGGAGATGAGGCGGATGCGCGAGCCCGCCTCGCGAATGCGGGCGATCATGTCCGCGTGGCGCGGGCGGTCGAGCACGACGACCATGAGATCGCCCAGGGTGACGCCGCGGCGCTCGGCGACGCGTGCCAGGACGTCCTCGATCGGGTCGGTCAGCGAGAGCAGATCCATCAGATCCGGTCCGCCGGCGAGCTTCTCCATGTAGACGCAGGGGCCCGGGTCGAACATCGATCCGCGAGCCGAGATTGCGACGACCGAGAGCGCGTTCGGCATGCCTTTCGCCGCCAGCGTCGTGCCCTCGAGCGGATCCACCGCGACGTCGACCTCGGGGCCGGAGCCGTCGCCGACGTGCTCGCCGTTGTAGAGCATCGGCGCCTCGTCCTTCTCGCCTTCGCCGATCACGACGATCCCGTCCATGTTGACGGTGTCGAAGAGGGCGCGCATGCCGTCCACGGCGGCCTGGTCGGCCGCGATCTTGTCGCCCCGCCCGACGAGTCGCGACGCGGCGAGCGCGCCGCACTCGGTGGCGCGGACGATCTCGAGCGCGAGGTCACGGTCCGGGATCGTCGTCATACGCGCCAATCTATCCTGCGCACGGTCACCACGCCGCCCCTCTCAGGAGATCCCTTGCCCGATATCGACGCCATCCGCGCCAGCTTCACGTCGCTCTCCCGCACGGGCGCCGATGGCCGCCCGCTCGTCTTCCTCGACGGGCCGGGCGGCGCGCAGGTGCCGGACGTCGTGATCGATGCGATGGCGAGCTACCTGCAGAACTCCAACGCCAACATCGACGGCGCCTTCGTGACGAGCGAGGAGACGACGGCCCTCGTCGACGGCACGCGCGTCGCGGCAGCCGACTTCCTCGGCTGCCTGCCCGAGGAGGTCATCTTCGGGCCCAACATGACGACGATCAACTTCAACCTCGTGCACGCCTTCTGCCGCACGCTCGCAGCGGGCGACGAGATCGTGCTCACGGCGCTCGACCACGACGCCAACGTGAGCCCGTGGCTCCTCTGCGCGCAGGATCACGGCCTCGTCGTGCGCTTCGCAGACGTCCGCGACGGCGACCTGCAGGTCGAGCCCGCCGCGCTCCAGGCAGTCGTCGGCCCGCGCACCAAGGTGTGCGCGTTCACGCTCGCCTCGAACGCCGTCGGCACGATGCCCAACGCCCAGGCGCTCGCCGAGATCGCCCACTCCGTCGGCGCGCTCGCGTGGATGGACTGCGTGCACTACGCGCCGCACCGCCGCATCGACGTCAAGGCGCTGAACGCCGACGTGCTGCTGTGCTCGCCGTACAAGTTCTTCGGGCCGCATCAGGGTCTCGGCTACGCCCGCCAGGAGCTGCTCGAGAGCTGGCCGGCCGATCGCGTGCGCCCGGCGAGCCAGGTTCCCGCGGGCCACCGCTTCGAAACGGGCACGATGAGCCACGAGGCGCTCGCGGGTGTGCTCGCGGCCATCGACTTCGTCGCCTCGCTCGGCGAGGGCGCCGACCGCCGCGCGAAGCTCGACGACGCGTTCCGCGACATCGTCGCCTATGAGACGGGGCTGACCGCCCGTATGCTCGACGGTCTCGCCGAGGTGCCCGGCATGACGCTCTACGGCATCACGGATCCCGCGCGTGCGGGCGCACGTACTCCGACCTTCACGTTCACGCTCCCCGGCATCACCCCGCGCCAGGTCTGCGAGCAGCTCGCGCAGCGCGGCATCCTTGCCTGGGACGGCAACTACTACGCGCTCGGCATCATGGATCGCCTCGGACTGGAAGGCCACGGCGGCGCAACCCGCCTCGGCTTCCTCCGCTACACCTCGGACGAAGAGGTCGACCGCACGCTCGAAGCCCTCACGGAGATCGCGCGCGCCTGAATCGTCGGTTCAGAACGCCGCGCTATGCTCTTGCGGCCGCGCGGATGTGGCGGAATTGGTAGACGCGCACGGTTCAGGTCCGTGTGCCGGAAACGGCGTGGAGGTTCAAGTCCTCTCATCCGCACTTCTTCT
>CAZYYP010000029.1:0-22400 GCA_964651695.1 uncultured Gaiellales bacterium | reverse complement strand
AGGCGCGGAGCGCCATTGCGTAGCGTGAGCTACGCGGCTTGCCGTTCGTCGCTCGCTGCGTCGTGCTCGTCAAGCACGTCCGATTGGAGCTCGACGGACAAGAGTCCCGGTGCAGCGGCATCCGTCCGGGACGCGGTCTGCTCGATCGCCCTCATGCCGGGCAGGAACAGGGCGGCGAGCGTGATCCCGCCTCCCGCGATGCCCGCCCATATGAGCGTTGCCCGCGCGCCGATCATGCTCGAAACAGGGCCTGTGAGCGCAAACGACAGCGGCAGCAGGCCGATCGAGATCAGCCAGTCGAAGCTCGAGACGCGGCCGAGCAGGTTCGGCGGGACGTGGCGCTGCTTCGCCGTCGCCCAGATGATCGTCCCCGCCGTTTCGAGCACGTTGAACGCGCAGCACGCGACCATCAGTTGCCAGCTCGCACGCGCGAGCCCGTAGCCGGCGATGGAAAGTGTGGCCGCGGTCCAGAAGATGTACATCCAGGTGATGTCTCGCCGTGGCAATCCGCGGGCACCGCACACGACGGCGCTGAGAATCGCACCGAGCCCGCCGGCCGCGAACACCAGACCCAGATCGGAGGCACTCCCGTGGAGACCGTTCTTGACCACATACGGCAGGAGGACCTCGGTCGGGCCCATGAACACCAGGTACGCGAATGCGGCGGAGACGAGTGTTCCCCAGAGCCAGGTGCGGGCGCGGACGAACGCGAAGCCCTCGCGGATCTCCTTCGCGATCGAGGCTCCGGAGCGCGCGGCGTCGACACGTCGGTAACGCATCGAACTCACGGCCACTGCCGACACGAGGAACGTCGCGGCATCGAGCGCGAACGCCGACCCCGCGCCGATGCTCGCGACCAGCCAGCCGCCGATCGCCGGCCCGGCCAGCCGGAACGCGATCGGGCGTACGAATTGGTCGAGCGCATTCGCCTGGGCCAGGTCGGCTGCCGGAAGCACATCCGGCACGATCGCATCGAACGCCGGATTGAAGAACGCGGTCGCTGCGCCGTAGATCGCACACAGAGCCACCACGTGCCACAGCGCGAGACTGCCTGCGAGCGTTAGCAGCGCGAGCACCCCGACGGCGCTCGAGCGGATCAGGTCCGCCACCACCATCACGCGTCGCCGGTCGACGCGATCGCTCACGGCGCCGCCGACGAGCAGTAGCGCGATGGTCGGGATGCTCATCGCGATGCCGACGAATGCGAGGGCGGTCGGCGTGTTCGACAGGATGTACACCTGCCAGGTCATCGCGACCAGGAACGCGCCGTCGC
This sequence comes from uncultured Gaiellales bacterium, assembly GCA_964651695.1. Lineage (GTDB taxonomy): Bacteria > Actinomycetota > Thermoleophilia > Gaiellales > JALYLC01 > JALYLC01. The sequence continues at coordinate 21,127 of CAZYYP010000029.1, read as the reverse complement.
CGACCAGCGACAGTGTCATGCCGGACCAGAGCCGGCGGAAATCGCGGTGCTTCAGCGGGCCGAGCAGGTTTCCGTGCGCCGTGCCCCCGGGTCGGTCGAGCGCGTCGTAGCTATGCTGCATGTGCGTCGTCGTCGCGCCGTACAGCGCGATCGGCGTCGGCCAGCCACTCGCGCGTATCCGTCAGGTCCATCGGGCGCGCGATGAAGAAGCCCTGGCCGAGGTCGCAGCCGAGGTCGCGCAGCGCCTGGTACTGGCCGGACAGCTCGATGCCCTCGGCGACCACTTCCAATTTGAGGCTCTCGCCGAGCGCGACGATGGCGGCTGCGAGGCCCTCTGCCTGCGGACTCGCGTTGGATGCGAGGAACGAGCGGTCCATCTTGAGGATGTCGACGGGGAACCGGCTGAGGTAGCTGAGTGACGAATAGCCTGTGCCGAAGTCGTCCATCGCGATCCGCACGCCCAGGCTCTTGAGTTCCTGGAGGCGCCGGCTGGCGAGCTCGTAGTCCGCCATCAGCACGGTCTCGGTGATCTCCAGGACGAGCATTCCCGGCTCGATACCCGAGTCCTCGAGCGCCGAACGGACGTCCCCGATGATCTCGGGATGCTGGAGTTGCTTCACGGACAGGTTCACGGCGATCGTGAAGTCGACGTCGGCCTCGCCGGTGGCGCGCAGCCGTGCGGCGTGGTGACACGACTCCCGGAGCACCCAGCGCCCGAGGTCGACGATCAGGCCCATCTCCTCGGCCAGTGGGATGAACTGTGCCGGCTGCACGAACCCGCGCGTCGGGTGATGCCAGCGGACGAGCGCCTCCATGCCGGCGACGCTGCCGTCGTGCAGCCGCACGACCGGCTGGAAGTGCAACTCGAACTGGCGCGCGTCGATCGCCTGCCGCAGTTCCGCGCGCAGCTCGAGGCGTTCCAGCACGCGCTCGTGCATGGCAGCCTCGAAGACCCGGTAGCCGCCGATTCCCTCGCGCTTGCAGATGTACATCGCGGCGTCCGCGTTTCGGATCAGCTCGTCTGCGTCGCTCGGTGCATGCTCGGCGTCGGCTCCGCTCAGAGCGATGCCGACGCTCGGACGTACCGACATATCCTTGCCGGTGATCGCGATGGGCATCTCGAATCCGCGTACGAGCCGCCCGGCGAAGTCGATCACCGTCGAGGGATCGACGACGTCCTCGATCAAGATGGCGAACTCGTCGCCGCCGAAGCGCGCCGCCGTATCCGTCTCCCGCACAGCCTCGAGCAGACGAACGGCGACCTGTTGCAGCACCTCGTCCCCGGCAGCGTGGCCGAGGCTGTCGTTGATCGTCTTGAAGTCGTCGAGGTCGAGGAAGATGACTGCGATGCTCGTGTCCTTGCGCGCCGCACGAGCGAGTGCGTGCTCGACCCGGTCGGAGAACAGCGCTCGGTTGGGCAGCCCGGTCACCGCGTCGTGGAAGGCCTGGTGCGCCAACTGCTCTTCGAAGGCCGCGCGCTCGCTGGCGTCGCGGCCGTTGAGCACGATGCCGCGCACGTGCTCGTCGTCGCACAGATCGGTGGCGACGACCTCGAACTTGAGTGCGCGTCCGTCGCGGTGAATGAGCGTGCAGTCGAACGCCTGCGAGCGCGACGTGCCGTGGCGGGGCGTCTGCAGGAGCTTCCGCAGCCGCCCGCGGTCGCTCTCCAGGAGCAGGTCCTCGAACGGTGCTCCGGCGACGTCGTTCGCCGTGAGGCCGAGGATGCGCTGGATCGACGGACTCTGGTACAGCACGTCCCCGTCGCGATTGACGACCGTGATCAGATCACTCGCATTCTGGACGAGCGATGCGAAGCGCGCCTCGTTCTCGCGCCTGTGCGCCTGCTCGCTGAGCGCAGCGCTCTCCAGTGCCAGCGAGACGCTCGCGCAGAGCGCGTCGAGTGCGTCTACGAGAATCGGCGAAAGCGGCGTGGGCGCCGCCGCGATGAGCAGCCCGCGCCGATCGTCGCGGGCGGCGAGCGGGAAGACGTTCGCGCTTCCGGACGAAGCCGGCAGAGCCAACTCGGCGTGGGCCGCAGGCGGAAGCGCAACACGCTGGCCCGGTGTCGTCGCGGCCTGCTCGAGCAGCGCAACGGTGGAGGGTTGCAGGCCGTCTTCGACACCTTCCGGCATCGTCATCGGCACGAGTCCGGCCGGGCGCTGCATGCACAGGCGCGCGTCGCCTGCGCCGTCGACGAGCAACTGCGCCGTTCGCAATGCCACCGCACCGATCTCGTCCGACGTCGTCGCCTTGACGAGTGCGAGGTTGGCGAGGCGCAGCGCGCGCTCGCGCGTGACCGTGCGCTCGTTCTGCTTGACCAGCCCGACGACGCGCGCGATCACGAGCAGGAAGACGACGATCGACGCACCGACGATGACGAGCAGGTCGAAGTCGCCACGATGCGCTTCGCGGACGAACTCGATGGCGGGCGCGACGAGGGACGCCGCCGTCAAGAGCCCGAGGCGCTGCCAGGACAGGCGGCGCTGGCGATCCGGCGTCGACTCCGCGAACTTGCGCATGGATGGATGCAGTGCAGCTGCGCCCCACAGGAGGTAGTAGCAGAGCCAGCCGGCGTCGTAGATCAACTGGTGGTTGTACGTCCCGTCGAGCAGCGCGTAGCCATAGGCAGCGTCCGTCGTGAGGAGGGCGCCGACGCTCGCTGCCAGCAAGAAGAAGGAGCCGCGGCGGCGACCTCCGTCGAACGCCAGGCGCAGCGCGGCAGCGAGCAGGAGGACGTCGCCGAGCGGGTAGGCGATCGAGACCGCCTTTGCGAGTGGCGAGAGCGTCGCGTCGTGGACGTACGGCGCCATCAGGAAGACCCACGACAGGAGTGCGATGCCGACGGTGATGATCAGCGCGTCGATCACGCCGGCGCGATCGCCCTGCGGGTTGCGCTTCCGTACCGTGAGCAGCACGCCGATCATCAGCGCGGGATACACGAGCAGGTAGAGCGCGTCCCCCGCGGATGGGAACGGCACGTCGTGGCCGATCAGGTTCGGGTAGCTGTAGGTGTAGACGTCGCCCAGGAAGAACAGTCCCTGGCCGATCGCGAACCACCGCCATGGCCACGGCGCGGCCGGGCGGTGGATGCGGATGCCCACGAGGATCGCCACCACCGACGACCCGGAGATGACATTGAAGAGCGGCCCGCTCCCCTGCGCTCCCGGCACGAACAGATACAGGCTCGAAGCGGCGGCGGCGAGCGCGAGGTAGACGATCCAGGCGCGCCCCGCGATGGATGCCGCACGCTGGCTCACGCCGCACGCTCCAGCCGCGCACCCGCGTCGACCGCGGCAGGCTGGAGAGAGAAGCGATCTGCGAGTTGACCGAGCACGCCGGTCAGTCGCGTGATCTGCTCGTCGGTGTTCGCCGCCGTGACCTGGATCCGGAATCCGACCTCCTCCTTCGGGACCAGCGGGTACGCGGCGAGGGTCACGTAGATGCCGCGCTCGAACAGGAAGCGACCGACCGCGTCGATCTGCTCGTGGTCGGCCAGTGGCACCTCGACGATCGGGAGCCCGGAGCGGTTGGGGGTGGCAGCGCCGAGTCCGGTGAGGGCATCCAGCACGCGTGCTGTCATCCGGTGGAGGTCGGCCCGCAGAAGATCGCCCTTCCGCTCGTTCACATCGAATCCGGCGAGCGTCGACGCCAGCGACGCCACGGGCGAGGGTCCGGAGTAGAGGTACGGGGCGGCGGTGACCTTGAGCAGGTTCTTGACGGCGGTCGGGCAGGCGACGAAGGCGAGCAGCGAGGAATAGGACTTCGAGAAGCCGCCGACGAGTACGACGTCGTCATAGGACAGGCCCAGATGTCGCACGATCGAGTTGCCTCGCATGCCGTAGGGGCTCGTCTCGTCGGGCCGTCGCTCGCCGATCACGCCGAAGCCGTGCGCGTCGTCGACGTACAGGAGCGCTCCGTGTGCACGCGCAACTCGCGCGAAGGCAGCGAGATCCGGCGCGTTGCCCGTCATGCTGTTCACGCCGTCCATGCAGATGAGAGTCGGATCGCTGTGTGCCTCCGACAACAACTGCTCGAGATGTGCCGGGTCCTCGAATCGGAACCGCTGGATCGTCGCTCCGTGACCGCGCGCAACCTGGCAGCCGTCGTACAGCGTCTTGTGTGCGCGAGCGTCGAGGAGGATCGTCCCGCTGCCGGCGAGCACCGGCACCACCGAGGCGTGGATGTGCGTGATCGTCGGGAACAGCAGCGAATCCTCGCATCCCAGCAACGCGGTCAGTCGTTCTTCGATTTCCTCGTACAACACCGGGCTGCCAAGCATGCGAGACCAGCTCGGATGGGTGCCCCAGGCTGCGAGCGCCGGTGGGATCGCCGCGATGATTTCCGGTTCGAGATCGAAGCCGAGGTAGTTGCACGACGCGAAATCGGCGAGCCACTGGTTGCCGACGCGGATCATGCGGCCGTCGATCTCATCCACGACCGCGTCCATCATCGGGTTGGACGCGCGCAGGTCAGAGAGGCTTCGGCATGTATCGAGCCAGCGCTCCAGCCAACTGCGGGGAGGAGAATGCACGCGCCGATGATCGGCACGCGTGGCGGATCGCTTTAGCCCCCGTTTGAAGATTGCCGGCGAGCCGTTTGTTTGCCGCCTGCTGCTCGGGAACATCCGCGTGCGGGCAAGGAGAGGTGCCGTGGCAAGCTGCCCGCATTGGAGGATGTCCGCAGTCCGCTGTCGTGCACGCGCTAGCCTGGCGGGCATGGTTGTCCGACTATGGCGATGGGCATGAGCGACCGGATGCGCGACGTGACGCCGCTGCCGGATCTCCTGCACGGTCGCTCTCGCACGGGCCCGGTGCGGGAGCATCGACCCGTCTACGTCGACCTTCTACCGCCCTGCAACGCCGGCTGCCCGGCTGGGGAGAACATCCAGGCGTGGCTTTCGCACACGCAGGCCGGCCGGCACGAACAGGCGTGGCGCGCGCTCGTGGCGGACAATCCGCTACCGGCGATTCACGGGCGGATCTGCTACCACCCGTGCGAGAGCGTGTGCAACCGCGCCAGCCTCGATGGCGCCGTCTCGATCCATTCGGTCGAGCGGTTCCTGGGCGACCTCGCGCTGGAGCGCGGGTGGGTGTTCGACGCACCGCCGATCCGGAGTGGCAAGCGGGTACTGGTCATCGGTGCCGGTCCGAGCGGTCTTTCGGCCGCGTACCACCTGGCGCGACTCGGCCACGAGGTCGAGATCCGCGATGCCGGGGGCGAGCCCGGCGGGATGATGCGGTACGGCATCCCGGCCTACCGCCTGCCGCGCGCCGTGCTCGGCGGTGAGCTCGATCGGATCGTGGCACTCGGCGTGCGGATGACCTGCGAGCACCAGGTCGAGGATCTCGCCGCAGAGCGGCAGGAGGGCGGCTTCGACGCGGTCTTCGTCGCGGTTGGCGCTCATCTGTCGAAGCGGGTCGACATACCGGCCCGTGACGCCTCGCGGATCGTCGATGCCGTGTCGTTCCTGCGCAGCGTCGCCTCGGGCGAGCGGCCGGCGATCGGTCGCCGCGTCGCTGTCTACGGCGGCGGCGATACGGCCATGGACGCCGCACGCGTCGCCCGCCGGATGGGCGCCGACGAGGCGCTGATCGTCTACCGCCGGACGCGCGAGCAGATGCCGGCCCATCTCGAGGAGGCAGAGGACGCCGAGCGGGAAGGGGTTCGGATCAACTGGCTGCGGACGATCACCGCCTTCGACGGCCCGGAGTTGCGGGTCGAGCTGATGGAGCTGGATGCGTCCGGCTACCCGCGGCCGACCGGGCAGTTCGAGACACTCGCCGCGGACACCGTGATCCTGGCGCTCGGCCAGGAGAGCGACACCGCCTTCCTGCGCGAGCTGCCGGGAGTGGAGTTCGAGGCCGACGGCACCGTGCGGGTATCGACGTCGCTCGAGACCGGGTGCCCGGGCGTGTTCGCGGGCGGGGACATGGTGCCGAGCGAGCGCACCGCGACGGTCGCCGTGGGGCACGGCAAGAAGGCCGCTCGCCACATCGACGCCTGGCTGCGGAGCGCCGCCGCGGTGAGCCCGGAGAAGCACGACCTGGCGACGTTCGACAAGCTGCACCTGTGGTACTTCGGGGATGCGGCCCGCAGGCAGCAGCCCGAGCTCGCACCCGAGGCGCGGGTCGCGGACTTCGGCGAGGTGGTCGGCGGCCTCTCCGCCGGCGAGGCGGTGTACGAGGCGCACCGGTGCCTGTCGTGCGGCAACTGCTTCGAGTGCGACGGCTGCCTCGGCGCCTGCCCCGAGGAGGCCGTGATCAAGCTCGGTGCCGGGCACCGCTACGAGTTCGACTACGACCGCTGCACCGGCTGCGGGGCGTGCTACGAACAGTGCCCCGTGCACGCGATCGACATGTTCACGGAGCACGACTGAGATGCGGGTCACGATCGACGGCAACGAGGCTGCGGCCTCGGTCGCCTATCGCCTGAACGAGGTCTGCTGCATCTATCCCATCACGCCGTCGTCGCCGATGGCCGACCTCGTCGACGACTGGTCGAGCGCGCGGCGGCCGAACGTCTGGGGCAGCGTGCCTTCGGTCGTCGAGATGCAGAGCGAGGGCGGCGCAGCGGGCGCGCTGCACGGGGCGCTGCAGAGCGGGGCGCTGGCCACGACGTTCACGGCCTCGCAGGGGCTCCTGCTGATGATCCCGAACATGTACAAGATCGCCGGCGAGCTGACACCGGCCGTGATCCACGTGGCCGCCCGGTCGCTGGCGGCGCAGGGACTCTCGATCTTCGGCGACCACTCGGACGTGATGGCGGTCCGTCAGACGGGTTTCGCGTTGCTCGCCTCGGCGTCCGTCCAGGAGGCACATGACCTGGCGCTCGTGGCGCAGGCCGCCACGCTTGCGACCCGGGTGCCGTTCGTGCACTTCTTCGACGGCTTCCGCACCTCGCACGAGCTGAACACGGTCGAGTTGCTTGCCGACGACGACCTGCGTGCGCTCGTGCCCGAGGAGCGCGTCCGAGCCCATCGCGACCGGGCGCTCTCACCCGAGCGGCCGTTCATCCGGGGCACGGCTCAGAACCCGGACGTCTACTTCCAGGCGCGCGAGACGGTGAACCCCTTCTATGCACGCGTGCCGGACGTCGTCGAGGACGCCATGGCGCGCCTGGGCGAGCGCTGCGGGCGACGCTACCACGTCGTCGAATACACCGGGCATCCCCAGGCCGAGCGCGTGATCGTGATGATGGGCTCGGGCGGGGAGACGGTACGGGAGACCGTGGCGTGGCTCAACGCGCGCGGCGAGCGGGTCGGTGTCGTGCAGGTGCGGCTGTACCGGCCCTTCCCGGCCCAGGCGCTGCTCGCGGCCGTGCCGGCGAGCGCGCGCCGCATCGGCGTCCTCGACCGCACGAAGGAGCCCGGCTCGCTTGGCGAGCCGCTCTTCCTCGACACGGTCGCCGCGCTGGCCGAGTCGCATGCGGACGGCGAGCGGGCGGTCATGCCGCGGGTCGTGGGCGGTCGTTACGGCCTGTCCTCGAAGGAGTTCACCCCGGGCATGGTCGCCGGTGTGTTCCACGAGCTCGAGGGCGAGCGCCCGCGTCGCCGCTTCACGATCGGCATCAACGACGACGTCTCCGGCACGAGCCTCGCGTACGACCCCTCGCTCGACATCGAGCCGGCCGGGACGGTTCGCGCGGTCTTCTTCGGCCTGGGCGCAGATGGAACGGTCGGCGCGAACAAGAACACGATCAAGATCCTCGGCTCCGAGGAAGGCCTGCACGCCCAGGGCTACTTCGTCTACGACTCGAAGAAGTCGGGCTCGCAGACGGTGTCGCACCTGCGCTTCGGCCCGCAGCCGATCCGGGCGCCGTACCTCGTCCAGCAGGCGAGCTTCGTCGGCTGCCACCACTTCGGGTTGCTGGATCGCGTCGACGTGCTCGGCCGCGCGGCGCCCGGTGCAACGCTACTGCTCAATTGCTCGCACCCACCGGAGGAGGTGTGGGGCGCGCTGTCGCGCCCGGTCCAGGAGCAGATCCTCGCCAAGCACGTCGAGGTGTACGTGATCGACGCCGGCCGGATCGCCCGCGAGGTCGGCCTGGCCGGGCGCATCAACATCGTGCTGCAGACCTGCTTCTTCGCCATCTCCGGAGTCCTGCCGCGCGAGCAGGCGATCGACCGGATCAAGGACGCAGTCGCCAAGACCTATGGCCGGCGTGGCGACCTGGTGGTCGAGCGCAACCAGGCTGCGGTCGACCAGGCGCTGGCCGGGCTGAGCCGGGTCGAGCTTCCCGCGCGGCCTACGGCCACGCGCGATCTGCCACTGGTCGTTCCCGCGCACGCGCCCGCCTTCGTGCGCACCGTCACGGCGGAGATGATGGCCGGACGCGGCGACGCGCTGCCCGTGAGCGCGCTGCCGGTCGACGGCACCTACCCGAGCGGCACCGCCGCCTTCGAGAAGCGCAACATCTCCGAGCTGGTCGCCGTGTGGGATCCCGACCTCTGCATCCAGTGCGGCAACTGCAGCTTCGTCTGCCCGCACAGCGTCATCCGCTCCCGGCACTACGACCAGGCCAAGCTGGAGAGCGCGCCGGACGGGTTCCGGTCGGCGCCGCTCAACGCCGTCGGCCTCCCTGACACGCGCTACACGCTGCAGGTCTACGTCGAGGACTGCACCGGTTGCGCGCTGTGCGTCGAGGCCTGCCCGGTCGCGGCGCCGGGCGACCCGGTACGCAAGGCGATCAACCTCGCGCCACGCGAGCCGCTGCTGGCAGCCGAGCAGGCCGGCACCGCGTTCTTCGAGACGCTGCCCGCGACCGACCGTGCCCGGGTCGACTTCGGCACGGTGCGCGGCACCCAGTTCCTGGAGCCGCTGTTCGAGTTCTCCGGCGCCTGCGCCGGATGCGGGGAGACGCCGTACCTGAAGCTCCTCTCGCAGTTGTTCGGCGATCGGATGATGGTCGCAAACGCGACCGGCTGCTCGTCGATCTACGGCGGGAATCTGCCCACCACGCCCTGGACGACCGACGCCGCCGGGCGCGGTCCGGCGTGGTCGAACTCCCTCTTCGAGGACAACGCCGAGTTCGGGCTCGGCTTCCGGCTCGCCGCCGACCAGCACACGGAGCTGGCTCGGCGGCGCCTCGCCGAGCTCCGCGACGTGCTGGGCGCCGAGCTCGTCGACGGCATCCTGGACGCACCGCAACTCGGCGAGTCGGAGCTGCAGGCGCAGCGCGAGGCGGTGGCGAAGCTGACGCGGCGCCTCGACGAGCTGGACGGGCCCGCCGTCTCCGACCTGATCAGCGTCGTCGACCACCTCGTCCGGCGCAGCGTCTGGATCGTCGGCGGCGACGGCTGGGCCTACGACATCGGCTCGGGCGGGCTCGACCACGTCCTGGCCAGCGGCCGTAACGTGAACGTGCTCGTGCTCGACACCGAGGTCTACTCCAACACCGGCGGCCAGATGTCGAAGTCGACGCCACTCGGCGCCGTTGCGAAGTTCGCCGCCGCCGGGAAGACCGTGCCGAAGAAGGACATCGCCCTGCAGGCGATCGCCTACGGCAGCGTCTACGTGGCCCGCGTCGCGATGGGCGCCGATCCCCAGCAGACCCTGCGGGCCCTCCGCGAGGCGGAGGCCTACGACGGTCCTTCGCTCGTGCTCGCCTACAGCCACTGCATCGCCCACGGAATCGAGATGCGAGACGGGCTCGCCCAGCAATACCGGGCCGTCGCCAGCGGCCACTGGCCGCTGATCCGCTACGACCCGATGCTGCGCGCGGCGGGAGGCAACCCGTTCCTGCTCGATTCGCCACGGCCGCGCATCCCGCTGGCCGACTACACCAACCGCGAGCTGCGCTACCGCGCGCTCGCCAAGAGCGATCCGGCCGAGGCCGAGCGCCTGCACGGCCTGGCCGAGCAGGCAGTCGACCAGCGCTGGGACACCTACGAGGAGATGGCCACCCGCGGCGCCCAGCACTTCGCCGCGGACGCCCGCAAGAATCGCCGATGAACCTCTCGACCGACTACATGGGCCTCGCGCTGCGCAACCCGCTGATCGCGTCGGCATCCCCGCTCTCGCAGACCGTGGACGGCATCCGGAGGCTGGCCGCTGCCGGCGTCGGCGCCGTCGTGGTCTACTCGCTCTTCGAAGAGCAAGTGCGCCGCGAGGCGGCTCAGAACGCGCGGCTCGTCGACGCCGGCAGCGAGAGCTTCGCCGAGTCGTTGTCGTACTTCCCGGCCTCGGCCGATGAAGAGACCGGCCCGCGCCGCTACCTGAGCCTCATCGAGCGCGCCGCGGCCGCCGTCGACGTCCCCGTCATCGGCAGCCTCAACGGCGTCACGCCCCACGGCTGGGCCGGCTATGCCCGGGCGATGCAGGATGCCGGCGCCGCCGCGATCGAGTTGAACATCTACTACCTGCCCGGCGATCCGCGCATCTCCGGACGCGATGTCGAGCAGCGCCATGTCGATGTCCTCCGCGGCGTGAAGGACGCCGTCAGCGTGCCGGTAGCCGTGAAGCTGAGCCCGTACTTCAGCTCGACCGGCGAGATGGCACGACGGCTGGACGAGGCCGGAGCCGACGCGCTCGTGCTCTTCAACCGCTTCCTCCAGCCCGACATCGACCCCGAGACCCTCGCCATCGTGCCCACCGTCGGCCTCTCGAGCCCGGCCGAGGCCCGGCTGCCGCGCACGTGGATCGCGCTCCTGCACGGACGGGTGCGCCCCGCACTCGCGGCGACCACCGGGGTCGAGGGCCCGGCCGACGTTGCCAGGTACCTGCTTGCGGGTGCCGACGTCGTCATGACCGCCTCGGCGCTCTTGCGGCACGGCCCCGAGCACGCGACGGTGCTGCTCGACGGGCTGACCGCCTGGATGCAGCGCAAGGGGTTCGCGGCCGTCGGCGACCTGCGCGGAATGCTCGCCGTGCCACCTGGCACGGACGCGACGGTCTACGAGCGAGCCGGCTACGTCGGCGCCCTGCGCCAGGCCAACAGCGGCATCTACGGGCCCTGGTGAGCCGGCCGCGCGCGTCCTCGCAGGGCCTTCGCGCACCGACCCTCGCACGGCTTCCCTCCCCATGGCCCGAATCGTCGCCCAGACCTCCCCGGTAGCGCATGGTTGCGCGGTGCGCGTCAAGCTCGACAGGCTGGGAGTCACCGCCTCGAGCCCACGACCGCCCATCCCCGAGCCACCGCGAGAGACCTGTGCATGAGCGACTCCTGCGACCGCTTCGCGACAGCGGGCTGTCGGCCTGAATCCGCTCCACGCCGCCTGAGGAGACGGTGGCCCAGAGCCATTGCCGTCGCGGCTGCCGCCGTGCTCAGCGTCAGCGTGCTGATCCTCGCCGCAGCCAACGTGTTCCCCGTCGGCAGCAACGTCATCACGCAAGCCGGCGCGGAGGCCTGGGTGTACATCGGGCCCCACCTTGTCCTCGCGAGCGTGCTCGCCGTCGCCTTGTGCGTGCCGATCGCGCTCGAACGACCCCGGACAAGAACGACGAGCGCCGTGGCGGTGATGTCGATCGCCGCTCTGGTCTGCGCCGGCGGCATCACGACCTCGATCGTGGTTGCCACGTACCGCAACGGGGGCTCGGTGAACGCGTTCAGGGCGCTCGCCCTCGGGTATCCGAGCAACCCCGACCGTACCGCAACGTATGTCGTCGCCGACGGGCAGCGGCTGAAAGCTCTCGTCTACAACCCGAAGGGCTCCGCTGCCGGCGCACCCGTGCTGATGTACATCCACGGCGGAGGCTGGATCTCGGGCAGCGCGCAGGCAAACGGCGGTGTGATCTCCCGATGGTTCGCCGACAGGGGCTGGCTCGTCGTGAGCGTGAACTACCGGCTGGCGACCAAGGACCACGCTGCCTGGAACACGGCGCCGGCCGACGTCGCCTGCGCCCTGACCTGGACCGCGCAGCAGGCCCGCGCGGCGGGCGCGGACGTCAGGCGGCTCGTCGTCATGGGCGACTCGGCGGGCGGCAACCTGGCGATCAATCTCGGCTGGTCGGCGGCGTTGAACAAGGCCACCTCCACGTGCCCGGGCCTGGGCGACGTGCCGGTCCCGCAAGCGGTGGTCGTCGCGAACCCCGTGGCGAACCCCGGATTCACGTACGAGCATGGCCGCTCGTGGTTCGGCCAAGACCCGCGGGACTTCATCCGGGACTACCTCGGCGGGACCCCGTCGCAGCACCCGGACCGCCTCGCGGCCATCTCCGCCCAGACCTACATTTCAGCGAAGGCACCGGCCACGCTGTTCGTCCAGCCGACACGGGACGACTTCGTGCCTGCGCAAGGCAACTACGAGGTGGCGGAGAGAGCACGCGCGGGCGGCGTCGACGTCACCGTTGTGCGTATCCCCTTTGCCTACCACGCGTTCTATTCGCTGGCGGGGAGCCTCGGGTTTCAGTCCGATGTCTCCGTGAGCGAGAACTGGCTCGAGGACCGCAACCTGGCCCCGGCTCGGTAGTCCGCCCGGCACCTCGCGCTCGCTCGCGGGGCTGTGCGCAGAACGGCCTCGGTACACTCGCGGGATTGGTCTGACGTACTACGGAGGCTGCGCGATGGGCGTTGTGACAGGGTGGCAGGGACGGTTCTTCGAGGACTACTCGGTCGGCGACGTGTATCGCAGCCGGCTCGGCCGCACGATCACCGAGACCGACAACATCTGGTTCACGAACCTCACGCTGAATACGAATCAGGCGCACTTCAACACGCCGTTCGCGGAGCGCTCGCCGTTCGGCAAGCCGCTCGTCAACAGCGCCTTCACGCTCGCGCTCGTCACAGGACTCTCGGTCACCGACGTGTCGGAGAACGCGATGGCCAACCTCGCCTGGGATGACATCAAGCTGCCGAAGCCGGTCTTCGCCGGTGACACGCTCTGGTGTGAATCCGAGGTGCTCGAGCTGCGCGAGTCGGCGTCGCGCCCCTACGCCGGCATCGTCAAGATCCGCTCGCGCGGGATCAATCAGCGCGCGGAGGTCGTGATCGAGTTCCGGCGCACGATGATGGTCTACCGGCGCGAGGCCGAGCAGGTGCAGGATCTCTTCCCGATCACGAGCGCGGATTGGGGAGTCTGATCGCCGGGCACGCCGGAAATGGCTCGGGGCGCGCGCTCCGCGAGCGCCTCGCCGCAGGCGAGATCCTGGTCGTGCCGGGCGCCTTCGACGCCCTCACCGGCAGGCTGCTCGAGCGCGCGGGCTTCGAGGCGATCTACCGCGGCGGGTATGCGGCGTCCGCCGCGGCCTTCGGGCTGCCCGACCTCGGTATCACGAGCTCGACCGAGATGGTGGACCACGCGCGCCGCCTCTGCTCGGCCGTGTCGATCCCCGTGATCGCCGACGCCGACACGGGCTATGGCGAGGTCGCCCAGGTGATCCGCACCGTGCATGAGCTCGAGCGCGCCGGCGTGGCCGCGATCCAGCTCGAGGATCAGGTGTTCCCGAAGCGGTGCGGCCACATGGACGGCAAGGACGTGATCGCCCCGGAGCTGCACGAGCAGAAGCTGCGAGCGGCGCTCGCTGCGCGCGCGCATCCCGACACCCTGATCGTCGCGCGCACCGACGCGATCGCCGTGACCGGGTTCGACGACGCACTCGCCCGCGCGCGCCGCTACGCCGCCGCGGGTGCGGACGTGATCTTCATCGACGCCCCGCGCTCGGAGGACGAGTTGCGCGCCATCGGCGCCGCGGGCATCGGCAAGCCGCTGCTCGTCAACGTCTCCGAGTACGGGCGCACGCCCGATCTCGGTGCGGCGAGGTTCGCGGCGCTCGGGTTCGCGATCGCGCTGTATCCGACCTCGACGCTGTTCGCCGCCGCTCAATCCACCAAGGAGCTCGCCGCAGCGCTGCGCGAGAGCGGCTCGACGCGGTCGGTCGTGCCGCGCATGATGCCCTTCGACGAGCTCAACGAGACACTTGGCAAGGACGACTGGGACGTGAACCCGTGAGTGCGCATGAGCGTGTCTTCACGGTCGCCGGGACGCCGCTCGTGTTCGGCTCAGGCGCCGCGCTCGAAACCGGCTGGCACCTCCGCAACGCCGGCGTCAAGCGCGCGCTCGCCCTCACCGACCCGCATCTGGCCGCGATCGGCCTGCCCGATCCCGTGCTCGAGGCGATCCGCGCCGCCGGAGTCGAGGTCGAGCTCTTCTGCGAGTGCGGCGTGGAGCCGAGCGAGACCTCCGTGATGCGCGCGGTCGAGGTCGCGCGGGAGGGCGGGTTCGACGGCTTCGTCGGGCTCGGCGGCGGCTCGTCGATCGACACCGCGAAGATCGCCGCGCTGCTCGCGACACACCCTGGCGGCGTCTACGACTACCTCAATCCGCCGATCGGCCTGGGCACGCCGGTGCCCGGCCCGCTGCTGCCGCTGTTCGGCGTGCCGACGACGGGCGGCACGGGTGCCGAGGCCACGACGGTCGCGATCATCGACCTGCCCGACCAGCACGTCAAGAGCGGCATCTCGCACGCCCACCTGCGGCCGCTGCTCGGCATCGTCGACCCCGACCTGACGCTGACGACGCCTCCCGCGGTGACCGCCTCGGTCGGCCTCGACGTGCTCTGTCACGCGATCGAGTCGTACACGGCGATCGCCTACGACGCCCGCCCGCGCGCGTCCTCGCCCGATCGCCGGCCGCCCTATCAGGGCGCCAATCCGGTCTCGGACGTGTGGAGCGAGCAGGCCATCAGACTGGCCGGCGGCGCGCTGCTGCGCGCGGTCGCCGACGGCGCCGACCGCGCGGCGCGCAGCGACATGGCGCTCGCGGCCTCGGCAGCCGGCCGCGCCTTCGGGCAGGCGGGCGTGCACATCCCGCATGCCTGCTCCTATCCCGTGGCCGGGCTCAGGCACGAGTGGAAGCCACCCGGCTATCCCGGCCACGACCGCTTCGTGCCGCATGGCTTCGCGGTCGTCGTGACCGCGCCCGCGGCCTTCCGCTTCACCGAGCCGGCCGCGCCCGAGCGGCACCGCCGCGTCGCCGAGCTGCTCACGGGGCAGCCCGTCGAGCGCGGCGATCACGATGCGCTGCCGCGCGCCTTCGAGCAGCTCATGCGCGACACCGGCGCACCGCGCAGCCTGAGCGAGCTGGGCTATGGAGAGGCGGACATCCCGGCGCTCGTCGAGGGCGCCCTCAAGCAGCAGCGCCTGCTCGTCTGCTCGCCCTGCGAGGTCGCCGCGACCGATCTCGAGGCGATCCTGCTGGCCAGCCTGTGACGGCCGGCATAAACGTCCGACCTATTGCACCCGGTGGTTGACCCCGAGGCCGCCGCGGTCTATAACCGCTTGACGCGCGGCGCGGCGCCGCGGGCGTCTGCCAGCTACCAGAAGGAGAGGGGATGCGTCGAATCGGAGTCGACGTCGGCGGCACCTTCACCGACCTCATCTACATCGACGACGAGGCCGGGAAGGTAATCGTCCACAAGACGCCGTCGACGCCTGCCGATCCCTCGATCGGAACGGTTCAGGGCATCAGCGAGTTGTGCGAGATGGCCGGCATCGAGCCGGCTCAGCTCGATCAGGTGTTCCACGGCACGACCGTGGCGACCAACATCGTGATCGAGCACAACGGCGCCAAGGTCGGGATGATCACGACCAAGGGCTATCGCGACATCCTGCACATCGCGCGGCACAAGAAGCCGATGAACTTCTCGCTCTGGCAGAACCTGCCGTGGCAGGCGCAGCCGATCGTGCGCCGCCGCTTCCGGCTCACCGTCGACGAGCGCATCGACAAGGACGGCAACATCCTCATCCCGCTGGACGAGGACGAGGTGCGCGCCCAGGTACGCCGCCTGAAGCAGGAGCAGGTCGAAGCCGTCTCCGTCTGCCTCCTGTTCTCGTTCCTCAACCCCGAGCACGAGCAGCGGGTGGCGGCGATCGTGCGTGAGGAGTTCCCCGAGGCATTCCTCTCGGTCTCCAGTGAGGTCATCCCGCAGTACCGCGAATACGAGCGCTTCTCGACCGTCGGCCTGAACGCGTACGTCGGCCCCAAGGTCTCGAGCTACATCGGCCGCTTCGACGCCGCGCTGCGCAAGATGAACGTCAAGTCGGGCATCCACCTCATGACCTCGGCGGCGGGCGTCGCAACGCCCGAGGGCGCCATGGTAAAGCCCGTCAACCTGCTCATGTCGGGGCCGATCGCCGGCGTCGTCGGCGGCATCTGGACCGGTCGGCAGTCCGGTGAGAACAACGTCATCACGCTCGACGTCGGCGGCACCTCGGCGGACATCGGCCTCGCGCAGGACGGCAAGCTCCGCATGAAGCACCTGCTCGACACGAAGGTCGGCCCGTACCAGGCGATGATCCCGATGGTCGACGTCGACACGATCGGCGCCGGTGGCGGCTCGATCGCCTACATCGACGCGGGCGGGATCTTCCGCGTCGGGCCGCGCTCGGCGGGTGCCGATCCGGGCCCGGTCGCGTACGACCGCGGCGGCACCGAGCCGACGGCGACGGATGCGATGGTCGTGCTGGGCTGGCTGCGGCCGGAGCTCTTCCTGGGCGGCAAGATGGGACTGCGGGAGGATCTCGCCCGCGCAGCCATCGACACGCACCTGGCGAGCAAGCTCGGCACCTCGATCGAGGATGCGGCGATGGGGATCTACCGCATCCTCGTCCACTCCATGGTCGATGCGATCGAGCAGGCCTCGGTACGCAAGGGCTTCGACCCGCGCGAGTTCGTGCTCGTCGCGGAGGGCGGCGGCGGTCCCCTCTTCGCGCCCGAGATCGCGCCCGAGGTCGGCGTCAAGAACGTGCTCGTTCCGAGCTACCCGGGCATCACGGCTGCGCTCGGGCTGCTCACCACGGACATGGTCTACGAGTACGTGGCGACGTCGTATGCCATGGCGTCCGCGCTGCGCTCCGACAGCGCCGCCTGTGCGACCCTCGAGGGGCAGTTCGCGAGGCTCCAGGCCGAGGCGCTCGCGCAGTTCGACACCGACGGCGTCGATCGCAGTCAGGTGCGGCTCGAGAACATCGCCGAGGCCCGCTACGAGGGGCAGGGCTACGAGCTGCGCATCGACGTCGGCTCCGGCCCGATCGACGCCGCCTGGATCGACGACATGAAGGCCGCGTTCCACGACATCCACGAGCGCGAGTACTCGCGCCGCTTCGAGGATGCGGACGTGCAGATCGCGAACGTGCGCGTCCGCGCGGTCGGCGTCATGCCCGGTCTCGAGGCCCCGCAGGTCGCGCACGGCGACGCGGCGCCGCCCGCAGGCGCCCACAAGCTCACCGCGGACGCCTGGTTCCGTGAGAAGAACGAGCTCAAGCGGTTCGCGACGGCGTTCTACGAGCGCACCGAGCTCCTCGCCGGCAATGTCGTCGAGGGTCCGGCGATCATCACGCAGTTCGACTCGACGAGCGTCGTACCGCCGGGCTTCACGTGCACGGTCGACGGTGTCGGCAACCTCGTCATCACCTACTCCGAGGCCGTGCGTCAGGCCGCGGAACGCGGACACTGAGAGGAAGAGGATCTCCATGGCCGATCTGCCTGAAGTCGGTGTCTCTCCCGGCCCGCCCACGCGCGAGCGGGTCGAAGTCGATCCCATCACCCTGCGCGTGCTCGGCGGCGCGTTCGACGCCATCGCACAGGAGATGGCGGGCGTCCTGTTCCGCATGAGCTACAGCTCGATCATCCGCGAGTCCGAGGATCTCGGTGCCGGGATCTTCGACGCCGAAGGGCGCGAGCTGTGCGAGTCCGAGTCGACGCCGATGCACATCGGCTCGCTGCCCTGGTACATCCGCGGGTTCCTCCAGCGCATCAAGAAGGAGGACCTCAAGGAGGGTGATGTGATCATTCACAACCACCCGTACCTGGGCGCCTCGCACACGCCGGACATCGCGGTCGCCGTGCCCATCCTGTGGGAGGGCGAGCTGATCGGCTTCACGGCGGTGACGGCGCACGTGCTCGACGTCGGCGGCTCCTATCCGGGCATCAACGCCGACTCGTTCGACATGTACGCCGAGTCCAAGATCTACAACGGGCTCAAGTGGTACAACGAGGGCGTCCTCAACGAGGACCTCGACCGCATGGTCTTCGACAACGTGCGCACCGAGACGATGAATCGCGGCGACATGCACGCGATGATGGCCGCCTGCATCCTCGGCCGGGACCGCTTCTACCGGCTGCTCGAGAAGTACGGCGCAGATGTGTGCATGTCGTCGGCGTACGACTGGATGGACTACTCGGAGCGGCGCCTGCGGGCCGAGATCGAGAAGCTGCCCGACGGCGAGTACGTGGCGCCGACCGCGTGGCTCGATGACGACGGGCGCAATCGCGACGTGCGGCTGCGCGTCGAGACGAAGATCGTCGTCCAGGGCGATCACATCACGATCGACCTGACGGGCTCCAACGCCGAGGTGCCGACCGGCTACAACGTGCCCTTCGAGGGGTCGCTGCTGGTCGCGGCGTACTTCGCGATACGCACGCTGCTGCTCGATCAGGACCGGCTCGATGAGCCGGTGCCCCAGAACGACGGGATCTTCCGCTGCGTCACGGTGATCGCCCCGAAGGGGACGATCTTCAACCCGAACTTCCCGCGCGCCTGCTTCTCGCGCTTCTGCCAGTGCCAGCGGGTCGTCGACAACACGATCGTCGCGCTCTCGACCGTCGTCCCGGATCTCGTCACCGCCGGCAACTCGGCCGCGCTGCACTTCTGCTCCTACGCCGGGTTCATCCCCGAGAAGGGCGAGTACTGGCTGTACCTCGAGGTCGACGAGGGCAGCTACGGCGGCCGCAAGGGACGCGACGGCATGGACTCGGTCGACTGCCTGATGGCCAACACGCGCAACAACCCGATCGAGGAGCTCGACATGCGCTTCCCGATGCGCTGCGACCGCTACGAGCTGCGCGACGATCCGGCCGCGCCCGGGCAGTGGCGCGGGGGCATCGGCATCGTGCGCAAGAATCGCTTCCTCGAGCCCGGCGTGTACTCCTGCGAGGGCGACCGCCACACCGACCCGCCGCGCGGCATCTTCGGCGGCTACGACGGCCTGCCGGGCAAGACGTCGTTCATCGACAAGGACGGGAACGAGCGCGACATCCCGGCCAAGGTGACCGGATTCCTGTGCGGTGCCGGCGAGGTCATCCAGCTCACCGAGCCGAACTCCGGCGGCTACGGCAACCCGCTCGACCGCGAGCCGCAGATGGTGCTGGAGGATGTGCTCGACGACTTCACCACGATCGAGCTCGCGCGCGAGGCCTACGGAGTCGTCATCTCCGAGGGGCTTGCGATCGACGAGGCCGCCACCGGCGCGCTGCGCGCAACGCTGCGCGCGGAGCGCGGCGACGACTTCCAGGGCGAGCTGCTGACGCTCGTCTCCACGCCGCACCCGATGGCGATCTCCCCCTACGCAAAGGCGAAGTGACGGACGACGCGGGCTACGGCGTCTACGGGCGCGGGGCGGTCGAGCCGGGTGACCGCCCCGCGATCCTCGTCGTCGACTACCAGAAGGCGTTCACGACGTCTGGCCTCGGGATGGGCGGCTCCGCCCTGATCGAGCGCGGCGTCGTCAACGCCGCGCGCCTGCTGAAGGTCGCCCGCGCAACCGGCGTGCCCGTGTTCCAGTTCTACGTCTCGTTCGGTGAGGAGGAGGGCGGGCTGGGGCTCTGGAGCCGAAAGGTGCCGAAGCTCGCTGAGATCACGGCCGGGTCGCCGTGGGTGGAGATCGACGAGCGCGTGTCGGATCCGTCCGACTCGGTGATCGCGAAGAAGTGGCCGTCGGTCTTCGCCGGCACGCCGCTCGCGGCGCTCCTCAACGCGCGGCGCGTCGACACCGTGATCGTCACCGGCTGCACCACGTCGGGCTGCGTCCGCGCAAGCGTCGTCGATGCGTTCTCGAACGGGTTCCTCACGCTGGTTCCGGAGGACGCCGTCGGCGATCAGGCGCAGGGCCCGCACGATTCGAACCTGCTCGACTGCCAGCGGCGCTATGCCGAGGTCACGACGACCGACGCGTGCATCGGGTACCTGCGCCGCCTCGTGGCATGAGACGCCCGCCGCTCGAGGACGTCACCATCGTCGCGATCGAGCAGTACGGCGCGGGGCCCTGGGGCAGCGTGCACCTCGCCGACCTGGGCGCCGACGTGATCAAGATCGAGGATCCGCGCAGCCGCGGCGACGTGGGGCGCTACGTCCCGCCCTTCCAGGAGGGCGAGGACTCGCTCTTCTTCGAGACGTTCTGCCACAACAAGCGCAGCGTCTCGCTCGATCTCACGCACCCGGAGGCGCGGGCGGTCTTCGAGGCGATCGTCGGCTCCGCCGACGCCGTCTACAGCAACCTGCGCGGCGACGGGCCCGAGAAGCTCCGCATCCGCTACGACGACCTCGCGCACGTCAACCCGGCGGTCGTGTGCTGCGCGCTCACGGGCTTCGGGATGACGGGCCCGCGTGCCGACGAGGGGGGCTATGACTACATCCTGCAGGGCTACGCGGGCTGGATGTCGCTGACCGGCGAGCCGGACGGGCCTCCCGTCAAGACGGGGCTCTCGCTCGTCGACATGTCCACCGGCTACGCAGCGGCGCTGGCGCTGATGTGCGGGCTGTGGGCAGCGCGGCGCGACGGCATCGGCTGCGACTGTGACATCTCCCTGTTCGAGACCGCGATGAATCTCAACATGTACGTCTCGACCTGGCACCTCTCGCGCGGTTACGAGCCGGAGCGCATGGCGAACTCGGCCCACCCCTCGATCGTCCCGTTCCAGAACTTCCCGACGCGCGACGGCTGGATCGTGATCGCGTGCCCGAAGGACAGATTCTTCGGGCTGCTGTGCGCGGAGCTGGGCCTGGGGTGGATGAGCGGGGATCCGCGCTTTGCGACCATGGCGGCGCGGCACGAGCACCGCGAAGCGTGCGTCGGCGAGCTCTCGGCGGTACTGCTCCGTGAGAGCTCCGCGGCCTGGCTGGATCGTCTGCGGGCGGCCGGCGTCCCCTGCGGGCCGGTCAACGACCTGGCCGGCGCCGTCGGCGATCCGCAGACGCTCGCACGCGACCTGATCGCCGAGACGGCGCATCCCGTGCTCGGCACGGTGCGGCAGATCCGCTCGCCGCTGCGCGTGGACGGGCGGCTGACCGAGTTGCGCGCCGCCCCGAAGCGCGGCGAGCACACGCGCGAGGTGCTCGTGACGCTGTGCGGGTACGCCGATGCGGACGTCGACGTGCTCGCGCGGGCCGGCGTGTTCGGCGACGTCGTCGTCTAG
>CAZYYP010000028.1:0-23538 GCA_964651695.1 uncultured Gaiellales bacterium | reverse complement strand
CGGCGGTCTTCCTGCCGCACGCGGGTGGCTTCGGCGCGGGTCTCGTGACGTTCCCGGTCCTCCTCGGCGCTCTCGCGCTCGCACTTGCGCTGCTCGAATCGCTGGTCGCGAAGCTGCGCATCCTGCTCGTCCCGCGGGTCCTCGGCGCGGGCGCCGGCGTGGCGCTGCTGGCGGTCGTCTCGCGTCTCATCGAGTCGGTTCGATGAACAGCGGCCTCGTCTGGATCGTCGTCGCGCTCGGGCTCGGCGTGCCCACGGTGCGGCGGCGCCGCGTCGCCGTCGGCCTCGTCACGGCGCAAGCGCTGCTGCTCGCGGCGACCGCGGCGATCCAGGCCGACAGGCTCGGCGAGTTGATCGCCGCCGGGGCGCTGGTCTGCCGCGCGCTCCTGCTCTGCGGCCTCCTGCTCTTCATCGTGCAGCGCACCCGCGAGGCGCGACCCGTGCGCGCCAGCGCGGGACCCGTCAAGCGCGGCACGCTCGCGATCGGTCTCGCGCTCCTGCTCGCCCTGCTCGTGCCGTCCCTCGGCCTTGGCGATCGCAACGCCGAGCGCGCGCTGCTCGCCCTCGTCGCATTCGCAGTGGTCACGATCGCGACGCGCAAGGCCACGGTCTTCCACATCGCCGCGCTCGTCCAGATCGACAACGCGCTCGCGATCGCCGCGCTCGCGGCTGCCGGCGGGCTTCCAGGCCTGATCGAGCTGGGTGTGGCGGCCGACCTGGTCGTCGTGGTGCTGGTCGCGGCGCTGCTGCACGCCCGGATCTACGCCGAGTTCGGCAGCGGCGACAGCGCGCACCTCGGAGCCCTTCGTGACTAGCCGCGCGGTGATCGCCGTCGCCGTGCCGGTCGTGCCGCTGCTCGCCGGCCTCGCAGTCGCGGCGATTCCGAGCCGGCGTGCCGGCGAGCGCGTCGCGCTCCTGAGCGCCGTGCCGACTGCCCTCCTCGCCGTGATCACGAGCGTGTGGGCGCTGAGCGCCAGCGACCGGCCGCTGCTCGGCCACTGGCTGTGCGTCGATGCCGCCGGCGGAGTGCTCGTCGGCGTGATCGGCATCATCGGTGCGGCGAGCATGGCTGTTTCACCCACCTATCTCGCGACCGCGCGCACGAGCCTGTTCGGCGACCGCCGGCCGCGTGCCCACTACTACACCGCCCTCCTGATCTTCTGGGCGGCCCTCCTGGCCGTGCCGCTGGCGGCGAACCTCGGCGCCGCCTGGCTGCTGATCGAGGCGACGACCGCGGCCTCTGCGCTGCTCGTCGCGTTCTCGGGCAAGCCGCGCGCGCTCGAGGCGGCCTGGAAGTACCTCGTGCTGACCTCGCTCGGACTCGGGATCGCACTGCTCGGGCTGCTCGTGTTGCAGCTCGCCCAGCACCGCGCCGGCGGCCCGCTCGGACTGTCGTACGAGAGCATCCACGCCGCCGCGCCCGCTCTCGACCATCAACTCGCCCTGCTCGCGTACCTCCTCCTGCTCGTGGGGCTGGCAGCCAAGATCGGCTGGGCACCCGTGCACAACTGGCTCCCCGACGCACACTCCGAGGCGCCCGCGCCGGTGTCGGCGCTGCTCTCCGCCGCCCTGCTACCGACGGTGCTGCTGGTGGCCTGGCGCGTCCAGCAAGCGCTCGCGACCGCGGTGGGCACGGCCACCTCCCGCCACGTGTTCATCTTCTTCGGCCTCGCGTCACTGGCGGTCGCCGTTCCGTTCCTGTGGCGGTCGCTGCCATGGAAGCGGCTGCTCGCATACTCGAGCCTGGAGCACATGGGCGTGATCGCGCTCGGCATCGGATTCGGGGGTCCGCTGGCACTGGCCGGCGTGATCGTTCACGTGGCGGGCCACGCGCTCGCGAAATCGCTCGGTTTCTACGTTGCACTGCCACTGCTCGAGGTGCAGCCCTCGACGGCCTCGCACGGGCCTCACGGGGTGGCGCGGACCGACGCGCGCACCGGCACGATCGTCGGGGGCTCGCTCGCAGCACTCGCCGGCCTTCCGCCCTCGCCGCTCTTCGTCTCGGAGCTGATGATCGCGATCGGCGGATTCCGGGCCGGCTACACCGTCGCCGCAGTCGTCGCGCTGATCCTCCTCGCGTTCGGCTTCCTCGGTCTCTGCCATGCGCTCATCGAAGCCGTCGCCGGGCGACGGCGCGGCGCCCGCACGGGTACCCCCGCAGGCCGTCGCCCGGTGATGGCGATCGCTGCGGGCTGCCTCGTCCTGCTGCCCGCGCTCACCGCCGCCGCCCTGGCGCTCCCTGGCTCGTCCATCGGAGACGCGCTCGTGCGAGGCCTGGCGTGAGCGGCGGAGCCGAGTACCGCGCGCGGATTGCCGAGGCACTGGCTGCCGGCGCGCGTTTCGGCAGCCTCTACGCGAGCAGCGACGACGGGCACGCGGTGATCCGCACCGTGTTGCGACTGCCCGGCGGCGCGCTGCGGTGCGAGACGGCGGCTGCAGACGACGCCCGGGTCCCGAGCATCGTCGACCTCGCACCCGCCGCCGAATGGGCCGAGCGCGAGGCGCACGACCTGCACGGCATCGGGTTCGACGGCCACGATCCCTTGCGGCCTCTCGTCGACCACCCCCCCGATCTCGCCCGCTGGACGGTGCCCGTCTCGGGGCGGGATGCCTACCAGGTGGCCGTCGGCCCGGTCCACGCAGGCGTGATCGAATCGGGGCACTTCCGCTTCCACGTCGTCGGCGATCGCATCCTGTACCTCGACGTCCGGCTGTTCTACAAGCACCGCGGCCTGGAAGCCGCCGCGCAGGGAGTGCCGCTCGAGCAGGCGATCGCCTATGCCGCCCGCGCGTGCGGAGGGTGTGCGGTGACCAATCGCGTGGCCTATGCGCACGCCGCGGAGCGCCTGCTCGGGCTCCGGTCCTCCAGCGAGATCGCGCGAGCGCGCACGCTGCTGCTCGAGCTCGAACGGCTCTGGAATCACCTCAACGACATCGCCGCCGTGTGTGCCGGCGCCGGCCTCGCCGCAGGCACACAGCGGTTCGCCGCGCTGTGCGAGGACGCGCGACGCCTGAACGCCGAGTTGACCGGTCACCGCCTGCTGTTCGACAGCGTGCAGGTCGGCGGGAGTAGCCTCGCGCTCGACGCCGATGTCCGGCGCGCTGCGCGCGCGACGCTCAATCGGCTGCGCGAGGCCACGGGAACGAGTTGGCGCGAGCTCGCCTTCAACACGTCGTTCCAGGACCGCCTGATCGACATCGGCGTGCTCGCCCGCGACGATGCGCTCGCCTGGGGTGCCACGGGGCCGGCGGCACGCGCTTCGGGGATCGCCGAAGACGCGCGCGCCGACGGCGGCGGGCTGCTCGCCTACGACGGGTTCGCGCCCGTCGTGAGCGAGCGTTCGGCCGGTGACGTCCGCGCCCGGCTGGAGCAGCGGGAGGCGGAACTCCGCCAGACCTATGCCCTGCTCGACGGACTGCTCGCAGAGTCCATCGCACCCGCTGCGTGCACCCTCGATGCGCCGCCGCTCGCCAGCGCGGTGGCGCGCATCGAGAGCCCGAGAGGAGCCACGATCTGCGCCCTCGAGCGCGCCGGAAACGATATCGGGAGGATGCACCTGCGCTCGGGGTCGTACGCGAACTGGCCTGTCCTCGCACGCGTCGTACCCGGCAATCTCCTGCCCGACTTCCCCCTCGTCAACAAGAGCTTCGAGCTCTGCTACGCCTGCGCGGATCGCTGATGTTCGCCCTGCTCCGCGACCTCCGGCACCTCCGCCGGCAGATCGACCTCCCGGCGCCCGGGCGCGGCGGGTCGCTCGCCCTCCGTCACGTCGACGCGGGCTCGTGCAACGGCTGCGAACACGAGCTCACGCTCGTCACGAGCCCCTACTACGACCTCCAGCGGTTCGGCCTGAACATCGTCGCCTCACCGCGGCATGCCGACGTGCTCCTCGTCACGGGCGTGGTCACGACGCGGATGCACGATGCGCTGCTGGCCGCGTATGCGGCGATGCCGGAGCCACGCCGCGTCGCCGCCCTCGGCGACTGCGCGCTGAACTGCGGCGTGCTCGCGCTGCCCGGTGCGATCGCCGGCCGCCTCGAGGACATCCTGCCGGTCGACCTGCGCATCCCCGGATGTCCGCCCGCGCCGGCACGGATCGCCGAGGCGCTCGTGGGGCTGCTCGACGGCTCCGGGCGAGACGGGCCGGCCGAGACCCCGCCGCGCTGACGCACGACGGGTGGTTGGCACACGCTGCCCGGCGTCGTTGTGACACCGGTGTGTGGATCGTTGCCCGTCAGCGGCAACGTGTCTCCCGACCCGCACCGACGCTTGCTTGCTCACCGCTTCACGGGCCACGCGAGCACCGCCGGTGCGCGATGGGTCGCGGCGTACTGCATGGCGCCGCGCAGGCGCTCGACCGCCGCGGGTTGCGCGCAGGCGCCGTAGCGAGCGAGCCGTCCGCTCGGAAGGACGAGCACGAGCCAGGGCGCGCTGCCGCACGCCCGGCTCCCGATCGGCGTGCCGTTCGGGCCGCCGTGCAGCACGTCGGCGAGCGCCCGTGTGATGAGCCGGAGCGGATAGGTGATCGGTTGCGCGACGCTCCCGCCCGGCGTGAACCACGCGCTGCGCGCACCCTGAGCCGTGACCAGGTAGGCCGCTCGCACCGGGTGCGGGAACGGGACGCCCGGCGCCCCCGGAGGGTGGCGGAACAGGTGTGCCTCGAGCAGCACTCCCGCGAGCCGGTCGAGCGCCGTTGGTCTCCGGCACGGCCCGTAGTGGATTCGCCGGCCCGTGCGGAGGCGCACGACGACGGTCAGCGGATCGGCGCAGCGCGCGGGCTGCAGCGGTTGCTCCGGGAGCGGCCAGGGCACGGAGTCGAGCACCAGCGCCAGCGACACGCCCGCCGAGCTTGCCGCGGAGGAGGCGTTGGCTCGCCCGAGCCGCTGCGAGCGCAGCTCGATGGTCGCGATGCGCGCGAGCGGGCCGTCGGCATCCGCCGGCAGCGCCGCGTGCTGGTCGAGCGTGCGGATGGTCACCTCGACGGCGGTCGGCCGGTAGCCGCCGCCCGTGATCCGCGTTCCGCCCCACGGCAGACGGGTGCCGGCCGCCGGGCGCTGCGTCGCGACGACGAAGGCGCCGGGGCCGTGCGTGCTGCCGGCGGCGCTGAGCGGCGCGACGCGGGTGATGTGGTACCACCAGCCGGTCGCACACGCCTGGGCGACGGGCCACGGCAGGCCGATGAGGTCGGGGACGATCACCCAGCGCGGGTGCTGATCCGGCACGGTGGGGCTGGGGAACGGGCCGCCGCCGAGTGCCGTGAAGCGCACGATGGAGTGCGCGGGAACCAGGCTCCCTGGCCCGGGGTACATCGCGCCGACACCGAATGAGCCGCTCCCCGGGACCTGCGCCGGCCATCCGCTCGGCACCTCGGCGTAGAGCCCGAGCGCGTGCAGCTCCGCGAGCGCGTCGCCGAATTCGAGACGACGCAGGCGAAGCGGGATGCGCACCTCCCCGGCGGGGGCGCGAGGCGCCGCGAACGGCGTGAAGCGCGCTGGCGCCGCGGGCGCGCAGGAGACGCGCTGCGTCCCCCCTCCTCCCCGCTCGGCGAGCGCCGCGGTTCGCGCCCGGCCTGCGCCGGACGCTCCTGGCAAGCACAGCAACGACGTCGCGAGGGCGACGGCCACGACCACGGAGCGCACGCGCATGGCGGTGACACTACGCCCGCGCACGGGCCATGCGCACCGCACGGCGCCTGGGCGGGGCGGGAACCTGAATGGCGGGTGTGCTGTAGTAGCACCGTGGACCTCGTGCGCACGCCGGACCGGCGCCCTCGCCCGCGCGCACGCCGCCGCAGCCACATGCGGCTCGCGCCGGCCACGCTGGTCATGGGAGTGCTCGCGCTCGGCGCACCCGGTTCACAGAGCGCCCCGGCGCAGTCGCTCGCTCCGCAGGCGCACGCTGCACGCGACCCGGTGACGCTGCGAGGGAACCCGCTCCCGGGAACCACGGGGCTGCATCTCGTCGTCGCCGACGGCAAGCCGTTCGTGCTCGACGTCGACACGGGATCCGTGACCCGACTGGTCGGCGTCGATGCCGCCAACGGCGGCCCGGTCGTCGTCGTCACCGGAGTGTCGGCGCGCGCCGCGGTCGTGGTCGCCGACCCGCTCGTCTCCGGCTCCTCCGGACCGCGCTACGCCCGCAACGCCCACCTCTACGCCGTCCGCAGCGGGCAGGCGACCGTCTCCTACCTGGGCCTGGGCTCGATCGACGTGGCGCCCGAGACACGTGGTCAGGGCGTCTGGACGACGCGTGTCATGAGCGCCTCCCACTGTCAGCTGCGATGGATCGGCCTCGGCGGACGGGCGAGCGCCCAGCGCGCGATCCCGTGCACCTCGACCGTGTCGCCGGCGGGTGCGCTCGGGCTCGTCGTGAACCGCACGCGGATCATCGATCCACGCACGGGCCGGACCGTCCTCCGGACGGGCCAGGGCGTGCTGGCCGTGGCCGGGCGCCGCATCCTGCTCGCCGGACCCGGCTACGCCGACGCGCCCGGATACCGGTTCACGCTCATGGACACCGCGACCCACGCGGAGCGCCGGTTCGGATGGCCGAGTGCGATCGGCGGGCTGGACGAGCCCGCCGTCGACCCGCGGGGCCGCTACATCGCGATCGGCTTCGGCGATCCCGCCTACCAGCAGGGGTCGGAGCAGGTGCTCGACGTCTGGATCCTCGACACGCGAACCGGGGCGCTGACCCATCTGCCCGGCATGCCGGCGTACGTCCACCTCAAGGCCACCAGCATGGAATGGACGCACGACGGCCGGCTCGTGCTGCTCGGCCGGGACGACGAGCGCACCTTCGTGGCCGTCTGGCGACCGGGGCAGCAGCGCCTCGGCGTCAAGACCGTGCAGCTTCCGACGAGCGGCAACTCCGGCAGCGACTCGTTCGCGATCATCCGCTGACCGCCGGCTGCCGGCGCAGCGGGCGCTCGCTCTCAGACGTCGCGCCGCAGGAAACGACTCGTCGCCGCAGCGCCGGGCATCGTCGCGCTGCGATGTGTCGATTTCGCGGCGCCCCGTGCATCTATAGGCGAACATCCCGAGCAGGAGGCCACGATGAAGTACATGCTGCTGATCCACCAGGGCGACACCCCGACGCCGCACGACGCGGAGGCGTGGGCGCGCCTGTCGCAGGACGAGCAGAACGCGGTCTACGGCGCGTACAAGGCGCTCAACGAGAATCCCGCCGTGACCGCGGGCGTGCAGATGCAGCCGCCCGAGACCGCCACGACCGTGCGGGTGCAGGATGGCAGGACGCTGACGACCGACGGTCCGTTCGCGGAGATCAAGGAGGCGATCGGCGGCTACCTCTTCTTCGAGGCCGACGACCTCGACGCCGCCATCGACCTGGCGTCGCAGATCCCGGCCGCGCGCATGGGCGGCGCGGTCGAGGTGCGTCCGATCTCCGAGTGGTAGAGGTTCTCGAGCAGACGTTCCGCGACGAATGGGGGCGCGTCCTCGCTGCGCTGATCGGCTTCCTCGGCGACTTCGACCTCGCCGAGGAAGCCACGCAGGATGCCTTCGCGATCGCCGCCGCACGCTGGCCGCGCGACGGCGTCCCGAGCAACCCGGGGGCGTGGCTCGTGACGACGGCACGCAACCGGGCGCTCGAGCGCCTCCGCCGCGATCGCACGCTCGCCGCGAAGACCCGGCTGCTCGAGCTACGCGAGGCAGTGGAGGATCACGTGGACGTCGCGACCGTGCCCGACGAGCGACTCGAGCTCGTGTTCACCTGCTGTCACCCGGCGCTGGCGATCGACGCGCAGGTCGCACTCACGCTGCGCACGCTCGGAGGGCTGACGACTGCTGAGATCGCACGCGCCTTCCTCACGCCCGAGGCGACGATGGCACAGCGCCTGGTACGGGCGAAGCACAAGATCAAGGCGGCCGGCATCCCGTTCCGCGTGCCTCCCGTGCACCTCCTGCCCGACCGGGTCGCCGCGGTGCTCGCCGTTGTCTACCTGATCTTCAACGAGGGCTACGGCGGCCGTGGCGAGCTGGCCGACGAGGCGCTGCGGCTCGGCCGGGCGCTCGCCGAGCTGATGCCCGACGAGCCCGAGGTGCACGGACTGCTCGCGATGATGCTGCTCCACGAGGGCCGCCGCGGGGCGCGCTTCGACGCGGGCGACCTCGTCCTGCTCGCCGATCAGGACTCCGCGCGCTGGAACACGGTGACGATCGCCGCGGGCCGCGCGGAGCTTGACCGGGCCCTCGCGCTGCACGGTCGCGGGCCGTATGTCCTGCAGGCGGCGATCGCGTCGCTGCACACCGACGAGGCGCGCGACTGGGCGCAGATCGCCGCGCTCTACGGCGAGCTCGCGCGCCTCACCGGATCACCCGTCGTCGAGCTCAGCCGGGCCGTCGCCGTGGCCGAGGCCGAGGGGCCCGAGGCGGGGCTCGAGATCGCCGACCGCATCGACCTCGGCGGCTACCGCTATCTGCACTCGACGCGCGGCGAGCTCCTGCGCCGTCTCGACCGGACGACCGAGGCCCGCGTCGCCTACCTGCGCGCGCTGGAGCTCGTCCACGACGACGCGGAGCGCCGGCTCCTCGAGCGCCGCCTGGCCGAACTCGGCCCGCCCGCGCCGTCGTGACGGGCGCTCGGCGACGGCGCGCGCAGGGATCTCGGCGAGCACGGGCCCCTTGGCATCGGCGTAGTCGTTCATGTGGTTCCACGCACGCCCCTCTCGCCCGCGGCAGGCCCACCCATGCGGCTCCTACCGGTAGCGCGCCGGGAGCTCGACAGCGCGTGTCGCGGGCACCAGCGCGGCAGCCGCCGTCTCGATCTCCCGCAGCGCCGTGTCGTCGCCGGCCCCCGGGATCGAGACGACGATGCCGCGCTCGAGATCGGCGAGGCTCGCCTGTACGAGCGAGGCGGGCTCCATCCGCGGCACCGCGCTCATGTCGAGACCCTGGCGCGTGTGGAACTCGGAGCGCACGAGCCCCGGGCAGACGACCTGGACGCGCACGCCGCTGCCGCGCAGCTCGCTCGCGAGGATCTGCGTGAAGGTCACGAGGAACGCCTTGCTCGCCGCGTAGACCGCGCGCTTCGGCAGGTAGTCGTTGTCCCACGTCCCGCTGAACGCGAGCAGCGACGCCAGGTTGATCACGGCACCCGCGCCGCGCTCCACCATGCCGGCGACGACCGCTCGGGTGAGCAGGACGGGCGCGAGCACGTTGAGGTCGACGAGCTCGCGCGCCTTCTGATCCGGCAGCGCCGCGAACGGCATGTAGTGGGCGAGCGCAGCGTTGTTCACGAGCATGCCCAGGCCGAGGCCGGAGGCCTCCGCGCTCACCGCTGCGAGATCCGCCGCGTCCGACAGATCGGCCGCGAGCACCCGCACCTGGACGCCGTGATCCCCCGTCAGCCGCGCCGCGACCTCCTCGAGCCGATCGCGGCGACGCGCGACGAGGACGAGGTCCCACCCGTCCTCGGCGAGCCGCGCCGCATATGCCGCGCCGATCCCCGACGAGGCACCCGTCACCATGGCCAAGCGACCCATCCCCGACCTCCGCTTCGATGTCCGTGCCGATCGGGACGGTAGCGCGCCGCACCGGGGAGGCACGCGCCGGGAGTGCCACGCCGCGCCGCCGCTCGGCGCGCACCCAAGCTACGGTCGGCCGTGATGCCTGCCGACACCTCCGCGCCCTCGCTGGACGAAGCGCAGCGCCTGCTCGCCGCGCGCTTCGGCCTCTCCGGGTTCCGCCCGGGCCAGGCCGCGATCATCGAGGCGCTGCTCGCCGGCCGCAGCGCGCTCGCGGTCTTCCCCACCGGGGCGGGCAAGAGCCTCTGCTACCAGCTGCCCGCGCTGCTGCTGGATGGCGTAACGGTCGTGGTGTCGCCGCTGATCGCGCTCATGAAGGATCAGATCGACGCGCTCGAGGCACTCGGTGTCCCGGCCGCTCGCATCGACTCGAGCCTCTCGCTCGACGAGCTGCGCGACGTCACCGACCGGCTGCGCCGGGGCGAGCTCCGGCTGCTCTACGTCGCGCCCGAGCGCTTCAACAACGAGCGTTTCGTCGCGCAGCTGGCCGGCGTGCAGATCGCGCTCTTCGCCGTCGACGAGGCGCACTGCATCTCGGAATGGGGCCACAACTTCCGCCCCGACTACCTCAAGCTCGCACAGCGCGCCCGCGAGCTCGGCGCCGCGCGCGTGCTGGCGCTGACGGCGACGGCCACGCCGGCCGTCGTCGCCGACATCTGTGCCGGCTTCGGAATCGCGCCCGCCGACGCCATCGCGACCGGGGCCTACCGCCCCAACCTGACGATGCTGATGACGCCGGTGCGAGCGCACGAGCGTGACGACATCCTGGTCGAGCGCCTGCGCTCGCGCCCGCCGGGTTCGGCGATCGTCTACGTCACGCTGCAGCGCACGGCACTGCGGATCGCCGAGCTCCTGGCGCGCAGAGGTCTGCCGGCGCGTCCGTATCACGCCGGCATGAAGGACGACGACCGCGCGGCGACGCAGGACTGGTGGGCGGCGGCCGATGCCGGCATCGTGGTCGCGACGATCGCGTTCGGCATGGGCATCGACAAGGCCGACGTGCGCTACGTCTACCACTACAACCTGCCCAAGGGCCTCGAGAGCTATGCGCAGGAGATCGGCCGTGCAGGGCGCGACGGGGCGCCGTCGGTGTGCGAGGTGCTCGCGTGCCCCGACGACGTGCCCGTGCTCGAGAACTTCGCCTACGGCGACACGCCGAGCCGCGAAGCGCTCGCGGCACTGCTCGGCGAGTTGCTCGCGGGCGGCCCGGGCGACGAGCTCGTCGTCGCCGAGTACGACACCTCGGCACGCTTCGACGTGCGCCCGCTCGTGCTCAAGACGCTCCTCACCTACCTCGAGCTCGCAGGGCTGCTGCGTCAGGGCACACCGTTCCACGCGGGCTACCGCATACGCCCGCTGGGCGATGCCGGCTTCGGCGAGCTCTTCGCGGGCTTCGACCCCGCGCGCTCGCGGTTTCTCCACCGCATCGTCGCCGCCGGCAAGCAGGGGCGGATCTGGACGACCCTCGCGCCCGACACCGTCGCCGCGACACTCGGCGAGGAGCGCTCGCGCGTCGTCGCGGCACTCGGCTACCTCGAGGACCAGGGACTGGTCGAGCTCCAGCCCGCAGAGCCCCGTCAGCGCTATGCGGTGCTCGCCGTCGCCGGCGATGAAGCGGCGCTCGTCGACGAGATGCTCGTGCGTTTCGAGCGCCGCGAGGCAGCCGAGATCGAGCGCATCCAGCGTGTGCTCGCGCTCGTGACAGCCGACGAGTGCCAGGTCCGGGTGCTCGTCGCCTACTTCGGCGAGGAGCGCCCGGAGGTGTGCGGTCACTGCAGCCACTGCCTCTCCGGCCGGGCCGAGATGCCGCCCGCGAGTCCCCTGCCGGCGCCCGGGAGCATCGTCGGGCCCGTCCAGCTCGCCGCGCTGCGCGCCGAGGAACCCGACGCGCTCGGCCAGCAGCGGCAGCTGGCGCGCTTCCTCTGCGGCCTGTCGAGCCCGGCTACGACGCGTGCGAAGCTCTCGCGCCACCAGCTCTACGGCGCGCTCGCCGCCCACCGCTTCGCGGATGTGCTCGCGCTCTGCTCCACGCCGTCCTGATCCAGACCGTCGTTCGCACCGCCGGACGAAAACCGAGCCTCACGTTCCCGTACGTCGTGCCGATGGGGACATATGAGCAACGTTCTCCCCACCCGGGACGTGCGTCCGACCGTGCTCGTCTGTGACGACGAACCGGTGCTCCGCATGCTCGTCCGGGCGACGCTCGACCAGGGGAACTACACGGTCGTGGAGGCGTGCGACGGAGACGAGGCGCTGGCCCGCACGCGCAGCGACCATCCCGACCTCATCCTGCTCGACATGATGATGCCGGGCCGCAGCGGCAGCGACGTCCTGCGTGAGCTGCGCGCGGATCCGGCCACGGCGGCGACGCCGGTGATCATGCTCACGGCGCGGGCGCAGGCATCGGATCGCGAGGCGATGAACCTCGCAGGCGCCACGCACTACCTCACGAAGCCGTTCAGCCCGATCGGGCTCGCGTCACTCGTCGAGGATGTCCTGGGAACGTGAGCGAGCCTCCCGAGCGAAGCTCCACGACGCGCCCGGCGCCGGCCACGGGCGACGTACCGGAGAACCGCAGCAATGCGAGCCTCGAGCGCGAGAACACGGCGCTCGGGATCGAGTCCGATGAGCTGAAGGCGCAGCAGGTCACGATGGAGGCCCACCAGGTCTCCATGGAGGCGCAGCAGGTCACGATGGAGGCCCACCAGGTCACCCTGGAGCGTCTCATCGACATCAACCGCGCGCTGCTCGATGCGAGCGTCGACGGCATCCGGCTCGTCGACCTCGAGGGGCGGACGCTGCTCGCGAACTCCGTGATCGAGCACCTCACGACGCAGATCTTCGGACTCCCCAAGTACGCGACGCTGCAAGAGGGCCGCGCGATCGCCGACCGGCTGACCGATCCGGGGTCGTACATCGCGACCATGGAGACGATCGCAGCCGATCCCCACTGCGCAACGCAGGACGATTTCGAGTTGGCCGACGTCCGGCGTGCGTTCCAGCGGCACACCGGGCCCGTGCGCGATTCCGCGGGCGAGTTGATCGGCCGCATCATCGTGGTGCGAGAGATCACCGCCGAGCGCGAGGCCGCACGGCTCAAGTCCGAGCTCGTCGCGACCGTCTCGCACGAGCTGCGCACCCCGCTCACGGGCGTGCTCGGATTCGCCGAGCTGCTCATGCACCACGGCCTCGACGACGTCACCAGCAAGCGCTATCTGGAAACGATCCACAGCGAGGCGCGCCGGCTCACCGGGCTCGTCGACGACTTCCTCGACGTACAGAAGATCGAAGCCGGGCGCTTCACACTCGCGCTCGAATCATTCGAGCTCGGCGAGCTGCTCGCCCACCAGGTCGAGCTGATCGGCGCACAGTCCACCCGTCACACCCTCTCCTTCGAAGCATCCGATCAGCCACTCGCGATGGTCGGCGACAGAAACCGCGTCGGGCAGGTGATCGCCAACCTGCTCTCCAACGCGATCAAGTACTCACCTGCCGGCGGCGCCGTCACGATCACCGCCACCCCACGCGAGGGCTTCGCACGCGTCCAGGTCAGCGACACCGGACTCGGCATCCCCGGCTCCCAGCAGGCCCAGGTCTTCACGCGCTTCTTCCGCGTCGACTCCTCCGACACCCGCGAGATCGGCGGCACCGGCCTCGGACTCGCACTCTGCCGTGAGATCGTCACCGCCCACGGCGGCCGCATCGGCTTCGAGAGTACCGAAGGCACCGGCAGCACCTTCTGGTTCGAGCTCCCCAGCGCCTGGCGCGCCAGCGCCGCCGACAACCGCGCACGCGTGCTCGTAATCGAAGACGACCCGGCACTCGCCACCCTCCTCAGCGCGTGCCTCGCGCTCGACGGGCTCGAGGTCGAGCTCGCGGGGACGGGCGAGGCCGGGCTGGAGCGCGCCCTGGCGCGCCCGCCCGCCGTCATCTGCCTCGACATCTTCCTGCCCGGCAAGCTCGACGGCTGGCAAGTGCTCGTGCAGCTCAAGGCGAATCCGCTCACCGCGCACGTACCGGTGATCGTGTGCACGGGCGAGAAGGGCCGCAGCACCGCTGCAACGCTCGGTGCGAGCGAATTCCTGGCGAAGCCCTTCGGCGGCGACCAGTTGCGCGAGGCCGTCGCCCGCCACCTCTCGGCCGAGCGCTCTTCCGTCCTCGTCGTCGACGACGACATCGCGCTGCGGCGGCTCGTGGTCGAGACACTCGCACGCGACGGCAGCGAGCTGCGCGAGGCCGCCGACGGCCTCGAGGCGCTCGCCATGATCGCCGTCCGCCCGCCCGACGTTCTGGTGCTCGATCTCTCGATGCCGAAGCTCGATGGCTTCGGCGTGCTCGAGCGCCTGCTGGAGGGTGTCGAGACGCGGCACCTGCCCGTCGTGGTGCTGACCGGCAGGGAGCTCACGGGCGGCGAGCGGCGCCTGCTCCGCGAGCGCAAGGCGGCGGTGCTCGAGAAGCGCAAGTACTCGGGCGATCAGCTCCGCTGGCTCGTGCGCCAGGCGCTCGGCCAGGAGGCGGAGCAGCCGGCCGGCCTGACGCGCGCCGCCTGAGCCGCCGTCCGGGAGCGCAGTCCGCGCACGGCGGCCGTGCTGCCGCACGCCCGCCGTCGCCTCCGGCGTAGCATCCTCGCCATGAGCGAACGCACCCCGGTCGCGCCGTACATGGCGGTCGGCCTCTCGACGATCGTCCACGGCATCGCGGAGCGCCGTCACATCCAGCGCAATCTGGACATCATCGAGGACGCCATCCACGCGGCCGTCTCGATCATCGGCATCAACATGCCGGTGAAGCTGATCGCACTCGCCGAGGGGGCCCTGACGGGGTTCACCGACGAGATCTTCGACATCCCGCATGTCACGGCGGCGCGCGAGCTCTTCATCGACCTTCCGGGCGAGGAGAGCGAGCGGCTGGCCGGGCTCGCGCGCCTCTACGAGACCTACATCGTCGTGCAGTGCAAGGCGCGCTGGCCCGAGGTCATGCCCGATCGCTTCTTCAACACGCTGTTCGTGCTCTCGCCGCGCGGCGAGATCGTCCACAAGGCGGCCAAGAACCACCTCTGGTGTCGCGAGCGGTCATGCACGCCGCATGACGTCTACGACCGCTGGGTCGAGCTCTTCGGCGACGGCATCGACGCCTTCTACCCGGTGCTCCGCACCGACGACATCGGCAACCTCGGCACCATCTGCTGCTCCGACGGGGAATACCCCGAAGCCGTGCGCGCACTCGCCTTCGGAGGCGCCGAGGTGGTGTACCGGCCGAGCGAGGCCGTGCCGATGACGCAGGCCGGCGAGCCGGGCGGCACGTGGCTGCTGCAGAACAGAGCGCACGCGCACTTCAACAGCCTCTACGTCGTGGCTCCCAACGTCGGCCCGGTGTACGTGCATCCGCAGATGGAGCACCCGTACGACATCGGCGGCGGCAACTCGCACATCGTCGACTACACCGGCGCCGTGCTGGGGCACACCGTCTCGGGGGCGAACAGCTTCGTGGCCGGCGTGGTCGACATCGAGGCGCTGAGGCAGTTCCGCGTCATGAACCTCAACTCGAACTGGATGAAGGATCTGCGCACCGAGCTCTTCCAGCGGATGTACGACGCGCCCGTGCACCCGCCCAACCTCTGGCTCGAGCAGGACCCGCTCCAGCACGAGGCGGTCGACGAGATCTACCGCGCCAACATCCGCCGGCTCGTCGAGCGCGGCGCCTTCACCCCGCCCGCGCACGCGTTCCCCGGTGCGCGCTTCCTCGCTCCGAGCGCCGATCCAGCCGGCGCGGACTGGGATGCCGTCAGGCAGCTCTGGGCGGGCGAATGACGTCCAGGGCCGGCACCTCGGCGCGCTGCGCGAGCCACGCTGCCAGTTGCTCGACGGTGCTCGGCCGCGCAAACAGGTAGCCCTGCCCGAGATCGCACCCGACCTCGCGCAGCCAGGCGTGCTGCTCCTCCCGCTCGATGCCCTCGGCGACGGCGGGTACTCCGAGGCTGCGCGCGAGCGTGACGATCGCGGCGACGAGTGCGCGGTCGCTGCGATTCGCGGGCAGTCCCGCGGTGAAGCTGCGGTCGATCTTGAGTGCGTCGAACGGCACGCGTCGCAGCAGCCCGAGCGTCGACCAGCCCGTGCCGAAGTCGTCGAGCGCGACGGAGACTCCGAGCGCACGCACGGCCCCGAGCACGCTCGCGAGGCCTTCGATGTCCTCGATGCGCTCGTTCTCGGTCAGCTCGACGAGCAGGTTGCCCGGTTCGAACCCGGTGCTCTCGAGCGCGCTGCGCACGCTCGCGGCGAGCTCGCCCTGCAGCGCGTGACGCGGCGAGACGTTGACGCTGAGCGTGATCGGGCTGCCGTGGAGCGCCGTGAGGCGCTGCCCGAGCCGGCACGCCTCGACGAGGGCGAAGCGCTCGATGCCGGCGATCAGGCCCGCCTCCTCGGCCAGCGGCACGAACTCGAGCGGCGGCACGAGGTGCCCTGCGCGGCGCCAGCGCAGAAGCGCCTCGACGCCGGCGAGACGCCCGTCGCCGAGGTCGACGATCGGCTGCAGGAGCATCTCGATCTCGTTTTGCTCGACCGCCCGGTGCAGGGCGCTGACCATCTCGACGCGGCGCGCCGACTCCTCGCGCAGGCTGGTGTCGAAGAGCGCCAGCCGGCCGCGCCCGCCCTGCTTGGCGGCGTACATCGCGACATCGGCGTCGCGGATCAGCTCGCTCGCCGTCGCGGAGTCGCCACCACTCACCGCAATGCCGACGCTGCCGCCCACATACACCTCGGCGCGCGTCACGGCGAAGGGCTCTGCCAGCGTGGCGAGCACGCGCTGCGCCACGACCTCGGCGCATGCGGCGTCGCAGCCCGGCAGATAGGCCGTGAACTCGTCGCCGCCGAAGCGCGACAGCACGTCGCCCTCGCGGAGCGCGGCCTGGAGCCGCCGGCCCCCTTCACGGAGCACGGCATCGCCTGCCTCGTGGCCGTGACCGTCGTTGACGAGCTTGAAGCGGTCGATGTCGACGAACAGGACGGCGCACGACCCGGAGCCGTCGAGCTGGAGCTCGAGCTCCAGCTGGCGCGTGAACTCGCGGCGGTTGACGAGACCGGTCAGCGGATCGTGCTGCGCGATGTGCGCGAGCTCGGCCTCGGTGCGCTTGCGCTCGGTCACGTCGGCGAAGACCCCCTCGAAGCAGGCCTGCCCCTGGTCGTCGACAACCCATCGCGCCTGGTCGCGGACCCAGACGATGTGGCCGTCCGCGTGCAGGAAGCGGTACTCGTTGTCGAGGACGCCCGTACGCTTGGCGTCGCGTTCCTCGCGCATCACGCGCTCACGGTCGTCCGGGTGGACTCGCTGGAGCCAGAGCTCCGGGTCCTCCATCCACTGCTCCGGACGGAATCCCAGCATCGCCTCGATCTGCGGGCTCACGTAGAGGCAGCTCCCCGAGCTGCCGGCCTCCCAGCGGTAGGCGGACACGGGGACGCCTTCGAGCAGCGCGCGGAAGCGCCGTTCCCGGTGATGCTCGGTGGTGAGGTGGTCATCCATGCGGCGATGGGGCCCCCGGCGGGCGCCTGTCACGTGCTATCGGCACAGGACGGCCGGCCGTTGAGGGCGCATCTCGGGGAGGCGTGGCAGGCGGCGCCTATCCTGCCGCCATGCGGCGACTGCACTTCACCGTATGCGCCCTCGCGCTCCTGTTCGCGTGTGCAGCTCAGCCGGCCGCGGGCGGGACGCTCGACGGGCTCACCGACGCCCAGATCGCGGCGCGCTTCGCGCCGCGCCTCGTCCTGCATGCCAGCGAGCGGTACGCACCCACGAGCGCGGACGAGCTGCTCGCGCTGGGCGCGACGCTCGTGAGCCGTACGGGGTCGCTCCTGCAGCCCGCGCCGCTCACGCCCGCCGAGATCCCGCGCGGGAGCAGCTGCGTCGGCGGCCTGCCGTGCGCGTACGCCATCCGCCTCGGCTGCGGACTCGTCGCCGCGAAGCCCTGCCCGGCGCCCGCAGCCGCTCCGCGCCTGATCTACGCCCGCGTCGTCCGCCGCCACCCTGCGACCGGGAGCGCCCCCGCGTGGTTTGCGAATCCAAGCCCGTCGATGCCGTTTCCGAAGCTCGAGGTCATCGTCCAGTACTGGTTCTACTCCCTGGTCGACGACTGGCTCTCGACACCGCGCGGCGTGACGCTGCCGGGCGGGCACCGGATCCAGCTCCCCGCCATCCATCAGCACCACGAGGGCGACTGGGAGGCGATCACCGTCGGGATGTCCGCCGAGCGCCCGCTCTTCGTCGACTGGAGCGCGCACTGCGCGGGTGAGTGGCGCCCGTTCACGGCCGCCACGCTGGTCGCCGATCCGGGCGGCGAGCGCACACATCCCGTGTCATGGGTCGCACTCGGCTCGCATGCCAACCTGCCTGCCGCCGTGACCGAGCGGCCGCGCTGGTGGCGGTGCGATCCGCGCGTCGCGACCTTCGTGCACCAGCGCGTCGAGAGCACGATCGGCCCGGTCGCCACCGCCGCCATCGGGAGCCATCTCGACGACCTGCTCGGCATCTTCGATCGCGCCGGCTCGGGCACGCCGCAGGCCTTCCCGCTGGCGCTCGTCACCCGCCTCACCTGGCCCATGTCGTTTCCGGGGATCTGGGGCGGCCGCGAGCAGATCGAGGTCGGCCCGGCCAGGCGGACGCTGGGCTACTCGCCGCCGTCACCCCCGTTGCAGAAGCTCTGGCGCGATCCGCTCTCGACGATCTTCGCCGACGCCGGGCGCAGCCGCGGATAGCGGTGCGATCGGCGAAGGCCTGCAAGGCTACGGGGATGCCTCTTCTCCGCCTTCCCGCTCCCTGGCGCACGCCCGTTGCCACTGCGCAGCCCGGCCTCGTCGACGTGACCCACTACACCGACGCCGCCTGCCCGTGGGCCTACAACTTCGAGCCGGTGCTGCGCACCCTCGAGGCGCGCTACGGCGACCAGCTCACCTACCGCACGGTGATGATCGGGCTCTCCGAGTCGTACGAGCAGTATGTCGCGCGGGGCTACACGGCTGAGGGCGCCTCGCTCGGGCGACGGCGCTTCCGCCGGCGCGGGATGCCGATGTCCACCGGTCCGCGGCCGCGGCCGTTCGGCACCGGCCGGGCGTGCCGCCTCGTCAAGGCCGCCGAGCTCCAGGGCATTCCCCAGGCGGAAGCAGTGCTGCGCGCCCTGCGCTTCGCGTGGTTCACGACCGACCTCGTGATGGATGAGGACGACGCGCTGCGCGAGGTGGCCGGCAGCATCGACGGGCTCGACGCCGAGCGCGCGCTGGCCGATGCGCGCTCGCAGGAGGTCGAGGAGGCCTACCAGCGCGACCGCGCCGAGACCCGCTCGCCCGCGCGCTTTGCCGTCACGCTCGGCCGCACGGCGGCCAGCGACGGCCCCGACCGCTACACGGCGCCGAGCATCGTCCTGCGCGCCGGAGGCCGCGAGCTCGTGGCGCCCGGCTTCCAGCCCTTCGAGGCCGTCGACGTCCTCGTCATGAACCTCGTCCCCCGGGCCGAGCGACTGCCCGTGCCGGCGCTCGAGGATCTGCTCGCCGCCTATCCGGGCGGCCTGACGACCGCCGAGGTCGCGCGCGTGCTCGCCGATACGACGACCGAGCCCGACATGGCCGCGGCGGAAGACGATCTGATCCGCCTGACCGTGGCCGGCAAAGCCCGCCGGCAGGCGCTCGGGCACGACGCGCTCTGGACAGCGTCGTGACATCCCTCTTGTGAGCTACGGGCCGGCCTGGCGAGCCGTCCCGCGCAACTGAACCCCCAAAGGGGTGATGACGCCTGTCGAATCCTGACCGAATCTGCGAACAGGGCCGCGTCTCGGACGCGGCTCCGCCAACGGGATCGGAGGAGTCGGGATGCGGAAGGCACGGGGAGAGCGCGGGCAGGTCCTCGCGATCGTTGCGCTTGCGCTGGTCGCGTTGCTCGGCATCTCCGCCTTCGCGATCGACGTCGGCTACGCGTACTACGCCAAGCGCCAGTTGCAGAGCGCGACCGATGCCGCCGCGCTCGCCGGTGCCCAGGATCTCCCGAACGCGGCGACCGCTGTCGCCACCGCGACCTCCTATGCCGCCGCCGACACGCCCGCGAACCTCTCCAGCCTGAGCTTCACCTACACGACCAAGTGCACCGCGACCGCCATCCTCGCCACCGGCTGCGTCGCGAACGTGAACCCGAACGAGCTCATCGTCAACGGCACCGGGAGCACGAATACCTGGTTCGCCAGGATCTTCGGGATTACGCACTTCAACGTCGCCGCGCACGCCAACGCGTGCAGCCCGTGCTCATCGACGCCCGTCGACGTCGTGCTTGCGGTCGACCGCACGGGTTCGATGTGCAGCCCGACGGACAGCCAGGGCAACTGCATCGACCTCGACAACGCCAAGGACGGCATCCGCACCATGCTCGGGATTCTCAATCCGCCCTACGCGCAGGTCGGCATGGTGGCGTTCCCGCCCGTGCAGACGACCGCCACGAGTCCGTGCGCAGCGCCGTACAACTCACTCGGCGGCAACGGGTACGACGGCTACGACACCGCGACGCGCGGATACGTGACCGACACGATCAACGGTAGCTACCAGAACGCCGACGGCACGCTCAACACCTCCTCCGGCCTGTACCTCCACACGGACGACGGCGACAGCAACTCGTGTATCCAAGCCGGCGGCAACACCTCCTACAGCGAGGCGCTCCGTCAGGCGAAGGCCGAGCTCGCGGCCCACGGCCGTCCCAACGTGCCCGACTTCATCGTCTTCCTGACCGACGGCGAGGCGAACATCGGCAGCGTCTACGGACCCGCGACGGCCTATCCGCAGGACAACGCGGACGACCAGCAGCCCTGCCATACCGCGATCAACCTGGCCAACACCTACAAGGCGGCGGGCGTGACGATCTACAGCATCGGCTACGCCCTCGGCAGCAACGTCAACTGCACGAGCGGCGACTTCCACAAGCGGAACGCCCAGAACAACTGGGTGTCCTGCACGGCCGGCACGGCGGGCTGCTACCACTACGCGAGCAACACCGACGAGAGCCCGTCCATCACCTCGTACAACACGCTCTCGCAGATCGCCTCGCCGGGCGACTTCTACAACCAGCCGAGCGCCGGT
Source organism: uncultured Gaiellales bacterium (assembly GCA_964651695.1). Lineage (GTDB taxonomy): Bacteria > Actinomycetota > Thermoleophilia > Gaiellales > JALYLC01 > JALYLC01. The sequence goes on along the minus strand of CAZYYP010000028.1, from coordinate 2,892 downwards.
CAGCTCGACACGATCTTCTCGGCGATCGCGACCGACATCGGCTCCGGATCCAGCCGGCTGGTGGACGATGGTTTCTAGGCTCCGCCGCCTCACCCGCCGCGAGGACGGCCAGGCGCTCGTCGAGCTCAGCCTGTGCGCCGGCTTCCTCTGCCTGATGCTGCTCGCGGTCTGGCAGATCGGGCAGGTGTTCTCGAACTACATCGATCTCTCGGAGGCGGCCCGCGAGGGCGCTCGCGCCGCGGCGATCTCGGGTGCTCCGACGACGACGGGCGACGCGGCGTCGTTCACCGCCGCACAGTCGGACGGCGTGTTCGCCGCGACGAACTCGGCGAGCGTCCCCGGGATGAGCGTGGCGATCACGGCCGTGACGACCTGGACCGCGGGGTCGCGCGTCCGGGCGACCGTGAGCGCTCCGTATTCGCTCAGCCTCTTCGGCGTCGCCGTGACCTCGGGCACGATGAGCGTCAGCGACGACATGCGCGTGCATAAGCAGGGCTCGTGAAACGCCTCCGCCTGCGCGGCGAGCGCGGCCAGACGGCGGTCGAGTTCGCGATCTGCGCGACCGTGTTCTTCATCATCGTCTTCGGCCTGCTCCAGGTCGCGACCCTCTACGGCGACTACGTGGCGCTCCAGCACGCGGCGCGCGACGGCTCGCGCCAGGGCTCGGTCACGCGCGGTACCGGCAACGCCGTGTCGACCTCCGTCGCGGCCGCCGTGACCACCGCCGTCAAGAGCTCGAACGCGCTTCTCGATCCCTCGAAGATCGGCATCACGGTGACCGGCCTCGACAGCAAGGACAACCCCAACGGCACGCTGTGGGAGGCCCACGACCGCGTGCAGGTGACGGTCACCTACCCGTGGAAGCTCGACGTCATCGGTGTCACCCTCGCCTCGGGGACGATGACATCGACCACCCAGGCGATCATCGAGTAGCAGGCACGGCGGTCCGCGCGGTCGCAGCTACGGCTGCAGCCGTAGCTGCGGCCAGCGCTGCAGCAGCCCGCTGCGACCGGTGACCGGCACGGCGTCGGCGCGGCAGAGCGCCGTATCGACCGCCGCCTGCTCGGCGCCGGCGAGCCAGGCACGCAGGGCTGCACGCCGTGCCTCGGCGAGCAGGAGCGCGCGCACCGCAAGCCGTGCCTTCGAGCGCTCGGCGTCGGGCAGGCGCACCTTCGGCCCGAGCACCCGCACGCGCACCGGGCCGTCCTCGGCGTGCACGAGCACCGTCGAACCCGGAGCTGCCGTGAGCACGGAGGGCGGCGCGAGCCCCGGGATCGCCACGCCGCGCTTCTGGCCCACGAGCCAGCGCACCGGCCGCAGCGTCTCGACGCTGCGCGTCCGCGTGCCGGCGTGTGCGTGCATGAATGCCGTGACATCGGGGCCCGTGATCGGCGTGACGCGCAGCCCGCGTGCGAGCTTCGCCTCCAGCAACTGATCGCGAATCACGTCGCGCGCGACGCCCGGCGTCGCCCCCTCGCCCTGCAGGAACTGCCGGTACTCCCCGCGCTTGCCGTCGAACTGGCCGGCGATCACGCTGCGCTCGGCGCGCAGGAGCGCCGTCGGGCCGACCGTCGTCTTGGCCCGCACCAGGCTGCGCTCGAGCAGCGCCGTGAGCGCGCTCGCGCTCGTGACGCCCGCTGAGGTGAGCGCTGTCAGCTCGGCGGTCGTGAACGAGCCGCCGGTGTAGCTGCATTGGAGCGTTGCGGAGAGGTTGAACGCGCCGGCCGTGAGGTCGGCGTCGAAGCCGGGCACGGCGAGGGCCGGCGCGTTGCAGAGCGTCTGGTCGCGCGCCCACAGGTAGGTGCAGGCTGCCGCCTGCTTGTCGGGGTCCGCGCTCGCGGGCGCGGCGAACGTCCCCCAGCCCCACGACCAGACGGTCGAGAGCCCGAGCTCGCGGGCGACGGCCATGGCGGCCTGCGACTGCAGCTTGACGATGTCGAGCCAGGCCGAGGTCGGCTGGAGCCCGGCCCTGCCGCCCGCGGAGTCGCCCGACTGGAACCCGAGCATGAGACCGAGGCGCGCGGCCGGAATGCCGATCGCGGTGAGGCGGCCGAGCCATTCGCGGAAGCCGACACGGATCTCCCGGCTGATCAGGAACGGATCGCCGATGCTCCACAGGCTCGGCGCGGGGGTGTACGCCTCCGGCACGAGCCAGCCGACCTGGGCGACCTGCTGCCACCAGTCCTCCGTGCCCGTGACCGTGAAACGCCGCGGCAGGAGCAGGAACGGCGTGGCACCGTCGGCTGCGAGGGCGCGCATGAGCGCGAGTACCGCGTCGCGGTACTGCTGCGCGGCTGCCGGGAGCGGCCCCGCGACGTCCGAGCCGAGCAGCTCGTTGAGCGCGATCAGGGGGTTCGGGCACGCGGTCGAGGCCTGCGCCTTCTGCACCTCGGCCGCGGCCACCGCATCCATGCTCGCGGGGTCGGCCGGCGCGCTCGGCGTCCCGACGAGGCTCGGGAGGCTCATCTCCCAGTAGGCGGTCGACGCCCCCGCGTCGCGCAGCGCCTTCGCGACCGGCACTCCGGTCGAGGCCACCGTCAGCCCGGGCCGCGCGAAGACCGCCTGCCGGAATGCGACGGAGCCGTCCGCGAACTCCACCGGCACCGGGGCCGTGGGGACGAGCGCCGGGCAGAGGGGGTCGGCAAAGGCCGCCGGCGCGGGCACTGCGAGAGCAGCGACGAGCGCCGCCAGGGCTGGGAGCACGCGTCTCAACACGGATACAGGCGCCGCAGGGCGGCGGGTCACACGACAATCAGGCGAGCGGGATCGGGCGAGTGTTCACCCGAAACGGGCTCAGTCGCCCCAGTCGAAGTCCTGGCACTGTTGCTGGTCGAGCCAGACCTCTTCGGACTGACCGACGATCGCGGGCTCGAACTCGGACGTGTCGAGCGC